>JAOZVS010000149.1 GCA_025869435.1 Zavarzinia sp.
TGTTGCCGCCGAGTTCGAGGATGCAGCGGCCGAAGCGCCGCGCCACCCGCTCGCCCACCGCCTTGCCCATGCGGGTGGAGCCGGTGGCCGACAGGATGGCGACCCGGGCGTCGTCGACCAGGATCTGGCCGATATCGCGCCCGCCGGTGACGACCTGCACGAGGCCGTCGGGCACGCCGCCGAAACGGGCCGCCGCGCGGGCGAACAGGGCCTCGACCGCGAGGGCGGTCAGCGGCGTCTTTTCCGACGGCTTCCAGATCACGGGATCGCCGCAGACGAGGGCGAGGGCCGCGTTCCACGACCAGACCGCGACCGGGAAATTGAAGGCGGTGATGACGCCGACGACGCCCGCCGGGTGCCATTGCTCCATCATGCGGTGGTCGGGCCGCTCGCTCGGGATGGCGAGGCCCTGAAGCTGGCGCGACAGGCCGACGGCGAAATCGCAGATATCGATCATTTCCTGCACTTCGCCCTCGCCCTCGGACGGCACCTTGCCGACCTCGAGGGTGACGAGCCGGCCCAGTTCGGCCTTGGCCACGCGCAGTTCCTCGCCCAAAAGGCGGACCAGCTCGCCCCGGCGCGGCGCCGGCACCAGCCGCCAGGCCGCGAAGGCGGCGGTCGCGCGGGTCAGGGCCGCTTCGACCGCCGCCACCTCGCTGTCCGCCACCGCCCCGATCACCGCGCCGGTGATGGGTGTGGTGACGGCGCGGCCCTTGCCCTTGACGCGGGCGGGGTCGACCCCGAAACCGGCCAGCAGGGCGGTGACTTCGGCGGCGAGATCGGGCGGGGCGGAAACACTCACGGGCGATATCCTTTGTTGCTCGTCCCGAAATATGCCAGCCGGCGCGGCGCTTCCAAGCCCGCATTTCGACACGGCAGACCGGCGAGGATCGATAGGGACGGCACTCTGGCCCGGCCCGGGCCGGCAGGCTAGAAAGGGAAATGCCGATTCGTCCGATTCTCCGCCACCCCGATCCCCTGTTGCGCCGGAAAGCCGAGCCCGTCTCTGACTTCGGCCCCGGTCTCGCCGCGCTCGCCACCGACCTGACCGAGACCATGATCGAGGCCGGCGGCGTCGGCATCACCGCCCCCCACGTCGGCGTGTCCAGCCGCCTCGTCGTCCTGAAGCTGGGCGACGGGCCGGTGGAAGTCTTCGTCAATCCCGAGATCACCGAAACCTCGGATGAAACCGTGACAAGGGACGAGGGCAGCGTGTCCATGCCCGGCGTGATCGACGCTGTGACACGGCCCGCCCGGATTCGCCTGTCCTGGCAGGATCTGGACGGCACCCGCCACGAGGCCGAGGCCGAGGGCTGGCGCGCCACCTGCCTGTTGCACGAGATCGATCAGCTCGACGGCATCTTCTGGCTGCAACGCCTGTCGCGCCTGCGCCGGGACAAGGTGGTGCGCCGTTTCGAGAAGATCCGGCGCCTGGGGGGCGAGGCATGAGCGGGCTTTACTGCGGCCTCGATTTCGGCACCTCGAATTCGACCGCCGGCATCGTCTCCGGCAATGGCTTCACCCTTTGCCCGCTGGAGGGGGACAGCGTCACCCTGCCCTCCTCGATCTTCTTCGACTACGAGGAACACCGGACGCGCTTTGGCCGCGACGGCATTTCCGCCTACGTCGAGGGCACCGAGGGCCGGCTGCTGCGGGCGCTGAAAAGCGTGCTCGGCTCAGCCCTCATCGAGGAGACGACACTGGTCGGCCGGCGCCGCGTCTCGTTCCGCGACATCATCGGCCTGTTCCTGCACCACCTGAAGACGGTGGTGGAGATGCGGCTGGGCGGTCCCGTCGACAGTGTCGTGCTCGGCCGGCCGGTCCGTTTCGTCGACCATGACGACGAAGCGGACGCGAGGGCGGAGGCTGAACTGGTCGGCATCGCCCGGGCGCAGGGTTTCCGGCATATCGAATTGCAGTACGAGCCCGTGGCCGCCGCCCTCGACTACGAACAGTCGGTCAGCCACGAGGAACTGGCCCTGATCGTCGACCTCGGCGGTGGCACCTCGGATTTCGCCGTCACCCGCCTTTCGCCGCGCCACGCCGGCAAGGCCGACCGCTCGGGCGATATTCTCGGCCGCGCGGGCGTCCATATCGGCGGCACCGATTTCGACCGCGATCTCAGCCTCGCCCGGGCCATGCCCGAACTCGGCATGGACGCGCTGATCGGCCCGAAGAAACTGCCCATGCCGATCCGGCTCTATCAGGATCTCGCCACCTGGCACCGGATCCCCAGCCTCTACACCTCGAACAACATCAATTATTTCAAGAGCCTGCTGCGCACCGTCGACCGGCCCGAGCTGGTCGAGCGGCTGATCGACCTGCTGACCCACCGGAATGGCCACCGCCTCGCCGGGCTGATCGAGGGGGCGAAGATCGCGCTGTCGGACACGAAAACGACCGCCGTCCGCCTGCCCCTGTCCCGCCCGGTCGATATCGAGGTGAGGAGAGACCAGCTGGAAACGGTGCTGGCGCCCCATGTCGCCGCCATCCTGGCCGGCATCGACCGCTGCCTGCGCGAAGCCGGCACGCCGCGCGAGGCGATCGAGGCGGTGTTCCTCACCGGCGGCTCGACCGCCGTGCCCGTGGTCCGGCGCGGCATCCTGGCCCATCTGCCGCAAGCCCGGCCGGTCGACGGCGATATCTTCGGCAGTGTCGGCATAGGACTTGCCATCGATGCCCGCCGCAAATTCGGCATGTGACGGCGGATACATCTCGCAAGAGTTGTCTTCGACAGCGGCCCGGCCTTCTGGTAATCAGGAGTAATGACAATTTCTCCGTGATGGTCATGCCAGAATTCGGGAGAAGCGGCCGCCGCCGCCCACAACGCCAGCCCGCGAACCTGCAACCCAATTTGCGGGACAGGATCGTCGCCGCCGCGTTGCAGGAATTCGCGGTCGTCGGCTTCGAGGCAGCGTCGGTGCTGCGCATCGCCACCGCCGCCGGGGTGCACCATCCGCACATCTATTACTATTTCCGCAGCAAGGAAGAGCTGTGGCGGGAAGCCTCGACCCGGGCTTTCGCCCCGATCTTCGAGCGGGTCGGCATCGAGAGTCCGAAGCTGCTGGACCTCGGCCCGATCGAGGCCTGCGAACACGCGATCCGGACCTTCACCCGCTTCTCGGCGGAAAATCCGCTGGCCGCGCTGATCGTGACGCGAGAGACGCTGAATCCCGGCAGCCGGCTGGACTGGCTGACGGAACACCTGCTGGCGCCGCTGCACCAGATCATGGTGCCGCTGCTGGAACACGGCATGGCCGTCGGATTGATCCGGCCGATCCCGATCCCGCATTTCATGCAGGCGATGGTCGGGGCCGTCGTCTCCTTCTTCAATTCCGGGGCGGCCCTGCGCCCGCTCTACGACATCGATCCCCTGGCGCCGGACTCGATCGAACGCCATGTCGATTTCATCGCCGACCTGTTGATCGAAGGCATCAAGGCGCGGCCGGCCTGAGCCCGGGCTTCAGCACGAGACGCTCGTAGTCCGCCACCTTCGGCATGGGCAGCACGGCGGCGCGATCAAGCGTCAGTAACTTCTCGCGATAGGCGGCGAGCACCCCGGCCCGCGCGGCCGCATCCATCCGCCCGGGGCCATAGACCGCGAAAGGCTCGATCACCTGAAAGCCGGTGAAGCCGAAGATGCCCCGGTGAATCGGGAACAGGATGTCGTCCAGCGGGCCGTAGACGCCAATGTCGGAATAGACCTCCGCCGTGCCGCCGACCGTGACCGAGCACATCGCCCGTCGCCCCGCCAGCGCGCCGCCGTCGAACCAGCGCCCGCCGCCATAGGCGACGCCGAGGGCGAAGACCCGGTCGACCCAGCCCTTCAGGATCGCCGGCAGGCCCAGCCACCAGATCGGAAACTGGAAGATCAGATGATCGCACCACAGCAGTTTCTCGATTTCGGCGGCGACATCGTCGGCGAAACCATCGGACGCCGCCGCCAGCCGTTCCTCGGCCTGCTGGTCGAGACGCTCCGCATTGGCCATGGTCTTGAAATTACGGCGGTCGGAGACGGGCTGGAAGCCCATGGCATAGAGGTCGGAGACCCGCAACTCGTGCCCGGCCGCCGCCAGCGTCTCGCGTGCCGTGGTCAGCAGCGCGGTATTGAAACTGCTGGGTTCGTGATGGGCATGGACGATCAGGACCCGCATCTCAAGCCGTCTCCCCCAGCAGGCCGCGCAGGCGCTCGATCTCGGCATTGGCCGCGGCCAGCCGCCGTTCCAGATGACCGATGGCGCCAGCGACATCGGCGAGATCGAGTTTGCGCGGGATATGCTGCTTGCAGTTCACATCCCAGGCCTCGACCGTGAACAGGATCACCTGTTCGGGCCGGGCGCGATAATTTTCCGGCATCAGGCGCCGGGTCAGCTCTTCATCGCCCTCGACGATGCGGGCCCGGCCCCAGAGCTTCACCCGGCGCTGTTCGGCGTAGTCGATGAGGAACAGGAAGGCCCGGTCGTTTTCCGACAGGTTGCCCGTCGTGACGAACTGGCGGTTGCCGCTGTAGTCGACGAAACCGATGGTCTCGTCGTCGAGGGCGCGAATGAAGCCCTTGGGGCCGCCCCGGTGCTGGGCATAGGGCTGGCCGTCCGCCGTCGCCGTGGCCAGAAAGGCCGTGTCGACCACGGCGAGGAAGGCGACCAATTCCGGCGTGACGCCGGTACGGAAGCCCCCTTGCGCCTCCATCTTCTCGTAGAAGGCGCGCGACTGGCGCCGGCGCTGGATATCCTTGACCGCCGGCGTGAAGGCGATGTCGCTCGAAGGCTGGTGCATGACGTCCTCCCTGCCGGCGGCAGCGTTGGTCAGGCGGCGACGGCCTGGACCAGCGGGAAATCGATCTCGGTCCCCGCCACATGATTGAGATAGTTGGTGAAGCTGTTCAAGGCGACATGGGCCACGATCTCGACCACCACGCCATGGCCGATGCCGAGTTCGCGCAGATGGGCGAGCGCCTGGTCCGGCACCAGACCGCGCTGTTCGACGACGAGCCGCGCGAAGCCGAGGATGGCGTCGGTCTTCGGATCGGGCGAATGGCCCCGGCGGGCCTCGGCGATATCGGCGTCGGACAGGCCGGCGCGGTGGGACAGGGCGGTATGGGCCGACAGGCAATAGTCGCAGCCGTTCGCCTCGGCGACGGCGAGGGCGATGGCCTCGCGCTGCTTCACGCCGAGGGTACCGCCGGCCAGTGCCGACGACAGGCCGAGCAGCCCTTCGAGGGCGGCGGGGGCCTGCGCGGCGACCCGGAACAGATTGGGGGTCACGCCGATGCTGGCGTTGACGGCGGCCAGCAGGTCGCGGGCCTTGCCTTGGGCGTCAGCGGGATCGAGGGCGGGAATACGGCTCATCGTGGAACTCCGGGGTTGGGCGGATGGGGGAAGCGACACAAGGAGCCTAGGCCCGCTTGTCATTTCTCCTGATAGCCATAATGCTGAAGGTATCATTGCGTTTGGTGGAATGACCGATGGACCGTTTCGAGGTCATGAAGATCTTCGTGGCGACGATCGAGGCCGGCAGCCTCGCCGCCGCCGCGCGCCGGCTGGGGCGCTCGCCCGCCGCCGTCACCCGGGCGCTGTCGCTGCTGGAAGAGCGGATCGGCGCGCGGCTGCTGCTGCGGACGACCCGGACCCTGCGCCTGACCGAAGCGGGGGAGCGTTATCTGTCGAGCTGCCGGCGCATCCTGGCCGAGGTCGAGGATGCGGAACGCCTCGCCGCCGGGGAGCGGGAAGCGCCGCGCGGCACCCTGAACGTGACCGCGCCGGTCAGCTTCGGCCGACTGCACGCGCGGCCCCTGATCGACGATTTCCTCGACCTCCACCCTTCCGTCCGGGTGCGGCTGCTGCTGATCGACCGGGTGGTGAACCTGGCGGAAGAAGGCATGGACGTGGCGCTGCGCATCGGTCCCCTGCCGGATTCGGGCCTGATCGCGACCCAGGTCGGCAGCGTGCGGCGCATTCTCTGTGCCAGTCCCGCCTATCTCGCCCGGGTGGCGCCCCTGACCGGCCCGGCCGATCTCGCGCGGCTGCGCTGCATCGGCTTTTCCCATGTCGCCGGGGCGCGGGGCTGGCGCTTCCCGCCCGGCCCCGGCGGCGGCACGGCGCAGACGATCGCGCTCAGCCCGCCGCTCGAGGTGAATGACGCCATGGCCGCCGTCGCCTCGGCGGTCGAGGGCCGGGGCGTGACCTGCGTGCTGTCCTATCAGGCCGACGCCGACCTGCGGGCCGGCCGCCTGGTCCGGGTGCTGGCGGATTTCGAGCCGCCGCCCCTGCCCGTCCATCTCGTCTATCCCGAAAGCCGGCTGGTGGCCGCCAAGCTGCGCGCCTTCGTCGATTTCTCGGCGCCGCGCCTGCGCGCCCGTCTTGCATCGCTGCAAGAGCCTGATGCGCCGGGCGGCGGTTGATCCGCCCGCCGTGTCGCGTCACAGTCCGCCGATAACGACGCAAGACGTCCGACAAAACGATTCTGGGGGAGCCGCGCCATGTCCGGGTTCATCTTCAACACGACGCCGTCCATCGTCTTCGAGGCGGGCGCGGCGACGAGGCTTGCGCATCATGCAAAGCGCCTCGGCCCCCGCATTCTCTTCGTCACCGATCCGGGCCTGCGCCGTCTCGGCCTGTGCGATCCCGCGCTGGCGGCGCTCGAAACCGCCGGCATTGCCCTCACCGTCTTCGACACGGTCGAGGCCGATCCTTCGCTGGAGACGCTGAACGCGACGGTCGCCGCCGGGCGGGCGGGGGATGTGACCGGCGTCATCGGCTTCGGCGGCGGCTCCTCCCTCGATGTTGCGAAACTCGCCGCCCTGCTGCTCGGCTCGGCCGAGGAACTGGATGGGGCCTGGGGCGTCGGCAATGCCAGGGGGCCGCGCCTGCCGCTGCTGCTGGTGCCGACCACGGCGGGAACGGGTTCGGAAGTGACGCCGGTTTCCATCATCACCGTGGGCGCCGAGGAAAAACGCGGCGTCTCCTCCCCCGTGATCCTGCCCGATATCGCCGTGCTCGATCCCCTGCTGACCCTCGGCCTGCCGCCGGCGATCACCGCGGCGACCGGGGTCGACGCCATGGTCCATGCGATCGAGGCCTATGCCTCGGCCAGCCCGAACAACAACCCGCTGTCCAGGATGCTGGCGCGCCAGGCCCTGCGGCTGATCGGCGCCAACATCGAGAAAGCCGTGTTCGACGGCAAGAATATCGAGGCGCGCGGCGCCATGCTGCTGGGCTCCATGCTGGCGGGCCAGGCTTTCGCCAATTCGCCGGTCGCCGCCGTCCATGCCCTCGCCTATCCGGTGGGCAGCCTGTTCCATGTCCCGCATGGCCTGTCGAACGCGCTGATGCTGCCCCATGTCCTGCGCTTCAACGCGCCGGACGCGGCGGGGCTTTACGCCGAGATCGCGGCCGATGCCTTCCCGATGCTGGCCGCCGAGGACAGCGCGCAGAGCCGCTGCGCCGGCTTCATCGAGCAACTGACCCTGCTCGCCGCCCGGATCGGCCTGCAGCCGCGCCTGCGCGATGTCGGCATCGGCGAGGATGCCCTGCCCCGGCTGGCGAGCGACGCCATGAAGCAGCAGCGCCTGCTGGTCAATAATCCGCGGGCCGTGACGGAAGGCGACGCCCTCTCGATCTATCGCGCCGCCTGGTAAGCCGGAGGTTTCATGAGTTCGCGTATCCCCCCCGCCACCCGTGACCAGTTCCGGGCCTTTCGCACCATCACCACCCGCTGGATGGACAACGACATCTACGGCCACATGAACAACGTCGTGCATTACTCATTGTTCGACACGGCGGTGAACGGCTGGCTGATCGAGCGCGGCGTGCTCGATATCCACAAGGGCGGCCAGATCGGCCTCGTGGTCGAGACCGGTTGCCGCTATCACGCCGAACTCGCCTTTCCGGATGTGATCACGGCGGGGATTCGGGTCGGCAAGCTCGGCACCTCCTCGGTCCGTTACGAAATCGCCCTGTTCCGCGACGGCGAGACGGTGGCGGCGGCCGAGGGGTTCTTCATCCATGTCTATGTCGACCGCGACAGCCGGCGGCCGATGGCGCTGGCGGCGCCTTTGCGCGCCGCGCTGGAGGCGATCGCTTATTAGACCGGGCGTGAGGCTTTCTCACATTGCCTTGCCTCGAGGGACCATTATAAACCTTCCAGCTGTTTTCGACCCTCTTATCGGATTGACATGCCCCGTCTCGACACCGCCACCCGCGCCGAACTGATCGTCGCCATCGCCGATCTCGCCGTCGCCGCCGGCGTCGAGATCATGAAGATCTACGAGACCGATTTCGATGTCCGCTCCAAGGGCGCCAATGATCCGGTGACCGATGCCGACGTCGCGGGCGAAGCCGTGATCACCGCCGGGCTGATGAAGCTGACCCCGGATATTCCCATCGTCGGCGAGGAAGCGGCCTCGGCCGGGCAACTGCCGCCGGGCAATCCCGCGACCTGGCACCGCTTCTGGCTGGTCGATCCGCTGGACGGCACCAAGGAATTCATCAAGAAAAACGGCGAGTTCACCGTGAACATCGCCCTGATCGAGGACGGTATCCCGATCCTCGGCGTCGTGTACACGCCGGCCAAGGGCTGGATCCATACAGGTCACGGCATCGGCACCGCCATGGTGCGGAAGCAGGGCCTGCCACCGCAGCCGATCAAGGTCCGCCCGGTGCCGCCCTCGGGTCTCACCGTGGTCGCCAGCCGCAGCCACCGCGACAAGGAAACCGACGAATTCCTGGCCGATCTTCCGGTCGCCTCGATGGTCGCCGCCGGCTCGTCGCTGAAATTCTGCCTGGTGGCCGAGGGTACGGCCGACCTTTACCCCCGCATGGGGCCGACCATGGAATGGGATACGGCGGCGGGCCATGCCGTCGTGCTGTCGGCCGGCGGCACGGTTTCCACCCTCGAAGGGGCGGCGCTGTCCTATGGCAAGCCCGAGTTCCGCAACCCGAAATTCATCGTCCGCGGCGGCTGAAGTTCAATTCGCCGCCGGCAGGAAGGCGGCGAACAGCGGGTGATAGATCAGACTGGCCAGGGCCCAGAGGCCAAAGCCCATGATCGCCGCCCCCGAGATGCGGTTGATCAGCACCAGTCCTCGGGCCTCGAGCCGGCCGCGCAGCAGGCCGACGAGAAAGGCCAGGGTCAGCCACCACAGCACCGAGCCGGCGAAGACGCCGGCCACGGTCAGCGACGCCCCGGCCAGGGAGCCGTCGCCGGCCAGCCCGGTAGAGGCGAACACCGTGGCGAAGCCGAGGATGGTGATCGGATTGGTCACCGTCAGCAGGAAGGTGCCCGCCATGGCGTGCGGGATCGAGCCTTCGTCGGCCTTGAGTTCCCGATCCTTCGGCGTCGTGATCCAGGTGCGAAGGCCAAGCCCGATCAGGAAAAAGCCGCCGAACAGGCGCATCCAGCCATCATGGGCCAGCATCCAGTCCGAAATCGCGGTCAGGCCGAAGGCGGCGATGACGGCGAACAATCCATCGGCCAGCGCGCCGCCAACCCCGGCCATGAAGCCGTTCACCCGGCTAATATGCAATGTCCGGTGGATGCAGACCAGATTCACGGGTCCGACCGGCGCCGCAACGACATAGCCGACGATCAGCGCGCGGACGAACAGTTCTATATCCATAGGCCCCGGACACCACCCATCAGATCACGATCACGTCATTCCCCGGCGGATCGGCATAGAGCTTTTCGACGAGATGGGCCCTGCGGGTCAAGGCCGCTTTCTGGTTGATGTAGCCTTTGTCGGTGATTTCACCGCCGTCGAGGCTGGCCGGCTCGGCCATGAACAGCACCCGGCGGATGACCGTGGACGATCCCGGATTGGCCCGGTTGTGCGCGCGGACACCCTGGCGGACATGTTCGACCAGCTGGCTGGAGTTCAGCATGGTGTCGAGCGAGCCGAGGGCCGCCTCGTCCGTCACCACCTTGGGCAGGCCGACCCAGTTGGGCCAGGCCAGGGCCGCGACGAATTTCCGGTCGTGACCGCAGATCACGGCATCCTGAATAGCCGGCGCGGCGGCACCGAGCAGATCGACCCGCAACCGACCCGACTGCACCCAGGTGCCGGTATCGAGCTTGAAATCCTCCGCCACCCGGCCGTCGAACACGAGGCCAAGCTCGGGATGCTCGGGATCGAGGAATTTGGCGGCATCGCCGATCCGGTAGAAGCCGTCTTCGTCGAAAGCCTCCGCCGTCTTCTGCGGATCGAGGTAATAGCCGGGGGTGACCAGTGGCCCGCGCACCCGGACCTCATAGGTATGGGCGGTCGGCACCAGCTTCAGCTCGACGCCGGGCAGCGGCAGACCGATCATGCCGACCCGCTCCGACTCGCGGAACACGCTGGTCGCGACCGGCGCGGTTTCGGTGGCGCCCCAGCCGGTGGTGAAGATCACCCGCTCGCCCGTCACCTTGACGGCGAGGACCTGGAAACGCTCCCACAGATCCTGCGACAGAGCGGCGCCGCCATAGGCGCAGAATTTCAGCCTGGCGAAGAAGTTCTTCGCCAGGACCTCGTCCTTTTCCATCGCCGACAGCAGCATGGAATAGGCGACCGGCACGTTCATATAGGTTGTCGGCGAGATTTCCCGCAGGTTGGCGATCGTCTCGTCGAACAGGCCGGGCAGCGGGCGGCCGTCGTCGATATAGAGGCTGGCGCCATTGTAGAGCGCGCCATGCAGATTGGCGTTGCCGCCGAAGGTATGGCTCCACGGCAGCCAGTCGACCGCGACCGGCGCCCCTTCCGCCGCCCGCCAGACCGCCTGATCGAGCACGAGCTGGCTCGCCATGCGGACATTGGCGCAGAGCATCCGGTGGGTGTTGATCACCGCCTTGGGCATGCCGGTGGAGCCCGAGGTGAAGAGATATTTGCACACGCTGTCGGGGCCGAGGGCCTCGAAGGCGGCATCGACCTCGGGGCCGACCGGGGTCGCCAGCAGGTCGCGGAAATCGGTCGCCGGCAGACTGCCCGGCGCGTCCTGGACATAGACGATCTCGCAGCCGTCGAGGTTCAGCTTGGTCAGCGCCGCCTCGAAGAAACGGCCGTTCTGCACGAAGATGACCTTCGGCCTGATCATGTCGAAGACATAGACCAGCTTGGCATGGTCCATCGACATCAGCGAATAGGCCTGGCTGATCGAGCTGACGGGAACCCCGGCGGCGATCGCGCCATACATGATCAGGGCATGTTCGATCGAATTGCCCGACAGGACCATGACGGCATCGGACGGACCGAGGCCGCGCGCCAGCATGGCCGCCGCGATCGCGTTCACATAGCCGAGGCCCTGGCCATAGGTGACCTTGCGCCAGTCCCGCTCGGGGCTGCGCTGGGCCAGCCACAGGGTGTCCGGTTCCGCCGCCGCCCATTTGCGCAGCGGCACGATCATGTTGTGGTCGTAATCGGCCAGCGGCTCGGCAAGGCGCAGGATCATCTCGCCGTTGTCGCGGCGCTCGATCCCGATCTCGTTGGACAGATAGTTGACCTTGCGGAATGGCGGCTTCATGGCCTTCTCCCCAGATTTCGACGCCGGCTTCGCGCAACGCCCGGCTTATGGTGCGGGAGTGTGCAAACTCGGCGCCCGTTTGCAACTGACAAAATCGTTCGCAAACGCGGTATTTCCGGCGAAAGCGCGGCCCGACGCCGCATCGGGGCAAAATCACGCAATCGCGACCTTCATAGATCCGGCCGGGTCGGTTAAGGTCGGCGCAGTTTTGTCTGATGTGGAGAGCCGGTCATGCTTCGGCACTTGCTGCTTGCCGGCCTGGTTGCCCTCTCGTCCGGCCTTGCGTCCGTGGCGGCAAAGGCAGACGGGGTGCAGGTCTTCGCCCGGGACGGCGCCGCCGTCACCTTCCCCGAAGGGACCCTCGCGGCCTTCGATCTCGCCATCGCGCAAGGGGCCGATGGGCTCCGCGTCGATGTCTACCAAACGGCGGATGGCGTTCAGGTGATTCGCACCGCCCGCAATCTGGCCGAAAATACCGATGCAGCCGCCCTCCTGCCCGCGCCCGCGCCGCTGAAGGGCGAGCCGGCGCCGGTTGGGCGGCCGATCGATCTCACCTTCTACAGCGACTATGCCCGACTGACGGCGACCCAACCCATCGCGGGTCGCGGCACGCGTTTCGACGGCATGTTCCCGGCGCCGATTCTCGAGGACCTGCTGGTCCTGGTCGAGCGGCGGAAAATGGAGCGTCGGCGGCGGATCTCGCTGCTGATCGTGTTGCACGACACGGCGATCCATGCCGCGCGCGGCCGGCCGATGGAGCCGCGCCTGCTGGCGACCTTGCAGAAATACCGGCTGACCGGCTCGCCCGACGTGATGATCGGCACCAGCGAGCCGTCGAGCTTCGCCCGTCTCGGGGCGACCGGCGGCAACCCCCGGGTCTTCGTGCTCGGCCCCTCGACCGGGAGGCCCGGCGATGCCGCCCAGACCGGCGACCGGCGCAGCTTCGGCGACTATCAGACGCCGGACGGCCTGCGCGCCGTGCGCAATTTCGCCGATGCCGTGCTGGTCGACGTCCTGGATGTCCAGGGAACCTATGCCGATGGCGGCACCATGCCCGCCTCGACCATCGTCGACGATGCCCGGGGCGCCGGGCTTCGGCTCTTCGTCGGCGGCTTCGCCGATGCCGAGGACCCGGTGAAGCCCCGGCGCGAGGCCATCGCCATGTATCGCCGGATCATCGATCTCGGCGTCGACGCCATCGTGACGGACGAGCCGGCCCGGGCGACGGCGGCCCGGCGCGGCGGCCGTTAGGCCTCCCCGCCGGCGGACGGGGCGCGTTCCCCGGTCTCGTCAAGCCGGGTCCTGTCCCGGCAGGGATTCGAAGACGCCGAGCGTCGCCAGCGTGCCGCCATCGACCGGGATATCGATGCCCGTGATGCCCGAGGCGACGTCCGAGGCCAGGAAGGCGACGGCTGCCGCGACCTCCCCGACTTCGACCAGGCGCCGCATGGGCACCCGGTTGAAGTTGTGCAGCATGTAGTCGAGCTGTTCGGGATTGAGGAAGTTCTCGACCATGGGCGTCCGCACCCAGCCGGGGCTGACGGTGTTCACCCGGATACCGTGGCGGGCGAGCGAGGTCGCCGCATCCCGGGTCAGGCCGACGAGGCCGGCCTTCGACGCGACATAGGACGCCTGGGGGCCGTCGTAACCCTGGGCATCGATCGAGGCAATGTTGATGATCGCGCCGCCGCCGTGATCCTTCATGCGCCGGGCGGCGCGCTGCATCATCAGGAAACTGCCGGTCAGATTGGTGCCGATCACCCGCTGCCAGCTCTCCATCGAGATGTCGAGGAAGGCGGCTTCCTCGACGATGCCGGCATTGTTGACGAGGATGTCGAGCCGGCCGAAGGCGGCATAGGCCGCCCCCACCACCGCCTCGACCCCGGCCTCGTCGGCGATGCTGCCGGCGATCGCGACAGAGCTGCCGCCGGCCGCCGAGATTTCGGCTTCGAGGCTGGTCAGTTGCTCGGTCGTCCGGCTGACCAGCGCGACCCGGGCACCGAGCGCGGCGAGATGCAGCGCGATGCCCCGGCCGATGCCGCGCCCGGCCCCTGTCACCAGGGCGGTCTTGCCCTTCAGCATGTCAGCCCTCCCGCTTTCCGGCCACGAGACGGCGGCGGAGCATCGCGAAGACCTCCTCGATCTCGTGGCCGCCCATGAAACCATCGGAGCGGAAGCACATGACGGCGACGATGATGACGCCGAGCATCAGGCCCGACAGGCCCAGCATTTCCGGAAAGGCGATGCCGAGGACCGTGATGCCGCCTTCAAGGATGCGGATCAGCTCCAGCAGGACGGTGAGCAAGGCGACGCCGACCATGGCCCCGGTGACCGAACGCATCCCGCCGACGATGGCCATGGCCAGGGTCAGGAAGGCGGTGTGGAAGTAGAAGGCGCGGGCATTGATCGTGCCGGCGTAAAGGGCATAGAGCGCCCCGGCGCAGCCGACGACGGCCGAGCCCAGCACCCAGGCGATAAGCCGCAGGCGCTTCACGTCGACCCCCATCGCCTCGGCGGCGAGCGGATCGGTCGCGCTGGCGCGCAGCTGCACGCCGAGGCGGGAGCCCTTGAACATCCGGGCGACGACGAGGACGGCGGCTGTCGCGACGATGATCAGGCCGAGGCCGACCACCTTCGGAATGCCGAAGAAGGCTTGCGCGCCCCGGAACAGATCGGTCCAGGTGACGAGCACGCCCTGCACGATGACCAGGATCGAAATCGTCAGGATGGTGGCGGCGATGCCGGCGAGGCGCACCAGGACGAGGCCGGTCAGGAGGCCGATCAGGCTGGTGAGCGCGACCGAGATCAGGAAGGCGTAGAGCGCCCCGACCTCGACCCCGGCAAGGCCGAAGGGTGCGTTGGGGATCATGCTCGCCTTGATCATCACCGGGGTCGCGAAGATCGCGGTGAAATAGGCGCCCAGGGCCATGAACCCGGCATGGCCGATGTTCACGACATTGGAATTGCCCATGAAGATCTGCAGGCCGACGACGGCGATCAGATTGATGAAGGCGGTCGCGGTCAGGCGGATGATGAAGGGGCTGCCGAAGGCCATGACGAACAGACCGATGGCGGCGGCGATCAGGACCAGCCACAGGGAACCCCGAAGGTTGCCGGCGAGGCGGGCGTCGAGGAACGGCCGGCTGCCGCGCGTGCGCTCGGCGAAGGCGATCGTGTTCATGCGGTCTTGTCTCCCAGCTCGACACGGCGCCCGAGAATGCCTTGCGGCCGGAACACGAGAATGACGCCGACAATGAGGAACACCGAGGCATCGCGCAGGCCCGCCAGCTTGTCCGGCAGGAGGACGATCAGCAAAACCTCGACAAGCCCCAGCAACAGGCCGCCGACGACCGCCCCCGGCAGGCTGCCGAAACCGCCGAGCACGCAGGCGACGAAGGCCTTGAGCACGGGCAGAAGCCCCATGAAGGGATCGATCGCGCCGCGCCGCGCGATGAAGAAGATGGCGGCGATGCTGGCGAGCAGCCCCGAGATGGCGAAGGCGGTGGCGATCACCCGGTTCGCCCGCATCCCCATCAGGCGCACGGTGGTGAAATCGAGGGCTGCCGCCCGCATGGCGAGGCCGATGCGCGTGCCCTTGAGGAACCAGACGAGCCCCGCTATGGCGACCGAGGTCACGCCCACCTCGAGGAACTGCAGAATGGTGAAATTATGCCCGGCGACCTCGACCGTCTGGTTGAGCGCGGAAAGCTCGGGCACCGCCTTCGGCCGGGGCGAGACCATGAGAAGGAACAGATTCTGCAGGATGATGCCGACGCCGAAGGCGGTCAGCAAGCCGGTGGTCGGCGGCGCGTTGCGGACGGGACGGAAGGCGACCCGCTCCAGCACCAGGGCGACGAGGGTGACCGTCGCCATGGCGAAGACGACCAGCAGCCAGGGATCGGTCATGCCCATGGCGGCCATGGCGAACATGGCATAGCCGGCGACACCGATGAATTCGCCATGGGCGAAATTGACGAGGCCCATGACGGAGAAGACGATGGCGAGGCCAAGCGCCAGAAGCGAATATTGCGCGCCGATACTGAAGCCGTTCAGCGCCTGTTCGATCAGGTAATCCATGGCATATCCTTTCGGCGTCAGGCGACGAGTTCGCCGATATAGGCCTGCATCAAGGCGCCCGCCTCCTGCAGCCGGGCGGCGGGTCCCGCGTAGCGGCATTCGCCGGTCGAGAGCACATAGGCCCTGTCGGCGAAGCGCAGCACTTCATGGGCATTCTGCTCGACGAGGAGAATGGTCAGGTCGCGCTGGCGCAGGTCGCGGATCAGGCGGAAGATCTGGCCGACGATGCGCGGCGCGAGGCCGAGCGAAGGCTCGTCCAGCATCAGGAGCGACGGCCGGCTCATCAGCGCCCGCGCGATCGCCAGCATCTGCTGCTCGCCGCCCGACAGGCTGCCGCCGGTCTGGTGCCGGCGCTCGGCCAGGATCGGGAACAGCTCGAAGCACATCTCGATGTCGGCGTGGAAATCCGCGCCCTTGGCCCTTGTGGCGGCGCCGAGGTCGAGGTTTTCGAGGACGGTCAGATTGGCGAAGACCTTGCGCCCCTCGGGGGTCAGGGTCAGGCCCCGGCGCACCCGGCTTTCGGTGTCCAGCCGGCGCATGTCCTCGCCCTTGAAGCGGATGCTGCCGGCGGCCAGCGGCCGCAGGCCCATCGCCGCCGACAGCAGCGAGGTCTTGCCCGCCCCATTGGGGCCGAGAAGGGCGACGATCTCGCCCTTCTCGACCTTCAGGGAGACATTACGCACGGCGCTGACCGGGCCGTAGTTGATGGAAACGCCATCGATCTCCAGCATCGCCGTCACTTCTTGAAGTGAGGCACGTCGGTCGGCACGGTCGAGGACATCAGGACAGGCTTGCCATCCTTGAAGCCCATGACCGGAACTTCCTTCACCGGGTAATGCCAGGGGTTATCGAAGGAAATCGTGGGCGCGGTCACGATCTCGAACGGACCCTTGGTGTAGATCGCCTCGAGCATGGCCTTCGGATCGGTCGAGCCGGCCGCCTTGGCCGCACCGACCAGCAGCTTGATCACATCGCCGCCGAGACCGAAGAAGGCGCCGTTGATCTCGTAACCCCGCTTGGCGCATTCGGCCTGGAAGACCGCCAGCGAGCCGCCCGGCGTCGGGAAGCCATGGGCGGCGAAAAAGACCTTGCCGTCGACATTGGCGGCGCCGCCGGCGACGCTGGCCAGGGTCGCGTCGTCGAAACCGTCGGAGCCGAGCACCATCGTATCCATGCCCGCCGCGCGCAGCTGGCGGATCAGCACGCCGACATCGGGATTGATCGAGGAGATGTGGATGGCATCCGGCGCCGGGTTCATCGTCTTCAGCTTGGAGATGAAGGGCGACCAGTCGGTGATACCGAAGCCCGGATATTCGATGGTGCCGGTGACCTTGCCGCCCAGCTTCTCGAACACTTCGCCGAACCAGCCCGGCAGCGCCCGCGTCCAGGTGCCGGCGGCATCGGAGACGAAGAGGACGGCCGTGCGCGCGCCATGATCATAGGCGACCTTGGCGGTGGCGGCGGCATTGAACGGGTCGGGAACCGCTGTCGTTACGAAATTGCCGAGGCCGGTCGCGAACATCTCGACCTGGGTATTCATCGCCGAGAAGGTGATGGCATTGTAGCCGGCGGCGAGCTGGGCGATGGGGATCAGGCTGTCGGAGGCGGGCGTGCCCGAGACGGCGACGACGCCGTCGTCCAGCATCTGCTGGGCGAGGGCGGTCGCCAGTTGCGGCTCGCTCTTGCTGTCCTTCACCTCGAGTTCGATCTTGTAGTCGCCGCCCGCCTCGTTCACCAGTTCGGCCATGCAGCGCAGGCCATGGGCGGCGGTATAGGGCGCCCAGTCCCCGGAAATCGATTCAGGGGCGCCGATCTTCAGGATCTCGGCCGCGCCGGCATTTGTCGCCGGCAGCAGCGCGCAAAGGGAAAGTCCAAGCCATTTCATGGTATCACCGGGCTTCATGGTCACGCTCCTGTGGGTCGATGGGGGTTCAGGCGGCTTCGTCTTCGGACGCGGCGCCGATATAGACTTCGATCACGCGGGGGTCGTTCAGCACCGCCTCGGGGCTACCGATGGTCAGGATCTCGCCCATGTGCAGGACGGCAACCCGCTCGCAGACCCGGCGGATGAAACGCAGATCGTGTTCGATCACCAAGACGCCGCAGCCGAAGTCGTCGCGGATTTTCTGGATCAGGTCGACCAGCTGCTCGGACTCGGCATCGTTCATGCCCGCCGCCGGCTCGTCGAGCAGCAGGTAGGATGGCGCGAGGGCCAGCGCCCGGGCGATTTCAAGGCGCCGCTGCAGGCCATAGGGCAGCGTCGTCGCCAGGCGATCGGCGAGCGGCAGCAGGCCCATGCGCGACAGCAGGTCGTCGATCTCGTGCAACTCCGGCCCGCCCTCGCGGTGGCGCGAGGCCGTCGTATGCGCGACCTCGACATTCTGCCGGACGTCGAGATTGGCGAAGAGGCGGATGTTCTGGAAGGTGCGGCCGATGCCGGCCCTTGCGCATTCCGGCACCGTCAGGCCGTTCATGACCCGGCCGTCCATGGTAACCTGCCCCGTATCGGGTCGCAGGGTGCCGGTGATCAGGTTGATCAGGGTGCTCTTGCCCGCGCCGTTCGGCCCGATGAGGCCGAGAATCTCGCCCGCGTCACAACGCAGCGAGACATCGCGCACGGCATAGACCCCGCCGAAACGCTTGGACAGGCCGGCGATATCGAGGCAGGAACCCGTCCCGGCCGACAGGCCTTCGGGCGCCTCGGGCACATTCACGTCACTCGATGGCAAGGCCGTCATCGGGTGGCTCCTCTTCCGCTACGATCTGGTAGGGGAAGCGTGAGGCCCGGGGCCGATCCGTCGCAATCCACCTTAGGGTGGATCGAACTTCGGCGGTGGAGATCTTACAGATTACATCGGCGGATCGCGACTGCCTGCGATTTGATCACCGCGCGGAACTCAGGGCAGCTGGATCCGCGCCAGGAAGGCGATGATGGCGGCGCGGTTCTCGACGCCCAGCTTGTTCAGGATGTTGATGACATAGGTTTTCACGGTCGCGAGGCCGATGCCCATGATCTGGGCAATGGCCAAATTCGACGCCCCGTTTTTGAGCAGATCGACCACTTCGATCTCGCGCGGGGTCAGACCATAGCGCAGTGCCAGCAGACGGCCCTGCCGGGCGGCGCGCACCCGGGGATGCATCTTCAGATTGAATTCCAGATAGTCCCGCATGGCGTCCCAGTTGAAGGGGCGCGACGAGAAACATTCGGCGCAGGGTCCGTTCAGGATCGCCAGCAGGGCGAAAGGCACGCCATCGTTGCGGAAGATGAAATTCACTTCATCGTGAATGCCATAGCGCTGAAGGAAGTCGTCGTGGATGCGGTTCCGCTCCTCGGGACAGCGCGCCCGCTCCGTCGCCAGGAAGGCGACATCCGCGACCCCGCAGGTGATCTCGAAAACATTCAGCGGATCATGGACATAGCGGCCGTCGAGATAGTCGTCCATCAGGCCTTTGCTGACGCCGGCCGTGGTGTAATCGGCGATGCTCGCGTTCGTGTCGAACCAGCAGAAGATGCTTGCCGGCGCATCGAGGGATGAGGCGGCAAAACGAATGGCTTCGTCGACGATCGACGTGGACAGGTAGTCATCGGCCATCTGCATGGGACAAACTCCTTCACTCGTACAATTGCACTTCGCCCGCGGCTCCGGCCCGCTTCGCTCCCCGGCTTCGGCTGTTGCGATTTAGATTATTTTCAATAAGCAATTCACATGCCAAACGATCGCCCCGCCCGATCACCGGCCAAAGAAAAACCCCCGGTCACCGGGACCGGGGGTTGGGAAGTCGTGTGCCTGCTTAGGGGGTGGGGGGCGGAAAGTCGATCAGGTCAGGCTGGCGCTCTCGTCGAGGGCCATTTCGAATTCCGGCAGGGTCATGCCGCCGTCGATCGACAGGGCATGGCCGGTGACATAGGCCGCCTCGTCGCTGGCGAGGAAGAGCGCGCCATTGGCGATCTCCTCGACCTTGCCGAAGCGCTTCAGGGGCACCGCCGCCGTGATCCGGCCGAGGAATTCCTCGGGCAGTCCGGCGAGGCCATCGGTCATGATCGCGCCCGGGATCACCGCGTTCACGGTGATGCCATAGCGCGCGAGTTCGATCGCCGCCGTCCGCATGAAGCCCAGCTGACCGGCCTTGGACGCGCCGTAATGCGCCCAGCCGGGGTAGCCGGTGACCGGCCCCGTGGTCGAGGAGGTGATGATGATCCGGCCCCGCCCCCGCGCCTTCATCGCCTTCACCGCCGCGGCGGTCGAAAGAAAAGTGCTGCGCAGGTTGGTGTTCATCACCCGGTCGAACTCCTCGACGGTCATGTCCTCGATCATCGCCGCCGGATAGATGCCGGCATTGGCGCAGAGGATATCGAGACCGCCGTAAAGCTCGACCGCGCGATCGACCATGCCCCGATTGCCGTCGAGGGTGGAGACATCGGCGGCGAAGCCCGAGGCCGTGCCGCCCGCCGCCCGGATGTCCTCCGCCACCGCCTCGGCTTCGGCGAGATTGCGCGAAACGACGAGCACGCGGGAGCCGGCGGCGCCAAAGCCACGGGAAATCCCGCCGCCGATGCCCTTGCTGCCGCCGGTGACGATCACGCTGCGGCCGATGAGCGATTTGAACATGGTTTGTCTCCTGTCGCCGACGGGATCAGGCGTCGACGGCGATCGCGGTGATTTCCAGCAGCTGGTCGGGATGCACGAAGGCCCGGACCTCGACCGTGGTCGACGACGGCCGGTGCTCGCCCACCCAGGGGCCGAGAATGGCGGGCATCACCTCCATGAAACCCTTGATGTCGGTCGTGTAGAAGGTCCAGGTGACGATCTTGGTGCGATCGAGACCATCGGCCTTCAGGCAGGCGTCGATGACATCGAGGACATAGACGAGCTGGGCCGCCATGTCGCCGGTGCCCACCAGGTCGAGGCTTTCCAGCGAGCCCTTCAGGGGGGCGACACCGGCGTAATAGACCGTGTCGCCCGCCCGCACCGACTGGCGGAAGGCGAAGGCATCGAAGACATCCGCCGCGAGATAGCCGACGTCGGGATTGGTGCGCGTGATCATGATCTGGGACTCCGGATTCAGGCGGTGGTGCTGTCGACGAGCAGCTTCCTGGCGTCACCGACATAGCCGGCTTTCTTCGCCATGATTTCGGTGTTCAGGACCCTGCGCTCGGCCGGCGGATGCAGGACCGTCATCGGATCCTCGAAATCGCCGACGTAACCCATGGCGAAACAACCCATCTGGTAGCCCATGACCTTCAGCAGGTCCTCGGGCAACGTGCGGGCGATTTCGATCGGCGTGGTCAGATACTGGTTTTCTTCCTGGCGCACCCAGCCGACGGCATAGGTGATGTTGATCGCCTGGCGGAGGCGGTCCGACTTGTTCTCGCCCGCGCCGTGATAGATCTTGCCGGTATAGAACAGGGCGGAGCCGCGCTTCATGACCGCCGGGATCGAATCCTCGACGGTGTATTCCTTGTCGGGCTGGCGATGGCTGCCGGGAACGAGGCGCGTGGCGCCCATCTCCTCGGTATAATCGGTCATGGCCCACAGAAGGTTGCACTGGACTTCATAGTCCGGCGGGAAGGGGAAGAAATCCCAGGCGACCTGATCGCGGTGAATGGGCTGCGCCTTGGAACCCGGGAAGACGCTGATGATCTGGGTCAGATGCAGCTGGAACGTCGTCGCATGTTTCAGGAAATCGCCCGCGGCGCCGATCGCCGTCGGGTTCATGATCAGCTCCCGCGCGGCGGGGGAACGGGCGATCATCGCGCCCGTGCGCTTGGTCAGCTTGCCGACGAAACCGTCATCGCCATAGAGCGAGGCGTTGATATAGGGCCCCATCTCGGCCTCGATGCGATCCATCAGGGACTCAGGCACCAGATTGTCGACGATCGCGTAACCATGTTCGCGCAGGGTGGCGGCGACCTCTTCGGGCGTCGCGGTCGAAGGCAGGTGAATAGCTTCCATCTTCGCGTCCTTTTCATTAAGCCAATTTCGATGTTGAAAAGCCTCGGACTTCGGCCCGGCAGCGACAATCCACCTTCCGGTGGACTGGAAGCCGCGGGCACATTTCAATTCGCAGGGGGCGCCTTCGCCGCTATGATCGGCGCGCATCAGGGGGGCAGGGCGATGAGCGATTCCGGGACCGGCGACACGACCACGGCCGATCAGGGCAAGGTTGTGGACGGCCGGGTGGAAGTGCGGCTGGGGGATACGAAACTCGGCCTCAACTACACGTTCTACCGGGGTGAAGGCGCGCGGTTCCTGCCGATGCGGGCCGGCATGGCGGCGCCCGAGGGTCTCGCCCTCCAGGTGCTGGAAGGCTGGATGCCGGCCGAGCCCTTCATCGACCAGGACACGACCATCGTCGCCTTCGGCTCGTGCTTCGCCGGTCATATCGGCCGCTATCTCAGCAACCTTGGGTTCGATGTCGCCACCCGCAAGGACGACAAGGCCTATGTCTCGAAGCTGGGCGACGGCATCGTCAATGTCTTCGCCATCCGCCAGCAGTTCGAATGGGCCTGGGAGGGCCTGTCGCCCAGCGTCGAGCTGTGGCACGGCTACAAGGCCGAAGAATTCGGCTATGACGAGGAGGTCCGAGTCCGGACCCGCGAATTGTTCGATGCCGCCGATGTCTTCATCATCACCCTCGGCCTGTCCGAGATCTGGTACGACGAGCCGACGGGCGAAGTGTTCTGGCGGGCCGTGCCTTACGAGAAATTCGACCCGGCGCGCCACAAGTTCAGGGTCGCCTCCTCGGCCGAGACGCTGGACAACCTGCGGCGGATCCATGACCTGATCCGCAAGCATCGGCCGGAAGCGGCGATCGTCTTCACCGTCTCACCCATTCCCCTGAGCGCGACCTTCCGCCCGGTGTCCTGCGTGACGGCCAATGCCGCCTCCAAGGCCCTGCTGCGCGCGGCAATCGACGAATTATACCGCGAGCGTCATCCGGCGGACCCGAAGCTGTTCTATTATCCCGCCTATGAAGTGGTCACCCAATGTTTCGACCGGCCCTTCGGCGACGATTTCCGTCATCCCCTGTTCCATGTTCTCGACGTGAACATGAAGGCGTTCGAGCGCTATTTCTGCCGGACCGGCCTGACCGACGATGATCTTGCCGCCGTCTTCGGCGAGGCCAAACGCCTCGACCGCGCCCTTGGCCTCGAGGACAGCGGACCGCTCCGGCACTATATCGACGCCATGCTGGCGGATTGGGCCGCCCGGACCAAAGACCCGGCCAAATTCGACGTCGAGGACCGGCAGGCGCGCCTCGCCCGCAAGGCGGAACTGCGGCGGGAGCGTGAACTGCAACGGGCCAGCCGCATCGCCGGGCGACAGGGCGCCAGCGAGAGAGAGCCATCGTGAGCATCAACGCCGCTGTACTGCGTGAGATGACCTGCGTCATCGCCAGCGAATTCCTGCCCAAGGGCCTGCGCGTGTTCGACCACAGCAAGGGCGAATGGCCGCTTCTGGGCATGATCGAGGGCGTGGCCAGCGCCAGCGCCGGGGACGCCGACCTCGTCGCCTTCCTCGGCGCCGCGGAATTTTCCAGCGACCTCGGCGCGGAACTGTCGACGTTCCGGGCCTCGGGACTGCCCGTGGTCTGCATCCTGTGTCTCGCCGGGGATCCGGCGGACTGGCCGATTCTCGAGGCGGGGTGGAGCCGGACCTACACGGCGGAGGAATTCGACGCGATCGCCGACGCGGCGGGCTATCAGGTAACCCTCAAGGTATTTCCGGCCAACGGCCCCGCGGCGGCCTGCCTGCTGCTGCCGCCAGAAGCCGACCCGTCGGCCTGGTGGCTGGAGCCGGGCATCGAGGCCCAGCTCAAGTCCTACACCTCCCGGGGCGAGCGCCAGATCGAGAAATACAGGGCCTGGCTCGCCACCGGTCGCAAGGGCGTGGACTGGCGTTTGCAGTCCGAACAATGGCGCGTGCGCGCCTCGATCGCCGCTTCGATGATTCCACCCGGCCTCGCCCTGCTCGACGTCGGCTGCGGCGCCATGTATCTGGAGGATGAAGCGGCACCGCGTCGTTACATTCCGGTCGACATGGATGCGCGCGACGCGCGGACGCGGGTCGTCGACCTGAACCAGCAAGCGCTGCCGACCGAATGGATCGACGAGGTCGATGTCGTCGCCCTCATGGGCGTGCTCGAATATATCAACGATCCGGTGGCGCTGCTGAAATCGATCGTCGGGCGGCGAAAGCCGCTTCTCTGTTCCTACAATGTGAACGAGGCCCGTTCGGCGAGACGAGATCTCAAGCCTGGACGCTGGCGGAACGATTATACCTCGGAAGAAATCGAGAAACTGTTCACCGATATCGGCTACGCGATCACCGACAGCGCGCTTTTCACCGGCAAGCAGAAGATCTGGCGTCTCGATCCGGTGACCGAAACCGGCCGGCCGGCGCTCCCCTTCGGGCCAGGCCGCGAGGGGGCGCCGCCGATCGTCCACGACCCCGTGCAGGAGCGGAAGGAAGCGGCCCGCAAGGCACGCATCGACCTCAAGGCCGAACGCATGGCCGAGCGCGAGGCGAGGGCCCGCAACCGTCGGACCTGATCGGCGTTGGAAAAGCGCGTCAGGCGCTTTCCGCCAGCGGGCCGTCTTCGATCACGACGGTGGCCTTCGGGTAGAAACGAGCGTAGAAATCCGCGAAATGAGCGAGCACGGCCTCCTGGTCCCTCGCGCTCATCTCGCGGCGATGGCGCATCGAGACACCGACATTCAGCTTGCCATTGGGATTGGCCGCCGCCTCGGCGAAGACCGTCGCATATTTTTCGCGCGGCAGCGCAAGGCCCAGTTGTTCGCAGATCGCGGCGATGGTGATATCCGCGTTGAAAGCGGTGTTTTCATAATCGAGGAAGATCACCCCGCGCGCCGTGCCCCATTGATAGGCTGATTCGAGATTCACCTGCAGGGACTCGAAGGCGCTGGTGACGTCGCCGAGGCGAATGCCCGTCCGGTTCGGCCGGCCCAGCTTTTCCTTTCGCGAGATGACATCCAGCATGGACAGGATGATGTCGCGCGGATCACGCAGGGCGACATGACACAGGCCCCGCCCCTCGTTGATCAGCTTCAGGATCTCCGCCCCCGGCCCCGCGTGGGTGCGCAGCAAGACGATCCGCCCGTCCGGGATCAGGCGATCCATGGCCGCGACCACATCCGGTGTCCAGTCGTTGACATTGTTGGTCAATTCGCCGTGGCGGCCGTAATTGCCATTGCTTTTGATATCGCCGCGATCCTGCGCCGACAGCGGCATATGGGGATGGCCCGCGGTTTCGAGCAGATGCCGGGTGAGATTGGCCGTCAGGGTGGAGCCGGCCTTTTCGAGACCGAAGCTGACATAGATCATCTGTACCCTGCCCCCGCTGTCGCCGTCCGCTTCGAACGGCACCCTATTTCCAGCAAACTAGCGTGAGATAGCGGATACCGCAAAGTCTTCGATGCCCGGCAGGCAGGAGTACGCATCCTTCTTTATCGTCTGCTACACTGCGCGGCGGCTTCTGACGAAACGCCAGCCCTGGGGGGGGCACACCGAATGTCGAGAGAGTATGAGGCGGATACTTCGAGCCAGGCCGTGGATGACGACGATGGCAGCGGCTCGGACGGCCAGATCAGCGTCACGATCGATGGCAAGAGCGTCACCCTCGCCAGCAGTTTCTTTCGGGGCGACACCACGACATTCCATCCTCAGCGGCAGGAGTTGCATTCGCCGGGCGCCGTTTCCCGCTATTTCCTGAGCGGGTGGGTCCCGGAGTCGTCACCCAGCACCGGCGGCGAGAATGTGCTGATCCTTGGCGAGGACATCGCCCCCCTGCTCGCCGCTGCTTCGCGGACCCACGGGCTGAGCGTGCTCGATGCCGCCGGCGGCACCGACGCCCGCAGCCCCGAGACCTTGCGCAAGACCATCGAATCCGCCCTCGCCCCCAAGAGCCGCAAGGCGCAATCGAAGAAGAGCGCGGCGATGGCCGCCGCCATCGCCGATGCCGACATTATCGTGCTGGCCCTGTCGGAATGTTCCGCCGGGCGGGCACTCCATGCCGAGATGGTGGAGGATCTGAATCGATCCTACGAACTGCTGCGCGCCGCGCGGCCCACCAGCCATATCGTCCTTCTGGCCTCGCCCTGTCCGCCGGCCCGGGTCGAGGGTGATCAGGCCCCCGCCATCACCGTCACCGCCGCCAAGGCCACGCTGCGCAGCACGGTCGATGAAGTCTATCGCCAGCACTCTTCCGCCGACGAACGTCTCGGCTATTTTCCGGCCTTCGAACTCGTCAGCGCCGGGCTCAACTATCCCTACACGGCGGACCGGCGCACCCTGGCGGATCACACCGTCAGCCTGCTGCAGGCGGCCTTTGCCCGGGCCTATGGCGCGGGCTTCGATGATGACGCGCTGGCTGCGGCCCATGTCCAGGTCCGTGCCGCCGATATCGAGGCGGGCCTCGCGATGCGGCGACTGGCGGAGAGCATCGCCCCGGACGCCCCCCTGGCCGCCCCCGGGACCTGGCCCGGAGAATTGGAACTGCTCGCCGACAGAAACCTCGACGCCTTCGCGTTCAATGGCCTGATGCCGAAGCAGCCCTTCATCAACGCCGACCGCACGGTGATCGCCTTCGGCAGCTGCTTCGCCAACAACATCAGCCGCTATCTGAACTCGATCGGTTACAACGTGGCGACCCGGCGGGATGCCATCGCCTATGTCTCGCGCATGGGCGATGGCATCGTGAACACCTATGCCATCCGCCAGCAGTTCGAATGGGCCTGGGAGAACCGCAAGCCGCAGGTCGAGCTGTGGCACGACTACAAGGCCACCGAATTCGGCTATGACGAAGGGGTGCGCCTGCGCACCAAGGAACTCTTCGACATGGGCGATCTCTTCATCATCACCCTCGGCCTGTCCGAGGTGTGGTATGATGAAGTAACGGGCGAGGTCTTCTGGCGCGCCGTGCCCGCCGACAAATATGATCCGTCACGCCACAAGTTCCGCATGATCGATCAGGCGGAAAGCCTGGCGAACATCACCGCCATATATAGCCTGATCCGCAAGCACCGGCCGGGTGCCAGGATCGTCTTCACCGTCTCGCCGATCCCGCTGATGGCGACCTTCCGCGGCAAGGCCTGCATCGTCGCCAGCGCGGTGTCGAAGGCCATCCTGCGCAGCGCCATGGACGAATTTCTGGCCACCGCGGGCGCCGAGGACAAGGATCTGTTCTACTTCCCCGCCTATGAAGTCATCACAGGCAGCCTGCACGAGCCCTTCACCATGGATCTGCGGCATCCGATGCTGCACACGATCCTGTTCAACATGAAGGTCTTCGAGCGGCACTTCTGCGACACCGGCATCACGGACAAGGAAATCACCGACTTCATGGCGGAGGTTCGCTACCGCGATTACGCCCTGAACAGCGACGAGCGGCCCGCGATCTACCAGGCCATCCATCGCGAACGCGAGGAGTGGCAGAACGACGAGATGGTGCCCTGCATCGAGACCGTCGCGCGGCGGAAAGCCCGGGAAGACGTCATCGAGGCCCGGGCGGAAGAACGCGCCTCCGCCATCGCCCAGCGCAAGGACGAGGCGGAAGCCAAGCGGCTGGTCGCCGTCGCCGCCCGCGAGGCGGGCGCCGAAGCGCGGAAGCGCGAGGCGGAACAGCGCCGGCAGGAC
>JAOZVS010000150.1 GCA_025869435.1 Zavarzinia sp.
CCCGGCACCGGCTATGCCTGCCCTTCGCCCGACCTGCCGATCCCCGGCCGGGGTGTCGCCCCCGCCCCCCTCTGATCCGCGGCCCGAGGATTGCACTGCCCGTGAAGACAGTCCGTTTCCGTGCGTGCCACCCCCCGGGTCGCCTCGGCAAGAAATGGCGGGGACCCGCCGTTTCGGCGGGTAGCAGACCTCGCCCTGAAGGCCCTCCGGGCGATCGGTTGGTGATCCTAGTCCATATAGGTGATGATGATCGTTGCGGGGGTTCCTAACCTCCGCCACAAGGTGATGAACGCCCCGAAACAAGGGGGCCATCCGATGTTGTGTGGGAGGACGACATGGCAGCAGTCGAGAACGACATCCGGGTCATCCAGGCGGACCGGCCGCCACAGCGCTATGCCCGGGGCTGGCACTGCCTCGGGATCGCCGATGGTTTCCGGGACGGCAAGGCCCATTCCCTCGATGTCTTCGGCACCCGCGTCGCCGTCTTCGCCGATTCCACCGGCAAGCTGAATGTCGTCGACGGCTATTGCCCGCACATGGGCGCCGACCTTGGCGAAGGCACGATCAAGGGCGACAATCTGTCCTGTCCGTTCCACGGCTGGCAGTGGGGCGGCGACGGCAAGTGCAAGGCCATTCCCTATGCCGGCCGCGTCCCGCCGCGCGCCCGCATCAAGTCCTGGCCGACGCTGGAAGAGAACAAGCAGCTCTTCATCTGGCACGATGTCGAGGGTAGCCTGCCCGATCCCGCCGTCCGCATTCCCCGCATCGAGGAATGTTTCAACGGCGAATGGTCCGAGTGGATCTGGGAGACGGTGAAGATCGACATCAACTGCCGCGAGCTGATCGACAATGTGGCCGACATGGCCCATTTCTATTACGTGCACGGCGCCCGCGCGACCTACTTCAAGAACACCTTCGAGAAGCACGTCGCCCGTCAGGAAATGCGCGGCAAGCCCCGCGCCGACCTGAAGGTGTCGGGCGACAACATGGCGTTCGGCGGCGCCGAGGTGGTGATCGACGAGCTTTATTCCGTCGCCACCTATTACGGCCCGTCCTACATGATCGACGAACTCTCGTCGGTCGTGAACGGGATGACGGTCGAGGCCTATCTCATCAACTGCCATGTGCCGATCGATCACGACAGCTTCACGCTGCACGTCGGCCTGATGGTGAAGAAACTGCCCTTCCTCGACGACGAGATGAACGCGCAGATCGCCCAGATGTACGCGACGGGTAACCGGGACGGTTTCTTCCAGGATGTCGCGATCTGGAAGAGCAAGCGCCGCATCGACAACCCGCTGCTGTGCGAGGCCGATGGCCCCGTCTATCAGCTGCGCCGCTGGTACGAGCAGTTCTATGTCGATGTCGCCGACATCGCGCCCGACATGACCGACAAGTTCGAGGTCGAAATGGACCTGACAAGGTCCAACGAGATGTGGGTGGCCGACGAGGCCGCCAACAAAGCCGCCCAGCAGGCCGCCGAATAGGCCCGCCTGCCCTCGGGGCAACTGTACTAGAGCTCCCCAACTTCGCCGCCCCTCCCGGGCGGCGTTTTTTTTGGCTACAGCCGTGGCAGGCCCAGGCCAAACGGCGGCACGGCGCCGGTCACGCCCGAGAAGCGATAGCGGTTGCTGGGCGCGGTGATGCGGGCGGCCGAGGCCACCATGTTCATGGACCAGGTGCGCCGCCGCAGCACGATGCAGGGCAGGCGCGCCGGCACCTGCAGCAGCCGCGCCAGCTCCGGCCCCGGCAGAGCCGCCTCGAACACCTGTTCCGCCGCCTGCAGGGGGCCGAGCGCCATCAGGTGGTCGTAAGGGGTAACACAGGTGAAATCCTGATCGAGAAAATGGGGCGCGAAGGCGAGATTGGCGCAGCGGTCCTCGTGCTGCACCGGCACGCCATCGGCGAGATGCAGCAGCACGGCGCGGCCATAGTGCGTGCCGGCGCCAAGGCCCATGAAGGCGAGCATCTCCGGTTCCGCCTCGGCGGCGAGATGGATCACGCGGCAGCCATAGGCCTGGCCGCCGGCCCGGACCGCCTCGGCGATATTGTTGATCTCGAACATCGCCTGTTCGGTCTTGCGCGCCGCGACGAAGGAGCCGACGCCCTGCACCCGCGTGACCGCCCCTGCCTGTTCCAGCTCGCGCAGGGCCCGGTTGGCGGTCATGCGCGAGACGCCGAAACGCTTGATCAGGTCGAGTTCCGACGGGATGCGGTCGCCCGGACGCAGTCGGCCGGCCGCGATCTCGTCACTGACATAGGCCTTGAGGCGCTGATACTGCGGCAGGGGATCGTTCATCGCCTCGCAACCTTGTCACGCTTGCTTGACATTACATGTATATACATGTTGGGATCGGAGGCAAGAGAACACCACCGACCCGAGGAGCCCCCATCGTGGCACATTTCCCCCTGCCCCTGCCAGACGCCGAGCAGATCGAGACTTTCGACCGCGATGGCGCCATCGTGCTGCGCGGCGTGTTCAAGGATTGGGTCGAGCCCTTGCGGGAGGGCACGAAGGCGCTGATGGCGGCGCCGAGCCCCCTCGAGCGGTCGTATCAGCCGGCCGATGGCAGCGCGCCGTTCTTCCAGGACCTGTGCAACTGGCAGCGTATCCCCGAATACCGCCGCTTCGTCGAGGATTCCGGCGTGGGCGCGATCGCCGCCGCCCTGATGCAGTCGAAGAGCGCGCGCTTCTTCCACGATCATATCCTGGTGAAGGAGCCGGGCAATTCGATCGTCACGCCCTGGCATCAGGACCTGCCCTATTACTGCGTCAGCGGCGAGAGGAGCGTGTCCATGTGGATCCCGCTCGATCCGGTGCCACGCGAGATCGCGCTGGAGCTGGTGGCGGGATCGCATCGCTGGGGCCGCAGCTACAAGCCGATGCGCTTCGACGGCACCGAGCTTTACGCCGGCGACCCCGCCGTGCCCATGCCCGACATCGACGGTCACCGGGCCGATTACGATATCCGCGGCTGGGCGGTGGAGCCGGGCGATGCCGTCTGCTTCCACTTCGCGACGGTGCATGGCGCCGCCGCCAACCTCTCGAAACAGAACCGCCGCCGGGTCTTTTCCGCGCGCTGGGTCGGCGACGGCGCCCATTTCATCGATCGCGGCGGCAAGGGCTCGCCCCCGTTCAAGCATCTGAGCCTGAAGACCGGCGACGCGCTGGACGGGCCGGACTTCCCCGATCTGGCGGCGTGACCCGGCTCGCCCCGGCACTCTCCGGCCCGAAGGGCCGGGCTCGGAAGAATTCCTCCGCCCGGCCCCGGCATGTCACTTCGCTATTCGACGCAGGTTGCTGGGGGTGAAGTAACCCTCTTCGGGTTGCCATGTGAAATCGATGTCCGACTTTTCCTCGTTGTTGAGGCCAAGGGTCAGATACCGGTCGTCATGCAGATCATAGAGGACCTCGGTCGTGTAGAACGGCACCGTGGCCTGCGAGAACTGCATCAGGTGACCTTCGGCGACACGCCACAGCGCGCCGCGCCCGTCATAGTGATCGACGGCCAAGGCCGACCAGCTGTCCTCGTCGAGGTAAAACACGCGGCGAGCATAGACATGGCGCAGATCCGGCTTCAGCGTGGCCTCGACCACCCACACCCGGTGCAACTCGAAGCGCAGCAAGTCGGGGTTCATGTGCGCCGGCTTCAGGATGTCCTTGTAGGTATTCCCGCGCGAGTCGAGCAGATTGGCATTATAGGGAACGTAGAATTCCTTCCTGCCGACCAGTTTCCAGTCATAGCGATCGATCGCGCCATTGAACATGTCGTAATTGTCGGTGGTGCGGGCACCGTCCGCCGCCGTGCCGGGATTGTCGTAGGCGACTTCCGGCGCGCGCAACACCCGGCGCTGCCCCGAGTTGTAGACCCAGGACTGGCGCGGTTCCTTGACGACATTGATCTTGTCGACCACCAGCAATACCGTCCCGGCGAGCCTCTGCGGGGCCAGCACGTTCTGGATGGCGAAGAACAGGTTGTTGGCGTTCTCGGCCGTGTCCGGCAACGATGACTTGAAGGCGAAAAGATCGTTGATCACCACCGGCAGGAACGAGCCGTCGCCCTGTACCACGCTCTGGGTCATGATCCGGTTCAGCGTGTTGCCGCGATAACGGACCAGATGGTTCCAGATCGCTTCCTGACCCGTGCGCGGCATGGGAAACGGGACCGTGGACAGGCCCAGATTGTCGATGCCGTTGCCATCATCGACCAGTTCCGCCCTGGTCGCCTGCGCCTTGATCCGGGCATAGACCTCGGCCGGCAGGGCGGCGCTGCGCCGTGTCGGGTAGATATTCATGTAATAGGTTTCGGGATACCGCTCCAGCATGGCGACGGCGCCCGGCGTCAGCCTGTCGCGGTATTGCGCGAGATTGGCCGCGTTGATGCGGAACAGCGGCTTGTCTCCCGGATAGGGGTTCGGCTCGGAGATGCCGGGGATCGTGCCCGGCAACATGGCCGTGATCCCGCCATCCCAGGCCGGGATGGAGCCATCGGCGTTTCCCGCCTTGATGGCGCCGACGGGTGTGAGGTCGGCGCCCAGGCGGGCGGCGTCCTGATCGCTGATGCGGGCCAGGGCCGGCGACGCCGCCAACAGGCAGGCGGCCGCGACCACGAAACGAAGGGCCTTGTTTGCCACTGCTTTGTCTCCCGTTCTTGCCGACATCAGAAGCGCACACTGGCGCTGAGAGCGAAGAAATCGCGGTCCTTGCCGTAGTGGTAATCGCCACCGAAGAAGGTCGTCCACGACGTGCCGAGGCTGTAGGACTGATAATCGAAGTCGACCCCGACAGCCGCCGCGATCCGGCCTTCGGCGAAGGTCCCGTCACTGGCGTAACCGTTGACATCATGCGACCACCCGACGAACGGCTTCGCGTTCACCCCCAGGAGGAGATTGGGATAGTCGAAGACCGCCCGCGCCCGATAGCCCCAGGAGAAATCGGTGACGAACCCTTCGTCGGCGCATTTCTTCGGCACCGCCGCCGAGCAGATGCCGTTGTAGGTCGCCGAGCCGAAAACCGTCGGCCGGCCGTAACGACGGCCGTCATTCAGACCGCTGAGAAATTCCGCGCCGACCTCGCCGACCAGCGAAACACCGCCAGCGCCGAGCATCGGCGGCAGGACTTTGAGGAAACTGGCCTGCACCCGGGTTTGCTGGGCCTCGTCGTAACCTTTGAAGAGCGCGCCGAAAGGCAGGGCGAGGGCATCGGGCGACAGCGGCGAAGACGGCGACGCCCCTCCCGTCAGGAAGGCGACCAGCAAATCATTGGCGTTGAGCGAGACCGGGGCCTCGGGCCGGTGGCTGACCTCGCCATAGACCGACACGCCATCGATGGCCGTCGCGAAGCTGAGGCCGAAAAGCTGGATATCCTCCGGGTAGTCGATCCGATAGCCGAAATTGCCGCTGGCGCCCGGGATGTAGGGTCCGCCATTCGTCGCCGTATGCTTGACCACGCTGATATAGGGCGTGCGGCTGTGATAGTTCATGTAATAGGCGCCGAACTCGACATCGAGATCGCGGCTGTAGTAGCGGAGCGAGGCGCCGTACTGACCGCCATCGTCAGGTTCGATGTCGTCGCCCCGCCCCAGGATCATACTGGTCGTGGCATCCGCCTGGGCGGCGCTGATGGTCAGGCCGTTGCAACCCTTGGCGACACCATCGATGGTCGAGAAAAAGGTGCCGCAGCCGTCAACGACCGTGGGCCGCCATTCGAGCTGGTAGAATGCCTCGAGGCTGAGATCCTGCGTGATCCCGAAATTGCCATAAGCCATGCCGACCGGCATCAGGCCTTCCTTGATTTCGGCGCCCGGACGGCGAAAGGCGGAGACGTCGATCGGGTTGATCGAATTGATGCCGCCGCCGATGAAGGTGGCCTCGCCCCAACTGACCACCTGGCGGCCGACACGAAGATCGAGCGGGTGTTGGCCAATATCGAAGGTGCCGTAGACATAGGCATCGAGCAGGGCGATGCCCTTGACCTTGGCCAGGGTGTCGAAGCCGCTGTCGTCCAGCGAAACCCCTGGCTGGTTGTGGTTCACGATATTGCCGTGCGCCCGGTCTCCCTGGGCGAGCTCGTGGTCGTACCAGGCCTTGCCGCTGAAATTGGCGCCGAAATCGCCGTAGCGAAACTTGATCTCGGTCAGGGCCTTGAAGGGGCTCGAGACCACGTCGCCATCACCGAAATTGAGTGACGCATCGTCGAAGGCGCTGGAGGAGGCGGTGCCACCCGGCAGATTGCCCGCCGCGATGAATTCCTTGTCCGGCTCGTCGGTCCGGACCAGCACGCCCGCGCTGAGCACCGCCGAGATCGAGATGTCCACGTCTCCCACGTTGAACACCTCGGCTTTCGCACCGCCGGCCTGGCTCAAGGCAATACCGGTCAGTGCCGCCGCCAATATGGCACGGTTCTTCATTGGATCCCTCCCTGCGGGAACTCTATAGGTTCCCTTGCCCCTGATGCCGCGGGTTTTGCCCGCTCGTGTTTTGTCCTGCGAACCCCTGTCGAAGCAGTGCCGTCGTCCAATCGGACGATGCGGCGTCAAAAACTGTGAAGCAATACAAAATGAATGCAATTCATTTTTTTTGCGAATGATTCTCAAAACTGGATATTCGACGCCCGGAAGGGACGGCAAGGGCTGCCTCTCCGCCCTTCAGGCGGAGAGCGCGGAATGAGGTTGGTCAGCGCGCCGCCAGCAGCCTGTCGAGCCAGCGGGTGTCCATCTCGGGCACGGAATTCAGCAGGGTCCTGGTGTAGTCCTTGCGCGGCGGGAACAGGACATCGGCCTTGGTCCCGCTGTCGACCACCTTGCCGTGGCGCATGACGACGACATCGTCGGCGATCGCCTTCACCGTCGCCAGCTCGTGGGTGATGAAGAGATAGGACAGCTTCATCTCGGCCTGCAGGCGCATCAGGAGCTTGAGGATACCTTCGGCGACCAGCTGGTCGAGGGCGGAGGTCACCTCGTCGCAGATCACCACTTCCGGCTCCGCCGCCAGCGCCCTCGCGATGCCGATGCGCTGCTTCTGGCCGCCGGACAATTCGCCCGGATAGCGATCGGCGAAGGCCTTGGGCAGTTCGATCATCTCCAGCATCTCGCCGACCTTCGCGGTGACGGCGGCGCGGTCGAGGCCGAGATAGAACTGCATCGGCCGGCCGATGATGTCGCGGATCTTCTGACGGGGGTTCAGCGCCGTGTCCGCCATCTGATAGATCATCTGGATGCGCTGGCGATCCTCGCGCGTGCGCCCGGCGAGGGTCGGCGACAGCGGCCCGCCGTCGATCAGCACATGGCCTTGCCCAGGCGGCAACAGGCCGGCGATGACCCGGGCCAGGGTCGATTTGCCGGACCCGGATTCGCCGACCACGGCGACGGTGCGGCCCCGGTGCAGGTCGACGCTGACATCGTCGAGCACGGTCACGCCCTGGCCATAGGCGGCGGTGACATGCTGCACCGACAGCACGGGATCGAGCGCCGGCGGCGGCGCCAGCGGCTTTTCCATGTGCCGCACGGCCCAGAGCGAACGGGTATAAGCCTCGCGCGGGGAGGCCATCATGGTCGCCGCCGGGGCTTCCTCGACCTCGCGGCCATATTGCAGGACCTTGATGCGGTCGGCCATCTGGGCGACCACGGCGAGGTCGTGGGTGATATAGATCGCCGCCGTCTGGAACTGGCGGACGATATCCTTGATCGAGGCGAGAACCTCGATCTGGGTGGTGACGTCGAGCGCGGTCGTCGGCTCGTCGAAGATGATCAGGTCGGGCCGGCAGGCCATGGCCATGGCGGTCATCGCGCGCTGCAACTGCCCGCCCGAGACCTGATGCGGATAGCGAAAGCCGATCTCGTTCGGCGTCGGCAGCTGCATCCTTGCGTAGAGCGCCTTGGCATCGGCGTAAGCCTCCGCCTTCGACTTCACGCCATGGCGGATAGGGCCTTCGGCATATTGATCGATCAGGCGGTGAGCCGGGTTGAAGGCGGCGGCGGCGCTTTGCGCGACATAGGCGATGCGGGCGCCGCGCAGGTGCCGCTTCACCGCCTCGGACGCGGTCGCGAGATCGGTGCCATCGAAGCGGATGCTGCCGCCGGCGATCCGGCAGCCCTCGCGGGCGAAGCCCATGGCGGCGAGGCCGATGGTGGATTTGCCCGCGCCGGATTCGCCGATCAGGCCGAGAATCTCGCCCCGGTGCAGATCGAGATCGACGCCATGGACGATTTCATTCCAGGCCCCCTCGCTGGTGCGCGCCTCGATCTTCAGCCCGCGGATTTCGAGGAGGAGACCGCCCCGGGCCCTGCTGTCGTCCATCATGCCCGTGCCCCGCTCGCCTTTGCCAGTACCCAGTCGACGATGAAATTGACCGCCACGGTCAGGATGGCGATGGCAAGGCCGGGCAGCACCGGCGTGATGTCGCCGAAGGTGATCAGCGTCGCATTGTCCCTGACCATGGAGCCCCAGTCGGCCAGCGGCGGCTGGATGCCGATGCCGAGGAAGGACAGGGCCGAAATGAACAGGAAGACGAAGCAGAAGCGGACGCCGAATTCGGCGATCAGGGGCGGCAGCACATTGGGCAGCACCTCGCGCCGGACGATCCACCACAGGCCCTCGCCCCGGAGCCGGGCTGCCTCGACGAAATCGAGCACGACGACATTCATCGCGACCGAGCGCGCCAGCCGGAACACCCGCGTCGAATCGAGGAGGGCGACGACGGCGACCAGCACCGGCACCGAGGTGCCGAAGATGGTCAGCAGCAGCAGGGCATAAATGAGCTGCGGGATCGCCATCAGGATATCGACGAGCCACGACAGCGCGGTATCGACCCAGCCGCCCCGCACGGCGGCGAACATGCCGAGGAGGCCGCCGACGGTGAAGGACAGGGCGGTGATCAGCAGGGCGATACCGATCGTGTTGCGCGCGCCATAGATCAGCCGGCTGAACATGTCGCGGCCGATATTGTCAGTGCCGAGAAGGAAGGCCCCGCCCCAGGGATCATACTGGCTGCTGACCACCTGGGACTCGCCAAAGGGCGCGATCCAATGGGCGAACAGGGCGACGAAGGCATAGGTGAAGACCACCGCCATGCCGATAAGGGCGGTGGGCGGGATCTGGGCGATGCGGCGAAGGGCGCGTGTCATGATGCGTCCCCCTCAGCGCGGATGGAGAAGGCGCGGGTTGCTGACGATCGACAGCACATCCGCGAGCAGGTTCAGGAGAATATAGGTCGCGGCGAAGATCATGCTCGCCACCTGGACGACCGGCAGGTCCCGCTTGGAGACGGAATCGACCAGCAGCTGGCCAAGGCCCGGATAGACGAAAACCACCTCGACGAGAACGACGCCGACGATGAGATAGGCGATATTCACCGCGATCACATTGATGATCGGCGCCAGCGCATTGGGCAGCGCGTGCTGGACGATGACGCGCCAGGGCGCGATGCCCTTCAGGCGCGCCATCTCGATATAGGGCGTCGAGAGCACGTTGATGATCGCCGCCCGCGTCATCCGCATCATATGCGCCGTCGTCACCATGGTCAGGGTCACCGCCGGCAGCAGGCAGACATAGAGCCGCTCGCCCAGCGGCGTATCCAGCGAGACCTGCGAGAAACTGGGAAACCAGCCCAGTTGGATCGCGAAGACGAGCACCAGGACATAGGCGACGAAGAATTCCGGGAAGGAAATCGCGCCCAGGGTCGAGATGTTGATCGCCCGGTCGAGCACGCTGTTGCGATAGAGCGCGGCGACAATGCCGAGGCTGACCGCCAGCGGCACCGCGATCACGGCGGCATAGGCGGCGAGGAAGAAGGTGTTGAACAGGCGCCCGCCCAGCACGTCGGCGATGCGGATGTCGCCCGACAGCGAGGTGCCGAGGTCGCCCTGCAGCATCCCGCCCAGCCAGTGCAGGTAACGGATATGGGCCGGCAGGTCGAGACCGAGGCGGCCGCGCAGCGCGGCCACGGTTTCCGGCGTGCCGGATTTGCCGAGGACGGCGGCGGCGAAATCGCCCGGCAACAACTCGACCCCGAAAAAGATGATCAGCGAGACCATGAACAGGGTCACGAAGCCGATGGCGAGGCGCCGCGCCACCATGGCGACGACGGGGTGGACGCCGGCCCGCGCCGCGCCTTCGATCCGCTCGCTCACGGCAGCATTTTCCCGGGGTTCATCAGATTATGCGGATCGATCGCCGCCTTGATCGCACGCATCGCGGCGACGGCGGGATCGCCCAGCTCCTCGACCATGAATTTCCGCTTTCCGAGGCCGACGCCGTGCTCGCCCGTGCAGGTGCCTTCCATGGCGATGGCGCGGGCGGCCAGATCCTCGGAAATTCGCATCGCCTCGGCCGTCTCCGTCGGATCGTCGGGATCGAACAGGATGTAGAGATGGAAATTGCCGTCGCCGACATGCCCGACCAGCGGCGCCGGCAGCGAACATCGCGCGAGGTCGGCCTTGGTTTCGGCGATACATTCGACGAGGCGGGAAATCGGCACGCAGACATCGGTCGACATGCCGCGCGCGCCGGGCTTCAACAGTTTCGACGAGGCGACGGCCATGTAGCGCGCGTGCCAGAGGGCGCGGCGCTCCTCCTCGTTGGCGGCCCAGCGGAAATCGCTGCCGCCATTGCCCTGCGCGAGGTCGCGCACGATCTCGATCTCGGCCGCGACACCCTTGGCGTTGCCGGCGAATTCGAGGAACAGCATCGGCTGTTCGGGGAAATTCGTCTTGCAGTAGAGGTTGATCGCCTTCAGCTGCACTTCATCGGCGACTTCGATGCGGGACATGTTGATGCCGCACTGAAGCACCTCTACCACGGTGCGCACGGCGCTTTCCATGTCGGGGAAGGAACAGGTCGCGGCCGAGACCTGTTCGGGAATGCCAGCGAGCTTCAGGTTCAGCTCGGTGATGATGCCGAGCGTGCCTTCCGAGCCGATGAAGAGACGGGTGAGGTCATAGCCGGCCGAGGACTTCTTGGCCCGCTGGCCGCTGCGCAGAATGGTGCCGTCGGGCAGCACGGCGCGCAGCGACAGCACCATGTCCTTCATGGTGCCATAACGAACGGCATTGGTGCCGGAGGCGCGGGTCGCCGCCATGCCGCCGAAAGTCGCTTCCCCCGCGGGATCGACCGGAAAGAAGAGGCCCCGGTCGCGGATATGCTCGTTCAGCTCGACCCGCGTCACCCCGGGCTCGACCGTGCAATCCATGTCGTCCGGGCGGACGGCGATGATCCGCTTCATGGCCGAGAGATCGATGGAGAGGCCGCCCTGCATCGCCTGGACCTGCCCCTCGACCGAGGTGCCGGCGCCGAAGGGCACGATGGGCAGGCGATGGTCGGCGCAGATACGAACCGCCTCCGCCACTTGGGCCTCGTTCTCCGCGAAGAAGACGGCATCGGGCAGCGCGGTCGGATGCCATGATTCGCCATGGCCATGCTGATCCCGGATCGCCGAAGCGGTGCTGAGCCGATCCCCGAACCGCGCCGCAAGCGCCGCGATCGCCAATTGCCTGTCGTTCGTCATCGTGACCGTTCGAACCCCACGAAACCTGCGACCGCCGGAACGGCGGCCCGGGGCGATCTTCGCACCCGCCGCCCGGCAGGTTCAATCCTGCTGCCTGGGCAAAATCTTCGATCAGACATTTTGAATTGTAAATACATAAATATGCGCCTTGCCCGAACATGGCCGCTACATTGGCCACAAGATGCCATCGACAGCCGGTTTATTGTCCGTACAATGGTCACGAATTGCGTAGCCTGAAGGACCGCCTGCCATGGATTCAGTCAAGCCCTTGATCCGCGACGAGGTCGCATCGCTGCCGGCCTATAATGCCGGCCTGCACCCCGAAAATCTGCGCCGCCAACTCGGCCTCGCCCGGATCGTGAAGCTGGACAGCAACGAGAATCCCTTCGGCCCGTCGCCGAAGGCGATCGAGGCGGTGAAGGCGGCGGCCAGCACCCTGTACCGCTATCCAGACCGGAATGAAACCGCCCTGCGCGCCCTGATATCCGGGGCGCTGGGCGTGGAGCCCGACCGTCTCGCCTTCGGCGACGGCTCGGAAGACCTGATCGGCATCATCTATCGCATGTGCATGCGCCCGGGCGAGGTCGCGGTGACCACCGTGCCCAGCTTCGGCCTGCACCAGATCTGGGCCGAGGTGCTGGGCGCCCGCGCCCTGCTGCTGCCCTTCGAGGACGGCTGGCGCTTCCCCGTCGCCGCGATCGAGCGGGCGCTGGCGGATCGCCCCCGGGTCCTGATCCTGGCCAGCCCGTCCAATCCCGTCGGCGTCGTCATGACGGCCGAGGATGTCGACCGCGTGCTTGCCGCCTGCGGGCCGGAAACCCTGGTCATTTTCGACGAAGCCTATGTCGAGTTCATCTCGCCCGAGGCGCGTGTCGATGTCCTCGCCCGGCTGACCCGGCACGAAGGGCCGTGGATCGTGCTGCGGACCTTTTCCAAGGCCTATGGCCTCGCTGGCCTTCGTCTTGGCTATGCCATCGCGCGGGACGCGGATTTCATCCGCAATCTCTACAAGGTGCGCTCGCCCTTCGCGGTCAACGCGGCGGCGCTGGCGGCGGCGGAGGCGGCTTTCGCCGACACCCAGCACCTCGGCATGGTGACCGGCGCCATCAGGGGGTTGCGCGGGGAACTTCGCGCCGCCCTGATGAAGCGTGGCCTGGAGGTCGCGCCGAGTGAGGGCAACTCCCTGTTCTTCGACGTGAAAAAGGACAGCAAGGCGGTCACGGCGGCGCTGCGCGAGAAGGGCGTGCTGATCAAGCCCTGGCTCGAAGCCGGTTACACCAGCTTCGTCCGCGTCTCGATCGGCACCCGCTCGGAGAACGAGGCGTTTCTGACCGCGCTCGACGCCGCGCTGGCCTGAGGCCCGGCGATGCCGGCGCCCCTGCGTGCACGCGGCCCCCGCCTTCGTCGGGGCGCCGCCCTAAAGGCTGATGGGCGCGGCGACAGTGGCGAGCACCGCCCCCGCCGGCACCAGCGCCGGGCGATAGCGGTTGACGACGATGCCCGCCGCCCGGAAGCAAAGCTCCAGCGGCGGACGCAGGGGCTCGTCCACATCATGCAGCCAGCCGGCGACCTGATCGACCTCGACGGTCGCGCCGAGCTCGAAGGCCGGCTCGAACAGGCCGGGGCGCGGCGCCAGGACCTTGCCCGCCGGGGCAGGCGCAACGTAATGGGTGCCCGGCGCGGCAAGGTCGCCGCGCCAGACCCCGGCCCAATGCAGCAGCCGGCGCACCCCGGCGACGGCATTGCCGAGGGACGCGGGCGAGACCATGGCGCCGCCGCCGAATTCGCTGGACAGGAAGGGCACGCCCCGGGCGAGCACGGCACCGTCGAAATCGCCATAGTCGGTGGAGGCCGGGATGGTGAAGGTGACGGGCGCGCCCAGCCAGGCCGCCGCCTCGATCCCCCGGGCCCGCAGGCGCGGCTCTTCCGCGAGGCAGAGGAAGGCCTGGTCGTGATAAAGCCCGCTGGCCCCGCCCGAATGAATGTCGAAGACGAAATCGGCGAGCGGCACCAGATGTTCGAGCACGAAACCGGCCAGCGCCGCCGTCGGCCCGCCGCCCGGCGAACCCGGAAAGGCCCGGTTCATGTTGGCCCCGTCGAGGGGCGAGCAGCGCCGCCCGGCGCGCACCGCCGGCGCGTTGAAGGCCGGCAGCAGGATCAGGCGCCCGGTCAATTCATCGAGCGGCAGGTCGTGGACCAGCCGGCGCAGCGCGATCTGCCCTTCGTATTCATCGCCGTGAATGCCGGCGGTCATCAGCACCGTCGGCCCTTCGCCCCGGCGAAGGACAATCACCGGCACCGGCACCAGGGTCGCGGCATGGGCATCGTCGGAGTGATCGAGATGGATATTGCCGGCGGTCAGCCCGTCGCGGTTGAAGTCGAGGTCGCAGGTTACGGGACCATGGGAAATCATCTTGCAGCCTCTCCGAGCCCCGCACGCATCGCGCGACTTGATCCTTGCATGAAAACCAATCCATCCTGTAAGCCGATCGGGTCGCCATCATGAAGTCGAAAGCCCCGAATGCAACCCGCGAGCCGGTGAAGAGCGACATGTCGAAAACGCCCAGCTTCGTCCTCGATGGCCAGGGGCCCCTGTTCAAGCAGATCGGCCGCGCGGTAACCGAACAGATCCTGAAAGGCCGCTACAAGCAGGGCGAAAAGCTGCCCTCCGAGGCGGAACTGACCGAGATCTTCAACACCTCGCGCCAGACCGTGAACAAGGCGATCACCGAACTCGCCAAGAGCGGCCTCGTCGAGCGCAATCGAAGGGCCGGCACCGTCGTCTCCTGGCAGTTCCAGGAGCGCTTCGTGCTGCCCCTGCGCGATGTCTCGGACGAGATCGAGCAGGCGAAGCAGATCTACGAATACCGCATCCTCGAGCGCCGGGTGATGCACAATGGCAAGGGCGGGGTGACCTGGCCCGCCCTCCCGGCCAATGCCCGCCTCCTCTATATCGAGGCGATCCATCTCGCCGACGGCCTGCCGGTCCAGCTCGAGACCCGCTATATCAATGTCGACGCCTTCCCCCAGGTGGAACACGAGACTTTCAAGGATATTCCGCCCAGCAAATGGCTGCTGGACAATATCCCCTGGTCCGAGGTCGACCACACGGTCCGCGCCACCAACGCCAGCGCCGATCTCGCCAACAAACTGGGGGTCAAGGTCGGCGCCGCCCTTCTCGTCGTCGATCGCCAGACGTTCCATCGCGGCCAGCCCATCACCGTCGTCCACCTGACCTATCCGGGCGACCGCTTCTCGATCAAGGGCCGCTTCAGCCTCGGCCAGGCGGCGGACTGAGCCTCAGCCCTCCCTCGTCACGCGGGCGAAGGCCGGAGCCTCGCGACGACAAGGGCGCCCTATTCCGCCGCCTGGCCGGTCGCGCCCGGCGGTGTGTTCTCGGCCGCGATCATCTTGTCCAGCAGGCGCCGGAAGCGCAGCGGACCGCCGTCGATGGCCAGGTCGATCGGGCGCGTGGTGGCGCTGTCGAGACCCTTCTGCACCGCGTTCAGGATCGCCTTGTCCTCGTCGAAGGCGGCCTTGATGCCCCTGGACATGAAGGCCGAGGTTTCGGCGCAATCCGGCCTCACATTGCGCAGCTGGAACCAGAAGTAGCGCGTCTGGCGCTCGTTCACCGGGGTCATCAGGTTGTAGCTGTCCATCAGGAAGGTGTCGTCCGGCAGCGGTTTGCCGCGACCGCCCTTGCCCGCCGGGGTGAACACCGCCTTGATCACCGCGAGGCTGGGGAAACGCACTTCGTAATGCTGCAGCCGGTCGCAATTGCCGGTGAAGGGCACCAGCGGCTGATAGAGCGGCGCGACCTCGACATCATGCATCCAGCGGGACACGGTGACGCCATCGTCCCTGATGTCGATGTCGAGCGGCGTTTCCTCGCAGGCGGCCTGGGCGAAGGAGCCCGGATGGACCCAGGAGACATGGGACGGGTCGAGCAGGTTGTCGGTGACCAGCAGGTAGTTGCAGTCGAGTTCCATGACGGGGCCGGTGTTGAAGCCCCAGGACGGATCGCCCCAATGTTCGATCTTCAGGATCTTGTCGGGATCGGCCAGGGCGGGGTCGCCCATCCAGATCCAGACGAGATCGTAACGCTGCACGACCGGGTAGGAACGCACCCTCGCCTTGGCCGGGATCAGGGACTGGCCCGGCACGCGGGTACAGGCGCCCGAACAGTCGAAGGTGAGGCCATGATAGCCGCATTCGACCTGATCGCCCTTCAGCCGGCCCATGGACAGCGGCAGCTTGCGATGCGGACAGGCATCTTCGAGCGCGACCGGATCGCCCGCCTGGTTTCGATAGATCACGATCTTCTCGCCCATGATCTCGATCTGGCGCAGCTCGCGGGTGACCGCGTGGCCCCAGTCCGCGACATACCAGGTGTGATTGCGCAAATACATGGCCGACCTCGAAAGCTGACAGCGGCGATCGCCGATTCCGATTTCATCATGGCTAATCATAGAGCCGCAGAAAATGGAGAAATCCTGTGATATCAATTTAGAGAAACTAAAGTGATGAATCGCCCATGGCCCGCCGCCTGCCCCCGCTTCGCGCGCTCGAGATCTTCGAGGCGGTCTGCCGCCAGGGCGGCGTCGCCCGCGCGGCGGAGGATCTGGGCGTGTCCCCCGGCGCGGTCAGCCAGCAGTTGCGCCTGCTGGAAGATCATGTCGGCCGGCCGCTGTTCCGCCGGTCGGGGCGGAAGCTGGAACTGACCGAGGCCGGCAAACCCTATTTCGAGATGATCTTCGAGGGTTTCGAGCGTCTGCGCGACGCGCAGAAACTCCTCGAGCAGCGCGGCGACATCACCGGCCTGTCGGTTTCCGCCCTGCCCTCCCTGATGCTGAAATGGCTGGCGCCCCGGGTCTATGGCTGGCAGCAGTCCCGGGCCTTCATCGACCTGCGCCTCGAAGGCCATCACCGGGAGGACGGGCTGGAAGCCGGCACCGTCGATTTCCGCCTGACCTATGGCCCGCGCGTGACCCTGCATCGCCATTCGGCCGAACTCTTCGTCGACCGCGTGGTGCCGGTCGCCAGCCCGAAACTGGCCGCCGGCCCCCTGTCGGCGGCGGCCATCGCCCGCCTGCCCCTTGTCCATGTCGACTGGCGCCCGGATCACCAGAACGGGCCGGCCTGGACCGACTGGTTCCGCGCCGCCGGCCTTGCCGCCGCGCCGCCCGCGCCCGAGCGGCTCTATTCCCTGTCTTCGGTCGCGCTCAATGCCGCCATCGCCGGCGAAGGCGTCGCGCTGGGCCAGCGCAGCTTCATCGCCGACGACCTGGCCAGCGGGCGGCTGGTCGCCCTGTCGGATCTCGAACTGGCGCTGCCCGTGCCCTATTTCGTCGCCTGGACCGATGCCAGCATCCGCAAGCCCGGGGCCCGGGATTTCCTCGACTGGCTGCTGCGCGAGGCCTCGCACTTTCGATAATGACCCGACATAAGTGCTGACCTTTTCCCCGCGCCCGATGGATTCGGCTATGGTCCGCATTTTTATGTCTGTACAAAATAAACCATCTGCGACAGGCTGAAGGAAAGATCACCCCGGCCGCCAGCGCCGGCCGTTTGTGGAGACCCGTCATGCCCGCGATCACCCTGCATCCCGGCGCCGTCACCCTGGACGAGCTGCGCCGGATCTATCGGGGCGAATGTACCGTCACCCTCGACCGGGCGATGCGTGCCCATATCGAGGCCGCCGCCCGCCTCGTCGCCGCCGCGGCCGATGGCCCCGCCGTCTATGGCATCAACACCGGCTTCGGCAAGCTGGCCAGCACCCGCATCGCACCCGAGGAAACGGCCAAGCTCCAGCGCAACCTGATCCTGTCGCATTCCTGCGGCGTCGGCGCGCCACTGCCCGCGCCCATCGTCCGCCTGATGCTGGCGCTGAAGCTGATCTCGCTGGGCCGGGGCGCCTCGGGCGTGCGTTTCGAGCTGATCGAACTTCTCGAAGCCCTGCTGGAGCGGGATGTGATCCCGGTGGTGCCGGGCCAGGGCTCGGTCGGGGCCAGCGGCGATCTCGCCCCCCTCGCCCATATGACCGCCGTGATGATCGGCGAAGGCGAGGCGATCCATAAGGGCCGGCGGATGCCCGGCGCCGAGGCGCTTGCCGCCGCCGGCCTTGCCCCCGTCGTGCTGGGGCCGAAGGAAGGCCTCGCCATGATCAATGGCACGCAGGTCTCGACCGCCATGGCCCTGGCCGGGTTGTTCGATGCCTGGGTACTGGCGACCAGCGCCCTCGTCACCGGCGCCCTCAGCGTCGATGCCGCCATGGCCTCGGTGGCGCCGTTCCGGCCGGAAATCCATCAGTTGCGCGGCCACAAGGGCCAGATCGACGCGGGCGCAACCCTCCACGCCCTCGTTTCGACGTCCGGCATCTGCGTCTCGCATCAGACCGGCGACAGCCGGGTGCAGGACCCCTATTGCATGCGCTGCCAGCCGCAGGTCACCGGCGCCTGCATCGACCTGCTGCGCCAGGTCGGCGCCACCTTGCAGGTCGAGGCGAATGCGGTCACCGACAATCCGCTGGTGCTGACCCATGACGGCACCATCGTCTCGGGTGGCAATTTCCACGCCGAGCCGGTCGCCTTCGCCGCCGACCAGACCGCCCTCGCCATCGCCGAAGTCGGCGCCATCGCCCAGCGCCGCATCGCGACCCTGGTCGATCCCGCGCTGAACTTCGGCCTGCCTGCCTTCCTCAGCCCGCGCCCCGGGGTCAATTCCGGCTTCATGATCGCGGAAGTGACCACCGCCGCCCTGATGTCCGAGAACAAGCAGCGCGCCGCGCCCTGTTCCGTCGATTCGACGCCGACCAGCGCCAATCAGGAAGACCATGTCTCCATGGCCGCCCACGGCGCCCGCCGCCTGATGGACATGAACGCCAATCTGTCCGTCATCCTGGGGGTCGAGGCGCTGACCGGCGCGCAGGGCATCGAGCTGCGCGCGCCCCTCAGGACGTCCGCCCCGCTGGCCGCCGCCATCGCCGCCCTGCGCACCGTGGTGCCGAGCCTGGAGGACGATCGCTACATGGCCCCGGACATCGAAGCCGCCGCCGCCCTTGTGCGATCGGGCGCGCTGATCGACGCTGTCGCCGGGATCCCCTTCCCCGCCCTGTCCTGATACCGAAGATAGGCTTGCCCCCGATGTCCGACGTCGCCGCGATCCGCCAGTCCCTGAAGCCTTACCTGAGCCGGCCTTCGGGCCTCGCGCGGGCGATGCCGGGCCCCTTCTATACCGACGAGAATTTCCTCGAGGTCGAGGAACAGGCGATCTTCCGCAAGGAATGGGTCTGCCTCGGCCATGAGGACGAGATCCGCGATCCGGGCGATTACTTCACCACCGAACTGGTGGGCGAGCCCCTGCTGGTCGTGCGCGGTCGGGACGGACAGGTCCGCGTGCTCTCCAACGTCTGCCGGCATCGGGGCAATATCGTCGCCAGCGGCAAGGGCAACACCAAGCTGTTCTCCTGCGCCTATCACGCCTGGGGTTACGGGCAGGACGGCGCCCTGGTCGCTGCGCCGCTGATGGACAAGGTTCCGGGCTTCGACAAGGCGGATTGCGGCCTGTTCCCCTTCGCGGTCGAGATCTGGCAGAATTTCATCTTCGTCAATCTCGACGGCAAGGCGGCGCCGCTCGCCCCCCGCATGGCGGGCCTGCTGCCCCATATCACGCCCTTCCAGCACCAGGACCGCATCAGCGTCTTCACCGCGGACGATGTCTGGAAGACCAACTGGAAGTGCCTCGTAGAGAATTTCATGGAGGGCTATCACCTCTCCGCGACCCATCTGCGCACGCTGCATCCGATCACGCCGACCAGCCTGTGCCGCAAACTGCCGGGCACGGCCGACTACACGGCCTACGAATCCCATTATTCGCCCGACACGCCGGAGCGCACCCCCTATCACCCCCATCTGCCGGTCGAATACCGCCGCCATTCGACGCTGTTCTGCGTCTTCCCCAGTTTCGTCGTCTCCTATGCCTCGCATTTCACGCTCTACATGTGCATCAGGCCGAAGGGCGTGGGCGAGGTGGCGATCCATTGGGGTGTCGCCGGTTACGTCGAGAATGCAGAGGCGCCGGAAGTCGCTCCTTATGTCGCGCTGTGCAACGCCTTCAACGCCGAGGACAAGGAAAAGCTGGAAACCCTGATCCGGGGCCTGAAGTCCGAGCGTTACGTCCCCGGCCCCCTCGGCCCCGAGGATGTCGAAGGCACGATCGCCGATTTCTACCGCTTCATGGCCGACCGGCTGGCGCGGGCCTGACGCTTTCCTCTCACCCGCCCGCGATTTCCGCCCGAATGCATTCGGCCAGGGCCCGGGCCGGCGCGGTCGGGGCGATGCCTTCGGCCCGCGCGATCACCACGCCCTGGCGCAGGGCACAGTCCGCCAGCGGCCGGCGCGTCACGCGGCGTCCGTCATAGGCGAGATCACCCTCGCGCCGCGTGACCAGCAGCGAGACGCCAAGACCATTGGCGACCAGACCGAAGACCATTTCCAGCGAGGGCGCGCGATAGGCGACGCGGGGCTCGATCCCCGCGGCCCTGAAGGGTGACAGCAGGAATTCCCGCGACAGCGGCAGGTCGACGAGGATGAAGGGCTCCGCCGCCAGATCCGCGACCGTCACCGCCGCCCGCGCCGCCAGGGCATGTTTCGCCGGCAAAAGGGCATAGGGGCGTAATTCCCCGACCGCTTCCGCGGCGATGCCGGCGCCAAGCTCGACGTCATAGGTCAGCGCCAGTTCGATCCGCCCGGCCGCCAGCAGGCGGTTCAATTCGCCGAGATCGCCCTCGTGGATCGACACGCTGACCTTTGGATAGGCAGCCGCCATCCGCCGCAGGACGGCTGGAACATATTGCGGCCCGAGGGTCGAGAAATAGCCGAAGGCGACATGACCCGCCGGGTCGCCCGCCTGCCCGTCCCCCGCCTCGAAGGCCGATAGAGCCGAAGCCAGCGCCCGGGCCTCCGCCAGTTTGCGGAGACCGAAGGCGGTGGGCACCAGACCGCGCGCCGGCAGGCGCTGGAACAGGGCCTGTCCCAGGATCGCCTCCACCTCCTGCACCGCGACCGAGACGGAGGGCTGCGACAGATGAAGGCTGCGCGCCGCGCCGGCGGTGCTGCCGGCCTCGGCGACGGCGAGCAGGGCGCGCAGATGGCGGGTGGTGATAGATATAGCCACAGCCTATATCCAGATTGCGAAGTCCATATTTTTCCTTATATCACGAAAGACGGAAGCTTCATCCCGGGCGGCACGGCGCCGCGCGGGAGTTTGTTCGATGACCGAGACCAAGGGCGGGCCGCTGTCGGGCGTCCGCATCCTGGATTTCACCCGGGTGCTGTCCGGCCCCTATTGCACGGCGCTGCTCGCCGATCTGGGCGCCGAAGTGGTCAAGGTCGAGGCGCCGCAGGGCGACGACTATCGTCACGTCGCCCCCTTCCGCGACGGCGAAAGCGCCCTGTTCCAGCTGGTCAACCGCAACAAGCAGGGAATCGCCATCGACCTGAAGCAGAAGGCGGGGCAGGCGCTGGCCCATGCCCTCGCCCTGCGCGCCGATGTGGTGATCGAGAATTTCCGCCCCGGCGTCGCCGACCGCCTCGGCCTTGGCGCCGAGGCGCTGATGGCGGCCCATCCCCGTCTCGTCTATGCCTCGATCTCAGGCTTCGGTCAGACCGGGCCAAATGCCGGCCTGCCCGCCTTCGATCTGGTCGCGCAGGGCCTCTCCGGCCTGATGGCCCTGACCGGCGACGCCGGTGGCGAGCCGATGAAAGTGGGCGAATCGGTCGGCGATCTCGCCGCCGGGCTGTTCGCCTCGTGGTCGATCCTCGCCGCGCTGCTGGAGCGCGAGAAGACCGGGCGCGGCCGCCGGCTCGATATCGCCATGCTGGATTCCCTGGTCGCCCTGCTGCCGACGGCAGTGGCGCAATGGATGTTCGGCCGCGGCGCGCCCACCCGCGTCGGCAACCGCCATCCGCTGTCGACCCCCTTCGGCGCCTATCGGGCGCGGGATGGTCATGTCGTCGTCTGTGTCCTGAACGCGGTGCAATTCGGCAATCTGGCGGCGGTGCTGGGCCAGCCTGCGCTGGCCGATGATCCGCGTTTCGCCAGCGACGCGCTTCGCACCGAACATGAGACCGCGCTTCGCCCGCTGATCGAGGCGGGCCTTGCCCGCTGGACCGTGGCGGAAGCGGTCGCCGCCCTGTCCGCCGCCGGCGTGCCCGCCGCCCCCATCCTCGAGGCGGCGGAGGTTTTCGCCGGGGACCACGTCCGCGACCGGGGCCTGATCGGCGAAACCGCCCATCCCACCCTGGGCGCCCTGCCCGCCATGGAACAGCCGGTGCATTTCGCCGGCCTCGCCCGGGGCGGCCAGCGCCCGGCGCCCGCGCTTGGCGCCGACAATGCCGATGTCCTGACCCGCTGGCTGGGACACGAAACCGAACAGATCACGGCCCTGAGCGCGGCCGGCACCATCGTGGGGAGGCGGCCATGAGCCCGAGCGACTTCGACACCATCGCCCTCGACCAGATCCGGCGCCTGTGCCGCGAGACGATCGCCCCCGCCGCCGCCGCGACCGACGCGGAAGCCCGCTTCCCGCGCGAACAATTGCGCGCCCTCGCCGGCCTCGGCGCCCTCGGCCTGAACCTGCCGGAGGCCTGGGGCGGCCCCGGCCTGTCGGCCCCAGCCCTTGCCCTCGCGGTCGAGGCGGTGGCGAGGGCCTGCGGCGCCACCGCCTCCGCGCTGACCGCCCATTTCCTGGCGACCGACGCCATCCTGATCGGCGGCGACGATGCCTTGCGCGCCCGCTACCTGCCGCGTGCGGCGAGCGGGGAAATCCTGGGCGCCTTCGCCCTGACCGAGCCACGCGCCGGCTCGAACCCCGCCGACATGCGCTGCCGGGCGGTGCGGGATGGCGAGGGTTACCATCTGACCGGGGTGAAGCATTTCATCTCGAACGGCGGCGTCGCCGATTTCATCACCGTCTTCGCGGTGACCGACCCGGACGCGGGCCACAAGGGCATCAGCGCCTTCGTCGTCGAGAAGGGCACCCCGGGCTTCGCCGCCTCCCCGCCCGAAAGCACCATGGGGCTGAGAGGCGGCCATGTCTTCGAGCTGACCTTCGACTGCCGCCTGCCGGAGGCCAGCCGCATCGGGCCCGAGGGCAGCGGCTTTCGCACGGCGATGAAGGTGCTGGACAATGGCCGGATCGAGGTCGCGTCCATGTGCCTCGGCATCGCCGAGGCCGCCCACGCCGCTGCCCTCGACAGGGCCCGGCAACGCCGGATCGGCGGCCAGATGCTGGCGGACTATCAGGGCATCCAGTGGATGATCGCCGACATGGGCGTGAAACTGCGCGCCGCCCGCCTGCTGACCGAGGATGCGGCGCGAAAGCGGGGCACCGGCGCGCGTTACGCGCTGGAAGCGGCGATGGCCAAGCTCCACGCCTCGGAAGCGGCGGGCGAGATCGCGGACCGCGCGCTCCAGATCCATGGCGGTTATGGTTACACGACCGCCCTGCCCCTGGAGCGCTGGGTCCGCGACCTGCGCATCATGCGGATCTACGAAGGCTCGTCCGAGATCCAGCGCACGATCATCGCGCGCCACCTGCTCGGCTGAGCGCGGCCCTGGCATAGCGGCTTTCGGGCCGCTTCAGACCAAGGTGTTCGCGTAAAGTGGTGCCTTCGTAATCGAGCTTGTAGAGGCCGCGGCGCTGAAGCTCCGGCACCACTTTGGCGACGAAGGTCTCGAGACCGTCGGGCAGGGTCGGGAAGATCATCATGAAGCCGTCGCAGGCGCCGGCCGCGAACCATTCTTCCATCGTGTCGGCGACGTCGGTGGCGGTACCGAGGATGCGCTTGTTGCCACGCTCGTAGCGCTGCCAGAGCTGGCGAAGGGTCAGCTTCTGGTTCTTGATCATGTCGACGATCTGCTCGAAATAGCGGGTGTGCAGATTGGCCGATTGCGGAATCCGGTCGAGCGGGATCGGCTGATCCGGGTCGAGGTCCGAGACATCCGCCTCGAGATCGGACGACACGCGCACCTTGCCCACCAGGGGATGAATCAATTCCTGCAGCTCGCGGTATTTGTCCTCCGCCTCCCAGCGGCTGTCGGCGATCATCGGGGTGAAGCCGGCGAGCACGCGGATATCGGCGGGCGTGCGGCCGAATTTCGCCGCGCGACCCTTCACGTCATCGTAATAGGCCTTGGCGGCCGGCAGCTCGTCGTCGGAATTGAACACGACCTCCGCCGTCTCGGCCGCCAGTTCCTTGCCCGCGTCGGAGGCGCCGGCCTGGATGATCACCGGCTGGCCCTGCGGACAGCGGGCGATATTGAGGGCGGAATGCATCTTGAAGAATTCGCCCTGGTGATCGAGGACGTGGAACTTCGCGGGATCGAAATAGACGCCCTCTTCCCGGTCGTAGACGATCGCATCGTCGTCATAGGTATCCCACAGCGCCTTGACGACCTCGACGAACTCCTTGGCCCTCGCGTAACGCCTGGCGTGCGGCGGCAGCCTGTCCTCGCCGAAATTGCGGGCGGCGTAATTGTTGCCCGAGGTGACGACGTTCCACGCCCCCCGGCCATGGGAGAGGTGATCGAGCGAGGCATAAAGCCTCGCGATATTATAGGGCTCGTAGAAACTGGTCGAAGCCGTGCCGCCAAGGCCGATGCGGCTGGTCGCGCCGGCAAGCGCGCTCAGAAGCGTGATCGGCTCGAAGCAGTTCATATAGGGCGTGTAACGGCTCCAGGCGCCGAGATTGTCGGTGCGGGCGGCCGGCGTGTCGGCGACGAAGAACAGGTCGAACTTGCCCCTCTCGGCGAGGCGGGCCATCTCGACGTGATAGTCGATATCGTTCGCGCAGTCCGTCGGCCCCCCGGCCTTGATCCAGCCCGCCGGGTGCAATCCGTTCTGCTGGGCCAGCAGGGCCAGGGCCATCTTCGCCTCGGCAGCCATCGCGCGTGTTCCTTTCAAGGTTACAACGGGGCAAAAAGAAGGGGGAGGGACGACCGCGATCACCCCTCCCCCCGGAAACAGGCCCGTTCAGGGCGAAGGGCTTACGCGAACCACCAACGCTCGGCGAAGCGGCCGCCGTCCATCGAGAAGTCGGAAGCCAGTTCGCCATGCTCGACCTTGGTCGAGACCGCGTCGACGAAATTGGCCACCACGGGCGCGACACAGCCACCGGTTTCGGCGATCAGGGTCTGGGCGTCGTAATAGATCTGCCGGCGCTTCGCGATGTCGAACTCGGTCCGCGCCGCGACCAGCATCTGGTCGAGCTTGGGGTCGGCCATGTGGGTCTCGTTCCAGCCGGCGGCGATGCCGTCCGAGCTGTAGGCGAGCGCCAGCATCGCATCCTCGTTGGCCCGGCCCGACCAGCGCGCGGCGCAGAACGGCTTCTTGAACCAGATATCGTTCCAGTAGCCGTCTTCCGGGGTCTTGGTCACCTTGATGTCGATGCCGGCCTTGGCCGCGTGCTCGCGGTAGAGGACGGCGGCATCGGTCGCGCCGGTGAAGGGCGTTTCCGAGACGAACAGCTCGACCGAGAGCTTGTCGTGACCGGCCTTCTTCAGGTGGAACTTGGCCTTGTCCGGGTCATAGGCCTTGGGCTTCAGATCCGGGTTGTAGAACTGATAGGACGGGGTGATGGGCTGGTCGTTGCCGATCGAGGCGAAGCCGCCGGCGATCACCTTCACCATCTCCTCGCGGTTCACGGCGTATTTCATCGCCGTGCGCACGTCGTTGTCCTTGAACGGATCGGCGTCCATCAGCATCGGGAAGGTGTAATGCGCCTTGCCCGCGACCGAGAGCAGCTTCACCTTCTCGTTGCGCTTCAGGAGATTGGCGGTCTTGAGATCGACGAAATTACAGGCGTCGATCGAGCCGGAAACGAGGGCGGCGGTACGCGCGGCGGCGTCCTTGATCGCGATCATCTCGATCGAATCGAAATGGGCGCGGTCGGCCTTCCAGTAGTTCGGATTGCGCTTCACGACCGATTTCACGCCCGGCTCGAAGGACACGAGCATGTAACCGCCGGTGCCGATCCCCTTGGCGAAATCGGTCTCGTCCTTCGGCACCATGCCCAGGGTCTCGAGGGTCATGATGTCGGGGAAGCCGACGTTGCCATCCTTCAGCGTGACGGTCAGTTCGTGCTTGCCGGTCGCCTTGATGTCGAGAACCGGCTTCAGGATCGGCGCCGCCGACGAGGTGGTGCCTTCGATCCGGTGGCGGTTCAGCGAATAGGCCGCGTCTTCCGCGTCGAATTCCTTGCCATTGTGGAAGGTGACACCGGTGCGCAGCTTGAACACCCAGGTCTTGGCGTCGGCCGAGCCTTCCCAGCTTTCGGCGAGTTCAGGGACGAGCACGCCGCCCGGACCGAATTCGATCAGGTTGTTGCGCAGCTGGCGGAACAGGAAAAGCTGAAAATACGTCTCGTACATCGCGGGATCGAGACTGTCGGTCGCGGCGAAATCGCCGACGCCGACCTTCAGGGTGCCGCCCTTTTTCGGCGTCGCCGCAAAGAGCTTGCGCGGCATCAGCCCGACCATGCCGGCGGCGGCCGCCGAGCCGATCAGAAATTCGCGACGCCCTATGCCATTGGAAAACGCCATCTCGGCCTCCTCGTCCTTCCAGCCCCGTCCCGGCGTGCCGGGACTCCCATGTGGATCGGGGGAAATCGTCCCACATTCAGATGATTTGTAAATACATAAAGGAAGGAAACTGAATATTCCCGCGCCAGACCTGCGTGGCCGAGATTGATCGTGCCACTTTTTTGATCAGCGCATGACTGCGGGATCGGCACGCGCTGCGCGCCTTGTGGGCACAGGACCGCGAGATCGCGCCCGACGCTGAAGCGATGGACGCACAGGCCCCGCTAATGTTCAGACATGAAGCGGCGCGGCGACGGAAAGCAAACGGATGACCGCCACAATGCCATTGCCGGAGAGGCTTAGCCACCCCCCAGCACGCCCGTCGATCAGGGCCGCGTCGCGCGGGCCAAGGTCCGGACCGCCGGCGACCGAGACCCGCCCTTCGAGCCCGACAAGCACCGTGGTCGGCGCCGTCTCGATGCCGCCCCGGTCGAGAAGGGTCAGGATTTCGACCGTGGCGCTGAAGGCGCCCCGCCGGGTCATCACGTTGAGATCGTCGATGGGGCCGCCAAGCAGGCGGGCGGTGATCGCCCAGTCGCCGGGGAACAGGGCCTGATCATAGGGCTCGGCCAGGGTGAAGCAGCCTTCCGTCCCGGCATCGAGGATCATGCCCTGGCCTTCGATCAGGGTCAGGCTGCGGTCGAAACCGGGAAGCGCGGAAAACGGCCCGTCGACGCCGACATGGGCCATGGAGATGCGCCAGTCGAAATCGCGGGCGGCCACGCTCGCCCCCGGCGGATGGATCGCGACTTCCGCCGTGGTGCCGCCGCCATTGGCCCAGGGCATCACCTGGTGGGCGGCCATGGGCAGGAAGAGGATCGCCATGGCCGCCCGCCCGGTCACACTCAATTACCGAGGATGCCGGGCAGGCGCAGGCCCTTTTCCCGGGCGCAGTC
>JAOZVS010000151.1 GCA_025869435.1 Zavarzinia sp.
CTCGGGCGCCGGCATGGCCGCGACCACCCCATCGGCCGCGCGCTGCCGCCAGGCATCGAGGCCACCCGCGCCCCCCGCCAGTCCCTCCGGCGCCGCCGTGGCATAGCCGACGGCACCGATCCCGTCGAACCACAGATTGCGGGCATAATCGGGTGCCCCGGGCAGCACGGGCCCCGGCGCCGGCAACAGCATGCCGGTGAAGCGGATGCGGTCCCCGGGGAAAAACCGCGCGACCGCCATGTCGGGATCGAACGTGACCCGAACCCGGCGCGGCAGCACCAGGCCGCCGGCCCGGGTCGGAAGGTCGCCAAGCACGGCCCGGGGCCTCTCGCCCGGCCGGGCCTCGATCGCCTCGATACCGGCATTGAAGGAAATCGGCCCGAGACGCTGGGCCAGGACCGGCGTGCCGACCATCTCGGCGCGCAGCCTGGCGGCGGCGAAACCAAGGGCGACAACCGCGAGCGCCAGCAGCGCCAGGGCCAAACCCGGCCGTCGCCGCGAAACCATGAACGCCCCGATGAATACAATGGCCGGCGCGAAGGACACGACCAGCCCCGGCTCCCCCGGCAGGGCGAAATAAAGGCCGATCCCCGCGGCGATGCCCACCGGCAGCCACAGAAACCAGCGGTCCCTCATCCCGACCAGAAGGTCGGCCACGGCGGCGGGACGGGGAAGCGCGGTTTTCAAGAGGGCCAGCCCTGCGGAATGCGACTATCGACGCATGGTATCAAGCCCTTAACGGGGTGTGATCAGCCAATTCGCCATGGTAAGAAGCGGTAGTCGAAAAAACACGTCAGTTGGTCATGTCCCCCATCATCACGCGCTTCGCCCCCTCGCCCACCGGATACCTTCATATTGGCGGGGCGCGAACGGCCCTGTTCAACTGGCTGTTCGCCCGGCATTTCGGTGGCACCTTCCGTCTGCGCATCGAGGATACGGACCGCCAGCGCTCCACCGAGGATGCGATCGAGAAGATCTTCGAGGGGATGCGCTGGCTCGGCCTCGACTGGGACGGCGATGTCGTGCACCAGTTCGCCCGCGCGCCGCTTCATGCCGCGCAGGCCCACCGCCTCGTCGCCGAGGACAAGGCCTATTTCTGCTATTGCACGCCGGACGAGCTGACCGCCATGCGCGAGGACGCGAAGGCCAGGGGCCTGCCGCCGCGCTACAATGGTTTCTGGCGCGACCGCGACCCGTCCGAGGCCCCGGCCGGCGTGAGGCCCACGGTGCGCCTGAAGGCCCCCCGCGAGGGCGAGACCCTGATCGAGGATCTGGTCCAGGGCGAAGTGCGCTTCCCCAATACCGAACTCGACGACATGATCCTGCTGCGTTCGGACGGCACGCCGACCTACATGCTCTCGGTCGTGGTCGACGATCACGACATGAACATCACCCATGTCATCCGCGGCGACGATCACCTGACCAATACCGCGCGTCAGACCCAGCTCTACCTTTCCCTTGGCTGGGACGTGCCGCAGTTCGCCCATATCCCGCTGATCCACGGGCCGGACGGCGCCAAACTGTCCAAGCGCCACGGCGCCCTCGGGGTCGATGCCTATCGCGATCTCGGCTATCTGCCGGAAGCCATGCGCAATTATCTGCTGCGCCTCGGCTGGAGCCACGGCGACGACGAGACCATTTCGACCGAACAGGCGATCGAATGGTTCGGTCTCGAAAACGTCGGCCGCTCGCCCGCCCGTTTCGACTTCGCCAAGCTCGACAATCTGAACGGCCATTACCTGCGCGAGGCGGATAATGGCCGCCTGGCCGGCCTGGTCGCCGCCGATCTCGCCAAGGCAGGCGTCGAGGTCGACGCCGCCGGTCTCGACCGCATCGCGCGGGCGATGGACGGTTTGAAGGCGCGCGCCAAAACTCTGGTGCAACTGACTGATTCGGCTCGCTTTCTTGTCTCGAAACGGCCCCTCGCCCTCGATGCCAAGGCCGAGAAGATCCTGTCGGCCGACGGTCGGGACAAGCTGGCTTCCCTTCGCGCCGCCATCGCCGATCTCGACAGTTTCTCGGCGGCCCAGATCGAAGGCGCGGCCAGGGCCATGGCCGAGGCGAGCAATGCCAAGCTCGGTGATTTCGCCCAGCCCCTGCGCGCCGCGCTCAGCGGCTCCAATGTCTCGCCGCCCATCTTCGAGGTGGCGGAAATTCTCGGCCGGGTTGAGTCCCTCGGCCGTATCGACGACACTCTGGGGCGCTGACCGTCAAGACGGGGCGCCCTGACTTGAAAAGATGCATCTCGGCCACGTCAGCCCTATTCGTGCCGAAATGCTTCGCAGTATAATGGGGGTGCATTCAACCGAAGGGTACGGGACCGCTCCCCCCAACGCCGGTCCCGCTACCGTGAATCCCATGTCAGAAACGCGCTAGACGGAGTGCAGCGAATGGCCGAACGGACCACAGTAACCCTGAATGATGGTGGCACCACGTTAGCGTTGCCCGTGATGGAGGGGACGGTTGGCCCCAAGGTCATCGACATCCGCAAGCTCTATGCCGAAACCGGTCACTTCACCTATGACCCCGGCTTTACTTCCACCGCGTCCTGCGAATCCAAGATCACCTATATCGATGGTGACGAAGGCGTCCTGCTCTATCGCGGCTATTCGATCGACGAACTGGCCGACAGCAGCGACTTCCCGGAAGTCTGCTACCTGTTGCTGAACGGTGAGCTGCCGACCGCCGCGCAGAAGGAAAAATTCCTCAAGAGCATCACCTATCACACGATGGTGCACGAACAGCTGTCGATGTTCTTCCGCGGTTTCCGCCGCGATGCGCACCCGATGGCGGTCATCTGCGGTGTCGTCGGCGCGCTCTCGGCCTTCTATCACGACTCGACCGACATCAACGATCCGCGCCAGCGCCTGGTCGCCAGCCATCGCCTGATCGCCAAGATGCCGACGATCATCGCCATGGCCTACAAATATTCGGTCGGCCAGCCCTTCATGTATCCGCGGAACGATCTCGATTATTGCGAGAACTTCCTCTACATGACCTTCGGCGTGCCCTGCGAGCCCTATAAGGTCTCGCCGATCCTCGCCAGCGCGCTCGACAAGATCTTCATCCTGCACGCCGATCACGAGCAGAATGCCTCGACCTCCACGGTCCGGCTCGCCGGCTCGTCGGGCGCCAATCCCTTCGCCTGTATCGCCGCCGGCATCGCCTGCCTGTGGGGTCCCGCCCATGGCGGCGCCAATGAAGCGGCGCTGAACATGCTGCAGGAAATCGGCACGCCCGACCGCATCCCCGAATATATCGCCAAGGCCAAGGACAAGAACGATCCGTTCCGTCTGATGGGCTTCGGCCACCGGGTCTACAAGAACTACGATCCGCGCGCCAAGGTGATGCAGCAGACCGCCCGCGAAGTGCTCGACGAACTCGGCGTCCACAACGACCCGCTGTTCCAGGTCGCGATGCAGCTCGAGGCCATCGCCCTCAGCGATCCCTATTTCGTCGAGAAGAAGCTGTATCCGAACGTCGACTTCTATTCGGGCATCATCCTGAAGGCCATGGGCTTCCCCACCACCATGTTCACCCCGCTGTTCGCCCTGGCGCGCACCGTGGGCTGGATCGCCCAGTGGTCGGAAATGATCGCCGATCCCAACCAGAAGATCGGTCGTCCGCGCCAGCTCTACACCGGTGCCACCCGGCGTACCTACACGCCGGTCGGCGAGCGCGGCTGACACAGGATGGACCAGAAGGTGTCCGGCGAAACCCCGCGGCGCTCCGGCGCCCGCGGGCGCTCGCCGGGCGCCGGCCTCGTTCCTCCGGGCTCGGCACCGCGCTGGGTCCGGCTGGAGCGGCCGGCCAACGACAATATCGCGCCCCTGCGGAAGCGCCTGGCGCGCGCCGTCATGCTGGCCCTGCCCTGGGCCGCCCTCGGCTTCGCCGCGTGGGAAATCTTCAGGCTGTTCTGACGGCCTGCCGCCGCGCCGCCTCGATCGCGATGATCGCCCGGGCCGCCCGGGTCGAAGGTGCCGGACCGCCCCGGCCCAGCGCCGTCATCACCCGGCGCATCGCCTCGACCTGACGATCGCGCGCCGTCTCGTCGGTCATCAACTCCCCGACCGCCGCCGACAGGTTCTCCGCCGAGCATTCGGCCTGCAGGAATTCGGGCACGATCGCGCGCCGCTCCATGATGTTGATCAGATTGGCGAAGCGCAGCTTCGACATCATGCGGAAGACCATGGCCGACAGCGGATTGGCCTTGTAGGCGATCACCATCGGCGTTTCCGTCAGCGCCAGTTCCAGCGCCACCGTGCCGGAAGCCGCCAGCGCCGCGCGGGCGATCGCCATGGCCGGCAGCTTGTCCGCCGCCGCCTCCAGAATATGGGGGGTGACCGGCCAATTGGCCGTCATTTCCCGCACCAGCCGGCTGACATTGGGCACCGTCGGCACCAGGACGGCCAGATCCGGCATTTTCGCGCGGAGGATTCCCAGCGCCTCGCCGAACACGGGGGCAAGGCGGCGCACCTCGCTCGACCGGCTGCCGGGCAGAACCACGAGCACCGGGCGCCCGTCCGCGATATCGAGTCGGGCGAGCAGCGCCTGCCCTGCCGCCTTCATGTCGGATGCCGCCGCCGCGCCTTCGACCACGGAATGGCCGACGAAGGTGGTGCCGAGGCCGTGAACCTCGAAATAGGGCGGCTCGAACGGAAACAGCACGAGCAGATGGGACAGGAAGCCCGCCACCATCTTCGCCCGGCGCGGCCGCCAGGCCCAGACCGTGGGCGCGACGTAATGGATATGGGTGATGCCCTGGCCCCGGATCTTCTTGCCCACGCGGAAGGAAAAGGCGGGAGCATCGACGGTGACGACGACATCGGGCCGGGTCTCGATGATGCGGGCCGCGACCTCGCGCACGCGGCGCAGGACATGCGCCGCCTTGGGCAGCACTTCCATGACGCCCAGCAGGGTAAGCTCGCCCATGGGAAACTGGCTGGTCAGGCCCTCGGCCGCCATCAAGGGACCACCGACGCCCGAAAACCGCAGGGCGCCGCCATGCTCCCGCTTCAGGGCGGCCATCAGGCGGGCGCCCAGGGCATCGCCGGACGGCTCCCCGGCGATGATGAAGACATGCAAGGGGCTGACCCCCGGCAGATTGACCGGAGCCGTCACCGCACCACCCCCACGACGAAAAGGCCAAGATCATCGGCCCGCGCGGCGACCGCCTCGCGGTCCATGACCAGGGTCGCCCCGGCAGCGGCCACGATACCGGCGAGACCAGCGGCGGCGGCGCCCTCGACGGTCGCGATGCCGATCACAGGCATGTCCACCCGCCTCTCCTGCTGGTGTTTCGGCAATTTGAGGAGAAGCCCGGCGCGCCTGTCCCAGCCCGCCCGCAATTCAGCCACCCTGGTCAGCATACGGTCCGTGCCCTCGGCCGCTTCGATGGCGAGGACATCGCCATCCGCGACAACGGCGCCCTGGCCGACATCGACACGCCCCAGAGCCTCGACCACCTCGATCGCCCGCTCGAGATCCGCGGCCAGTTCCGCCGGCAGCGCGATGCGGCCGAGCGGGCCGGCCGGCAGCAGGTGATCGTCCAGCACCTGATCGGCGCCGGTCACGCGGAAGCCTTCTTCCTCGAAGACGGCGACAAGGCATTTCAGCAGATTGTCGTCCCCCTTGCGCGCGGCGGAGACGACCCGGGGCAAAAGCCGCAGACCCTTCCAGTCGAGGCGCAGCGAGGCGAAATCCGGGCGGACGACATTGCCCGCCATCAGGACCTCGCCGCAGCCGGCCTCGCGCAGCAGCGACAGGATCTTGCCGACCTCGCCGATCGAAGCCCAGGCATCGGCGATGCCTTCATCCGGACGGGCCTCGGCCGAGCCGGTCAGGCCGACCACCGTGACCGGACGGCCCTGACGCCGACAGGCGGCGACGAGCCGGACCGGCAGGTCGCCGCCCCCGGCGACAATGCCGAGCCTGACGGCCCGGCCCGAGGGCTCAGGCGCCGCCACGATCGGCGCGCGGCAACACGAAGGAGCGCGCGGAATCGGCCTGCATGAAGGCGACGACATCCATGACCACATCGCTGTCGCCGAATTCCTCGGCGACATCGGCGAGGCGTTCCGCCAGCGTGCCTTCATCGGCGAACAGCAGGCGATAGGCCCGGCGCAACCCGTGGATCTGGTCGCGGCTGAAGCCGCGCCGTTTCAGGCCGATGATGTTGAGGCCCGCGAGGAACGCCCGATTGCCCATGACCGAGCCATAGGGAATGACATCCTGCTCGACGCCCGACATGCCGCCGATCATGGCATGGGCACCGATGCGGACATTCTGGTGAATGGCCGACAAGCCGCCGATATAGACGAAATCGCCCAGGGTGACATGACCGCCCAGCGTGCCATTGTTGGCCATCACGACATTGTTGCCGACATGGCAATCATGGCCGACGTGGCTGCTGACCATCAGAAGACAGTTGTTGCCGACCGAGGTCAGGCCGCCGCCGCCCACCGTGCCCGGATGGATCGTGGCGTGTTCGCGGATCATCGAATTTTCGCCGACGACGATGCGCGTGTCGTCACCGATCGGCTTCAGGGTCTGCGGCGGCGCGCCGATGACCGCGAAGGGGAAAACCTGGGTCCCGGCGCCGATGCGGGTATTGCCGGAGATGACGACATGGCTCTTCAGCTTGACGCCGTCGGCCAGTTCGGCCAGCGGCCCGACGACGCAGAACGGGCCGATCTCGACATCCTCGCCGATCTTCGCGGCGGGATCGACGATGGCACTGGCATGGATGATGGACAAGGCCGGCTCCTCAGCGGTCAAGGATCATGGCGGTGACCGTGGCTTCGGCGACGAGCGTGCCGTCGACCTTGGCGGTGCCGCGGAACTTCCAGACATTGGCGCGCTGGCGCACCTTCTGGACGTGAATACGCATCTGATCGCCGGGCTGAACCGGCTTCCGGAAGCGGCAGTCTTCGATCGACATGAAATAGACGAGGCGGCCTTCAGCCGCCGGCCCCAATCCCTGGATCACGGTGATCCCGGCGCATTGCGCCATGGCTTCGACGATCAGGACACCCGGCATGACCGGATATGACGGAAAATGGCCCTGGAAGAACGGCTCGTTGATCGTCACGTTCTTGATGCCCGTCGCGCTTTCCCCGCCGATCAGATCGACCACGCGATCGACCAGCAGCATGGGATAGCGATGCGGGATCATCTGCATGATCCGCGCGACGTCGACGGCCTGGAGTGTCACCCCGCTGGTCTCGCCGGCCTCAGACATTGTCATCCCCTTTGTGCTTTGCGATCCGCGACAGGGTTGCGAACTCGCGTAACCATTGCTTGATGGGCACGGCCGGCGTGCCGCCGACGGTAACGCCCGGCGGAACATCGCGCATGACACCGGCCTTGCCGGAAATCTGCGCCCCACTGCCGATGGTGAGGTGATCGGCGATACCGGCCCCGCCGCCGATGGCGACGAAATCCCCCACCGTGCACGAGCCGGAAATTCCCGACTGCGCGGCAAGGACGCAACCTCGTCCCATCTTCACGTTGTGACCGATCTGCACGAGATTGTCGATGATCGCGCCGTCGCCGACCACGGTGTCGCCATAGACGCCGCGGTCGACACAACTGTTGGCGCCGATCTCGACGTCGCAGCCGATGATCACGCCGCCGACCTGCGGAATACGCAGATGGCCAGCCGGCGGATTGGGCACGAAGCCGAAACCCGGCTCGCCGATACGAACACCGGCCAGCATGGTGCTGCGCGCGCCGATCACGGCATATCGCACCGAGACCAGGGGGCCGATATGCACGTCATCGCCCAGCACGACATTCTCGCCGATCACCGCGTTGGCGTCGACGATCACCCGGTGGCCGAGACGCGCGCCGGCACCAATCACAGCCCCCGGCCCGATCTCGCACCCGTCGCCCAGCTGGGCGTCGGCGCCAATACGGGCCGAAGGATCGATCCCGGCGCGGGCTTCCCGGCGCGGGTGGAACAATTGCGCGACACGGGCGTAAGCCACGGAGGGCTGCCGGCTGTAGAGCCGCGCGATGCCCCGGGGGGCCTTGCGTCCATGTTCCTCGCGCAGGATGACGGCGCCGGCATGGGTCGCCGCCAGGGCGGATTGATAGCGGACATGTCCGAGAAAGCTGACCTGGTCGGCCGCGGCGAATTCAAGCGGCGCGGTCCCGGATATCACCTGGCCGGGATCTGCATCCTCGGCCAGGGTTGCCCCGGCGATCTCCGCCAATGTCGCCAGGCTGAACGGCCCCCTCGCCATGAAAAAGCGGGCCTCGGCCATGGTCATTTCACAGGCGCGACATCGACCTTGATCGAAGGCAGCTTGGCGTCCAGCGCGGCCAGGACTTCCGTCGTGATCTCCAGCCTGGGGTCGAAATAGATGACTTCATTGGTGCCAAGCAGGACATTGGCGCCACGGGCGGTCATCAGATCGATGAAAATCGGCTGCAGCGCGTCCCGGACCTTGCCACCAGCGGCATCGACAGCTTCCGAAATGGCCTTGTTGCTGGCCTGGGCCCGGCGCTGCGCGTCGGCGACCTTGGTTTCGAATGCCTTCTGGCGCTTGTCCCGTTCGGCCTGGGACAGTTTCGGTGCGGCGTCGCGCAGCTTCTTTTCCTCGTCACGCAGGGCCTGCAGGTCCTTGTCGACGCTGGCCTGATATTTGGCCTGCACCGCCTGGATCTGGCGGCGCACGTCCTGAGATGCTTTGGACTGGGTCTGCAGCCGCTGATAATCAACGATCAGGGGCGCCGCCTGCGGGAAATCGGCGGCGGAAGCAGCCGGCACCAGCATCGCCGAAGCAAGACCGATGGCCAGGGTCAGACCCGCGAGAGCGGCTTTGATGGGGTTTTTCATGATCAGAATTTGGTCCCGAAGCTGAAACGGAAGACCTGCGTCTTGTCGTAGCTTTCCTTGAGCAGGGCATGGGCGAAGTCGACCCGGATCGGACCGAAGGGCGAATCCCACGAAATACCGGCACCGACCGACAGGCGCAGCGAAGAGTCGTCATCGACAGTCGTCGCGCTGGTGGTGTCCACCTCGAACAACGTGCCGAAATCGGTGAAGACGCTGGCGCGGATACCATATTCCTCGGGCAGGCCGACCGGGAAGCTGACTTCGGCCGTGCCGATCGCATAGATGTTGCCGCCAAGGGAGTCGGTGGTGGACGCGTCGCGCGGGCCGATACCGGCATCCTCGAAGCCACGGAAATTCTGCCCGCCGACATCGAAGCGGTCGTTCAGGTAGACATCCTGGCCAAGACCATGGATGTACCCGCCTTCGCCCGAAAGCGAGGCCACGACGCTGTCCGTGATCGGGTAGTAGAAATTGCCGCCCGCGGTCGAGCGGATATAGGTCACATCGCCGCCGAGGCCGGCGAAATCCTGCCCGACGAACAGGTAATAGCCATCGGTCGGCCGCTGCGGCCGGTCGCGCCGGTCATAGGACAGGACATAACCGACCATCGAGGTCAGGGTCTCGCCACGCGCGCCGGCTTCCTTGACCGAGGTCGAGGCGTATTCTCCGACGTTGGTGATATTGTCGAGGCGCAGGGTATAGCGCGTCGTCATGCGCAGATATTCGGACAGGCTGAAACCGGCGCGCAGGGCAAAGCCGCTGCGCTCCAGATCGTATTGCGCCTCGTCCTGATAATCCCGGTTGATGTTGAACACATCGATACCGGCGGCCACGTTCCGACCGAGGAAATAGGGCTCGGTGAAGCCGAAATCGAACTGAGTGCGCTTCTGCGACACGCTGGCCGAGATACGGATATCCTGGCCGCGGCCGAGCAGGTTGCGCTCGCGCACCGAGACTTCGCCGACGACACCTTCCGACGACGAGAAACCGGCGCCGACCTGCAATTCGCCGGTCGATTTTTCCTGCACGTCGACATTCATCACCGTGCGGTCGGGCGAGGAGCCCTGAACCTGCGTGACATCGACCTTTTCGAAGAAACCCAGGGCCTGCAGGCGCTGGCGCGACCGCTCCTTCTTCGCCGTGTTGAAGGCATCGCCTTCCGACAGGCGGAATTCGCGGCGGATCACTTCGTCGAGGGTACGGACGTTGCCGGTGATGTTGATCCGCTCGACATAGACCCGGGGCGCCTCGTTGATCTGGAAGGTGATCGAGACGGTCTGGGTCTCGCGGTCGCGCTTCAGCACCGGGCGAATGTCGACGAAAGCATAGCCGAGGTTGCCGGCGGCATCGGTCAGCTTGTCGATCGTCTTTTCGATCAGCTCGGCGTTATAGGTCTCGCCTTCCACCGCCAGCAGGCTGGGGCGCAATTCGTCGGGGACGAGATCGCGGATTCGGCTCTCGATATCCACCGGGCCGAATTTATAGATCGGGCCTTCGTCGACCGTGAAGGTGATGAAGAAGGCATCGCGCTCCGGCGTCAGGTCGGCGACCGAGGACAGCACGCGAAAATCGGCATAGCCGTTGATCAGATAGAATTTCCGCAGCAATTCCCGGTCGTAGGTCATGCGATCGGGATCGTAATTGTCTTCGGACGAGAAGAAGCGATACCAGCGCGATTCGCGCGTCGCGATTTCCTCGCGCAGGTCACCGTCCGTGAACGCCTTGTTGCCGATGAAGCTGATGCGCTCGACACCGGTGTTCGGGCCTTCCTTGATCTCGAACACGAGATCGACGCGGTTCTGCGGCAGCTGGACGATCTTGGGCTCGATCGTCGCGGCGAAGCGGCCGGCGCGGCGATACAGCTCCAGCATCCGCTGGACGTCCGACTGAACCTTGGAGCGGGTGAAGATCGCTCGCGGCTTGACCTGCAATTCCTTGGTCAGCTGGTCTTCCGAGAGCTTGCTGTTCCCCTCGAGCACGACGCGGTTGATGATCGGGTTTTCCACCACGGTCACCACGAGGTCGTTGCCCTCGGCGCGGATCTGCACGTCACCGAACAGGCCGGTGGCATAGAGCGCCTTCAGCGATTCGTCGACCCGCAGGGGATCGAAGCGATCGCCCGCCCGGATGGTCATGTAGGAAGCGACGGTTTCCGGCTCGACACGCTGGTTCCCCTCGACCCGGACGGCCGAGACGATCGGTGCGGAAGATTCCGTACCAGCGCCGCCGACCTGGGCATGGGCGACAGGCGCCGCCGCAAGACCAACGGCCAGTGAAGCTGGCCCGACAAGCCGACGCGCAACGCGCAACATTGAGGACACCCCAAAACTCCCTCTGCCGCCGCCGATCAGGTGAAAAGCCGGCTGATGAAATCAACGACCCTAAGCTGGACGAGATCGTTCCAGGTCGCGAACACCATCAGCGTCAGCACCATGGCCAGACCGATGCGGAAACCGAATTCCTGAATCCGTTCGCCCAGCGGCCGTCCGCGCATGGCTTCAAACGCATAGAACAACAAGTGCCCGCCGTCCAGCATCGGTACTGGCAAAAGATTGAACAAACCAAGGTTTACCGAAAGCGCGGCGATCAACCAGATGAAATTCTCCAGTCCGGCCCGCGCCATCCGCCCCGACATGTCGGCGATTCGCAGGGGCCCGCCCAATTCCTCGGTGCCCCTGGTGCCGCCGATCATCTGGCCGACAGCGGTCACGGTGACATGGACGACCGTGCCCACCTCCCGCGTCGCGTACCAGGCCGAATCAAAAACGCCGCGTTCCTTGAACTCGACGCCGGCCGGCGCGACGCCCAGAAGACCGATCTTCTGCTTGCCGCCCTGGCCATCGTCGATCTCGGTCACCGTCGGGGTGACGTCGATGGACAGGACCTGGCCCGCGCGCTCGATGTCGACACGCACCGGCGTGCCCTGATTGAGGCGCATCAGCAGGCGCAGATCCTCAAAACTCTCGACCGAGCGGCCATCGACGGCCTTGAAGCGGTCGCCGGGCTGCAGGCCGGCCTTCTCGGCCGCGCTGCCGGGCGAGACCGCGTCGACGACGGGAGACGTGAAGGGTTGTCCCAGGGTGATGAACAGGCCGAAGAACAGCGCGATCGCCAGCAGGAAATTGGCGGCCGGGCCGGCCGCGGCGATCGCCGCGCGCTTGCCCACGCTCTGCCCCTGATAGCTCACGCGCTTTTCGGCCTCGGTCAGCTGAAGGCTACCGTCCGGCAGCGCCGAAGTCGCATCGGCATCGCCGAAAAAGCGGACATAGCCGCCAAGCGGCAGGATCGAGACGCGCCAGCGCGTGCCGCGCCGGTCGGTCCAGCCGAAGAGTTCGCGCCCGAAACCGATCGAGAACACCTCGATCTTCACGCCGCAGCGCCGCGCGACCCAGAAATGGCCGAACTCATGGACCGAAACCAGCACCGAGATGGCGATGACGAAGAAAATGATCGTGTGTAGCGACGAGCCGATGCCGCCGATGATATCGCCCAAGGACTGGTGCCTTTCCTCACGCGGGACCCGTGGGCCCCGCCTGCTTCCCGATTTTCATGACGCTCGCCGGATGAAGGCTTCCGCCCTCCCCCTTGCCGCCTCGTCGGCGGCCATGACCTCTTCCAGGCATCCGGCGCCGAAACTACCCGCGCAGTCGGCAACGACCTGTTCAACGACAGTCGCGATCTCAAGAAAGCCGATGCGCCTGTCCAGAAAAGCAGCCACCGCGACTTCATTGGCCGCGTTAAGAATTGTAGGCGCCGCCCCGCCGCATTTCAAGGCGTGGCGGGCAAGCCGAAGCGCCGGGAAGCGCTGCGGGTCCGGTGGCTCGAAGGTCAGGCGCGCGATGCTCGCGAGATCGAGCCGGGCCACCGGCGTTTCCATCCGGTCGGGCCAGGCCAGCGCGTAGGCGATCGGCACCCGCATGTCGGGCGAGCCGAGCTGCGCGAGCACCGAACCATCGACATATTCGACCAGGCTATGAATGACCGACTGGGGATGAACCAGGATGTCGATGCGGTCTTCCGGCATGGCGAAGAGGTGATGAGCCTCGATCAGCTCCAGCCCCTTGTTCATCATGGTCGCCGAATCGACCGAGATCTTGGCGCCCATCGACCAGTTGGGATGAGCGACCGCCTCGGCCGGGGTCGCCCGCGCCATGGCGTCGTGATCGACCGAGCGGAAGGGGCCGCCGGACGCGGTCAGGATCAGGCGGGAAATGCGCGCGCGCTGCGCCGTGTCGAAGACCTGGAAGATCGCGTTGTGTTCCGAATCGACAGGCAACAGGGTCGCGCCGCAGTCGGCCACCGCCCTCATGACGATATCGCCCGCGCAGACGAGGGATTCCTTGTTGGCCAGGGCGACGACCGCGCCCCGGCGCACCGCCGCCAGCGTGGGCGCGAGGCCGGCGGCCCCGACGATCGCCGCCATGACGATTTCGGACGGCATTTCCGCCGCCTCGATCACCGCCGCGTCCCCGGCCCCGACCCGGATGCCGAAGCCCGAGAGGGCTTCGCGCAGGACAGGCAGAGCGGCCGGATCGGCGCTGGCGACGAAGGCCGGGCGGAACTGCCGGGCCTGGGCGACCAGGACGTCGAGCCGTTTGTGGGCGACCAGCGCGGTCACCTCGAAATCGTCCGGGTTGCGGGCGACGAGATCGAGCGTGCTGGAGCCGACCGAACCGGTCGAGCCCAGCACGGTCAGACGACGCCGGTTGCCCCCTGCCCTCATCACAGCCACCCGAGACCGATCGCCACCGCCGCCACGGGCGCCGCGAACAGCAGGCCGTCCAGACGGTCGAGGAAGCCGCCATGGCCGGGAATGAGGTTGCTGGAGTCCTTGACCCCGAAATGTCTCTTCATCGCGCTCTCGCAAAGATCGCCGACCTGGCTCCAGCCGCCGACCACGCCGCTGACCAGGGCAAGGCCGAGGGGATGGGGCAATTCGACCCCGCTGGCCGTCACGCCACCGACCACGACGGCCGCGATCACCCCACCGATCAGTCCCGCCCAGGTCTTCTTCGGGCTGATCCGGGGCGCCAGTTTCGGCCCGCCGATCGCGCGGCCGGCGGCATAGGCCCCGGTATCGGTCGCCCAGATCGTCGCCAGCAGCCAGTAAACCTGGGCGGTGCCCAGTGTCGCATCGAAACGCAGCCAGATCATGGCAAGACAAGGCAGGGCCACATAGGGAACGGCCATCGCCGGCCACAGGGCTCCGATCCCCCGCAGCCGGGCGAACAGGACGGCGGTCGGCACGCTGGAGCCGGTCAGCAACAGCGCCAGATCGAAGCGGCCGGCAACCCCCGCCGCCAGGGCGGCGAGGAAAAATCCGCCGTGCAGGGCGGCCAGTGCCCCCGATCCGTTCCCGGTGGTGATCCGGTCCCATTCATGGACGAGCAGCAGCCCGACGATGCCGACAAGGGCAAGAAACCAGACCCCGCCCAGATGGACCGCCGCCAGCCCGACCATGGCGAGAATGACACCCGAGGTCAGCCGGACCCGCAGGTCGTTTCCCGGCGCGCCGCTGCCGCGATCGGCCTTGAGCGGTTCCGTCATTCCTTGTTCGCACCGAAACGGCGGTCGCGGGTCTGGTATTCCTTGAGGGCGGCGGCGAATTGCTCGCGCCCGAAATCGGGCCACAGCGTGTCGGTGAACACGAGTTCGGCATAGGCCGCCTGCCACAGCAGGAAATTCGACAGGCGCTGTTCCCCCGAGGTCCGGATGACGAGATCCGGATCCGGGATACCGGCGGTCTCGAGGCAGGCGGCGAAGCGGCTTTCGTCGATCTCCTCCGGTCGCAGGCGGCCGGCGGCCACCGCCTCGGCGAGGCGGCGGGCCGCCTGGACGATTTCGCCCTGCCCGCCATAGGAGACGGCCAGAATCAGGGTCAGCCGGCTGTTGGCGATGGTTCTCGCCTCGGCCTCGGCGATCAGCTGCCGGATATCATTCGGCAGGCGGCCACGATCCCCGATCACGCGAACGCGGACATCGTTGCGGTCGAGTTCGTCGAGTTCGCTGCGCAGGTAGAGCCGCAGCAGCGACATCAGCCCGCCGACCTCTTCCTCCGGCCGCTTCCAGTTCTCGGACGAGAAGGCGTAGAGCGTCAGGTATCTGACGCCGAAATCCCAGGCCGCCTCGACGACGCGGCGCACGGCATCGGCGCCGCGCTTGTGGCCAGCGATGCGGGGCAGCAGACGTGCCTTGGCCCAGCGCCCGTTGCCGTCCATGATCACGGCGACATGGCGGGGCACCACGACCTGCTTAGCCTCAACCAGCTGGTTCATCGTCATTCCCTGGCCAGGGATCGCCATCCTCAGACCTGCAGGATTTCCTTTTCCTTCGACGTCAGCGAAGCGTCGATGGCGGCGATCGCCTTGTCTGTGAGGGACTGCACTTCGTCGGCATAGATCTTGTGATCGTCCTCGGAAATCTTGCCGTCCTTTTCCAGTTTTTTCAGCTGCTCCATGCCGTCGCGGCGCACGTTGCGCACGGCGACACGGGCCTGTTCGGTATATTTCGACGCCAGTTTCACCATTTCCTGACGGCGTTCCTGGTTCAGTTCGGGGATCGGAATGCGGATCAGCGTGCCGTCGACCACGGGATTGACGCCAAGGCCCGAATTGCGGATCGCCTTTTCCACCGCGCTGACCGAGCCGCGGTCCCAGACCGAGACGGACAGCATCCGGGGCTCGGGCACCGAGATCGAACCGACCTGGTTGATCGGCATGGACGCGCCATAAACCTCGACGGTGATCGGATCGAGCAGCGTGGGCGACGCCCGGCCGGTGCGAAGACCGGCGAATTCATGGCGAAGATTTTCGACGGCGCCGTTCATGCGCCTCTCGATCGAATCGAGATCGGGCTCGTCGGACAAGGTGTTACTCCCTTTCCCTGATGATGGTGGATTTGGCTTCGCCCCTGAGCACCGAGACCACGGGTTCCGACAGGTTGAACACCAGGATCGGGATGCGGTTCTCGCGCGCGAGCGCGATGGCCGAGGCATCCATGACCCGCAGGTCCATGCTCAGCACGTCGTGATAGGTCAGTTCGTCGAAGCGGACGGCATTGGGATCGCGCTTGGGATCGGCGGAATAGACGCCGTCGACCTGTGTGCCCTTCAGCATGGCGTCGCAGCCCATTTCGGCGGCGCGCAGGGTCGCCGCGGTATCCGTCGTGAAGAACGGATTGCCGGTGCCGGCGGCGAAGATGACGACGCGGCCCTTTTCCATGTGGCGGATCGCCCGCCGGCGGATATAGGGCTCGCACACCGACGTCATCGGAATGGCCGAGATGACCCGGGTCTGCAGGCCCTGCTTTTCCAGCGAATTTTGCAGCGCGAGGGCGTTCATCACCGTCGCCAGCATCCCCATGTAATCGGCGGTCGCCCGTTCCATGCCGCGCGCGGCGACGGACAGGCCGCGAAAGATGTTGCCGCCGCCGATGACGAGGCAGATCTCGATGCCGAGGTCATAGACGCCCTTGATGTCGGCGGCGATGCGGTCGACCGTCGTCTGGTCGATGCCATAGGACTGGCCGCCCATCAGGGCCTCGCCCGAGACTTTGAGAAGGATGCGGCGGAAATTCGGGGTTGTCATGACAGGGAATATCCAGACGCGAGCGCAGGCCGCCCCGTGGCCAATATGCGGAGCCGGTCACGCGGTATAACATCGGACCGTCGCAGGGCCAACCGTGACCGCCGCTCCCGTCCCATTTTGCTTCAGGTCATGAAAAAGGCCCGGCGCCGCGAAAGCGCCGGGCCCTTCAGAGGCTGATCGGATCAGCGGCCGGCCTGGGCGGCCACTTCCGCGGCGAAGTCGTTCGCCTGCTTCTCGATGCCTTCGCCGAGGGCGTAGCGCACGAAACCCGTGACCTTGATCGGGCTGCCGGCGTCCTTGGCGGCGGCCTCGACGGCCTTGCTCACCTTGGTCTCGCCGTCGATGATGAAGACCTGCTCCAGGAGCACGACTTCCTCATAGTACTTGCGGATACGGCCTTCGATCATCTTCTCGATGATGTTGTCCGGCTTGCCCGAAGCGCGGGCCTGCTCGGTCAGCACGTCACGCTCGCGCGCGACCAGCGACTGGTCGAGCGAGGCGACATCGAGCGAAGCCGGGCTGGTCGCCGCGATATGCATCGCGATCTGCTTGCCGAGGGCTTCCAGCTTCTCGGCCGGGGCCGCCGATTCGAGCGCGACCAGCACGCCGATCCGGCCAAGGCCCGGCGCGGTCGCCGAGTGGATGTAGGACGCGACCACGCCCTGCGGCACTTCGAGCACGGTGGCCCGGCGCAGGTTCATGTTCTCGCCGATCGTCGCGATCAGGTTGGTGAGCTCGTCCTTCACCGCCTTTTCCGAGCCGGGGTAACCGGCTTCGGCGACGGCGGCGATGTCCGAACCCGCGTCGATCGCGACCTTCGCCACATTGGCGACGAAGGACTGGAACGCCGGGTTGCGGGCGACGAAGTCCGTCTCGGAATTCACCTCGACGACGGCGGCCTTGGTGCCATTGGCGGCAACCGCGACCAGACCTTCCGCGGCGACGCGGTCGGCCTTCTTGGCGGCGGCCGACAGGCCCTTCTTGCGCAGCCAGTCGATCGCCTGCTCGATGTCGCCGCCGTTCTCGGCCAGCGCCTTCTTGCAGTCCATCATGCCGGCGCCGGTCTTGCCCCGCAGGTCCTTCACGAGGGCCGCTGAAACCTCAGCCATGGATCATACCTTTCTTCGGTTTTGCGATCAGGGACGGGACCCAGGCGTTACGCCTGGGTCGCCTCGCCCGAAGCGGCCTCGGCCGCCGATGCGGCGGCTTCGGCTTCCGCGGCCTGGAGGGCCGCTTCTTCCGCCTCGACGTCGACGAGATCCTCGATCCCGCCGATGTCGACACCGGCCGCGGTCAGCTCGGCCTGGATGCCGTCGAGCACGGAACGGGCGACCAGATCGCAATAGGTGGTGATGGCGCGCAGGGCGTCATCATTGCCCGGCACCGGATAGGTGATGCCGGCGGGATTGGAATTGGAGTCGACGATCGCAACGACCGGGATGCCCAGCTTGTTGGCTTCCTGGACGGCGATGTCTTCCTTGTTGGTGTCGATGATGAAGAGGATGTCCGGCAGGCCACCCATCTCCTTGATGCCGCCGAGCGCGCGTTCCAGCTTTTCCTTCTCGCGCTGCAGGTTCAGCTGTTCCTTCTTGGTGAGGCCGAGGGCCTCGCCCTGGAGCTGCTCATCGAGGGTCTTCAGGCGCTTGATCGACTGGGAGATGGTCTTCCAGTTGGTCAGCATGCCGCCGAGCCAGCGGTGGTTCACGTAATACTGGCCGCAACGCGCCGCCGCATCGGCGACCGGCTGCTGCGCGGTGCGCTTGGTGCCGACGAAGAGCACGCGGCCGCCACCGGCGACGACGTCGCGAATCGACTGCAGGGCGCGGTGCAGCATCGGCACCGTCTGGCCCAGATCGATGATATGGACATTGTTGCGGACGCCGAACAGGAACGGCGCCATGCGCGGGTTCCAGCGGTGGGTCTGGTGGCCGAAGTGAACGCCGGCTTCAAGCAGCTGGCGCATGGTGAACGAAGGAACGGACATCGTATGTACCTTTTCCGGTTGAGCCTCCGCGGGGTGTCGTTCGGAAATCCGAACACCGGAGCGACGGCGGAACCTCTCCGCAGCCGCGACCCCACGTGTGGAATGGCGCGGCTATTACCCCCGAATGGCGGCAAAAGCAAGGTTCATGTGGGAATCCGCGGATTGTAAACAAGGGGACAGTCGCGATCCCGGCTCTTTGTCATGATACTCGGAATCAGAATGGGGAGAGAGACATGGCCTTGCGAATCGTCGTCCTGGGGGCCGGATTGATCGGCGGCTATGTCGGTGGCCGGCTGGCGGCGGCGGCGGGCGATGTCACTTTCATCGGCCGGCCCCGCCTTATCGACGTGCTGCGCGACAAGGGTCTAACCCTGACCGATCTGGACGGCGCCCGCTTCACCCTGGCGCCGGAGACCCTGTCGCTGGCGACCGAGCCCGCCGCCCTCGCCGCCGCCGACCTCATCCTGCTCGCGGTGAAAAGCACCGGCACCGAGGGCGCGGCGGCCGATATCGCCGCCCATGCGCGGCCCGGCATCCCCGTGGTCAGCCTGCAGAACGGCGTCTCCAATCCCGAGCGGCTGCGCGCCCTGTTGCCCGGCCGGCCGGTGATCGCCGGCATGGTGCCCTTCAACGTGGCCGAGCCGGCGCCCGGCCATGTCCATCAGGGCACCAGCGGCCATATCGCGATCGAGGACCGGCCGGAGATCGCCCCCCTCGCCCCCCTCTTCGCCGCCGCCGGCCTGCCCCTCGACCTTCACGCCGACATGCTGCCGGTCGCCTGGGCCAAGCTGCTGATCAATCTGAACAACGCCATCAACGCCCTGTCGGGCCTGCCCCTCGCCGCCCAGATCGCCGACCGCGACTACCGGCGCGGCTTCGCCCTGTGCCAGCGCGAGGCGCTGGGCCTCATGAAGATCGCGGGCATCGCGCCGGCCCAGCTCGGCCCCCTGCCCCCGTCCCGCATGCCCTTCATCCTGTCCCTGCCGAACTGGCTGTTCCGCCGCCTGAGCCAGCGCGGCGGCACCCCGAAGATCGACCGCCACGCCCGCTCCTCCATGGCCGACGATCTCCTCGCCGGGCGCAAGACCGAGGTCGATTACATCAATGGCGAAGTGGTGGCCCTCGCCACCCGCCTCGGGCGGCGGGCGCCCGTGAACGCGCGGGTGATCGAACTCATTCGCGAACGGGAGGCCGGCGGCCCGGCGATACAGGGCGCGGCCTTGCTGGCAACCTTGCGCGGGACGGCCTGACCAAAAACAAAGGGCGCCCCGGTTGCCCGGGACGCCCTTCATTCAAAATCCCGAAGGATCAGGCGGCGGCCGAATCGGTCGCTTCCTCGTCCGGATCCTTCTGCAGCTCTTCGAGCGAGACTTCACGCTCGGTCTTCTGCGCGATCTCGATCATCAGGTCGACGACCTTGTCTTCATAGATCGGCGCGCGCAGCTGGGCCTGAGCCTGTTCGTTCTTGCGGAAGAAGTCGATGACCTCCCGCTCCTGGCCGGGCCAGCGGCGGGCCTCGTCCATGATCGCCCGGTTCACTTCCTCGGGCTTCACCTGGACGTTGTTGCGGCGGCCGACCTCGGCCAGCAGCAGGCCGAGGCGGACACGGCGTTCCGCGATCGGGCGATATTCGGCGACGAGCTCCGCCTTCTTCTCGTCCGACGGCGCTTCGCCATCCTCGGAGAGCTGACGGGTGATCTGCTCGATCTCGATGTTGACCAGGCTCTCGGGCACGGCGAAATCATGGAGATTGGCCAGGGCGTCGAGCAGGTCGCGCTTCAGGCGCTGGCGGCTCAGGGCGCCGTGCTGGCGCTCGATCTGCTCGCGCATCGCCTTCTTCAGCGCTTCGAGGTCTTCAAGACCGAAGCCCTTGGCGAATTCGTCGTCGATCACCACTTCGGCGGCGATCTTCACTTCCTTCACCTCGACGTCGAAGACGGCGTCCTTGCCGGCGAGTTCCTTGGCGCCGTAGTCGGCCGGGAAGGTCACGTTCACCTTCACGATGTCGCCCGCCTTGGCGCCGAGGAGCTGTTCCTCGAAGCCGGGGATGAAACGGCCCGAGCCGAGCTCGAGGTCGACACCATCGGCGGAGCCGCCCTCGAACACTTCACCATCGACACGGCCGACGAAATTGATCGTCAGCTGGTCGCCGTGCTTGGCGGTACGGCCTTCCTCGGCGACGAAGTTCTTACGCTGGTCGGCGAAGCCCTTCATCATGGTCTCGACCTCGTCGTCGGAGACGGGAGCGACCAGCTTCTCGAGGGTGATGTCCTTGACTTCGGCGGGCTCGAATTCCGGCAGGACTTCGAGCGCGATCTTGAATTCCAGATCTTCGCCCTTGCCGGCCTTGGTCACTTCGACCTTGGGCTCGGTCGCCGGGCGCAGGTTGCGCTCGGTCAGGGTCGACTGGATCGACTGATTGACCTTTTCCTGCAGCACTTCGCCGAGGGCCGCGTCGCCATGGGTCTTGGCGACCAGGCTCATCGGCACCTTGCCCGGACGGAAGCCCGGCATGCGGATCTTGGTCGAGAGGTCCTGCAGCTTGGCCTTCACTTCGGCGTCGATGGCAGCCGCACCGATGCTGATCAGAAATTCGCGCTTCAGGCCGTCGGAGGCGGTCTCGGTTACGTTCATCGCTCTTTCTTCCGGGATCTCTCTGGTGCGGGCGGAGGGACTTGAACCCCCACGACTTGCGCCACCAGAACCTAAATCTGGCGTGTCTACCAATTCCACCACGCCCGCATTGGAACACCGCCGCGCCGGCACGCCCGTCGCGACCCATGGTGGATGCGGGATTTAGCCCGCCTGCCCCCTGCCCCGCAAGTGATTTTCAGCGATTTGCAGGGCAATCGGCAGCCTCTCCACCAGATCCTCGGCGATCAAGCCGCGCCCGAAGCCTTCCGCCGCCGCGCCATGCAGCCAGACGGCGGCGGCGGCGGCCTCGAATCCCGGCATGTGCTGGGCCAGCAATCCGCCGATCATCCCGGCGAGGACATCGCCCGAGCCGGCGGTCGCGAGGGTGGGCGGCGCATTGTCGTTGATCGCGACCCGGCCGTCGGGCGAAGCGACGCAGCAATCGGCGCCCTTGAGGACGACGACGGCGCCGCTCTCCCTGGACGCCGCCGCCGCCCGTTCGGCTCGGGACGGCAGATCGGCCAGATGGGGAAACAGGCGGGCGAATTCGCCGTCATGGGGGGTGAGCACGAGGTCCGCGCCCCGCGCCCGCCACAGGATCTCGGCCCTTCCGGCCGCCGAGGTCAGGGCATCGGCATCGAAGACGCAGGCACAGCCGGCCGCCAGCGCCATGCGGCAATGCTCGAAGGTGACATCTCCGATGCCGGCGGCGGGGCCGATCACCGCCGCGTTGCGCCGCCGGTCGGACAGGAACAGGGCAAGGCCGGCCGGCCCGTCGATCTCGGCGACCATGACCGCCGTCTGATGGGCGGCGATGACCCGGGCCGCCACGGCGTCGCCCAGGGTGGTGACGAGGCCGCTGCCGATCCGCAGGGCCGCCCGCGCCGCCAGCCGGGCCGCGCCGGTGTGCAGCGCCCCGCCGGAAAGAACAGCGGTATGACCGCGATCATATTTGTGGCCATCCTGACGCAGCACGGGGAAATGGCGGGCGAACAGCGCCGGCCCGTTGCGCAACAGCTTCGGCCCGATCACCGCCAGCACATCGGGCGAGATGCCGATGTCGGCGATGACGAGATGCCCCGTCCGCCCCCGGCCGGGATAAAGCAGATGACCGGGCTTGGCCCTGAAGAAACTGACAGAGAGAGCGGCGGTGAAGGCCCCGCCCCGGATGGTGCCATCGTCGCCATTGACGCCGCTCGGCAGGTCGATGGCGACGACGACCCGCCCCGCGCCCACCGCCTCGATCATGCGCAGGACCGGCGAATCGAGATCGCGGGCAAGGCCGGCACCGAAGACCGCGTCGACGACGAGGGCGCGCCCGTCGAGGGACGCGGGCTCGAACGGCAGCACGGGTCCGTCCCAGCGCGCGGCCATGGCGGCGGCATCGCCCTCGAGGGCCGACACGGGCGCCAGCGCGGCGCAGGCGACATCATATCCCGCCTGCTTCAGCCGCCGGGCCACCACCCAGCCGTCGCCGCCATTATTGCCCGGACCACAAAGAACAAGGACCGGCTGCACCGGATAGCGCGCCAGGATCGCATCGGCGACAGCCCGGCCGGCGTTTTCCATCAGGGTGAGGCCGGGAATGCCGCCATCGATGGTCAGGCGATCGGCCCGGCCCATTTCGGCGCTGGTCAGCAGGGCGAGATCGCCGGGCACCGCGCTCATCCGATCACCGTCCGGCGCTGGGCGCCCTTCTCGATCAGGTGGAGGGCACCGTCCCGGACCTCGAAGCGGTTGATCGAGCAATGATCCGGCATCGATGGCGTTACCCGGCCGTCGCCGGTGGCGAGGCCGATCACCGCGTTGACGACGACGAAGTGGCTGACGATCACCGCCGGCCGGTCGAGACCGGCGAGAAAACCCGCGATTCCATCCCGCCAGGCCAGGAGATGCGCGGGCTGCCCCGACCAGTCGCCCCGCAGGAAGGCCTCCAGCCAGTGGCCCCGCTCCTCGAGGCTCATGCCCGGCGTCGGCACTTCCGCCATGCGCGGCTCGACGATGGCTGTCCGGCCCCAGCGGGACTCGACGGCGGCCACGGTCTCGCGCGCCCGGCGCAAGGGACTTGTGATCAGCAGGCGCCTGTCGTCGGGGCCGAGCATCTCCGCCATGGCCGCCGCCTGCGCGTGGCCCGTGGCGTCGAGGCCGGGGTCGGCATCGACATGGAAGCCCGCGCTCTGCTGGCCATGGCGTACCAGAATGAAGCCAACACCCGTCACGGTTTCTGTCCTTCGATGTCGCCTGCGACGCCATAGGCAAGGCACAGGTCCTGCCACGAGGCAAGATCGACGATGGCGACCAGGGAAATGCCGGCATCCCGCCGACGCTGGGCCACATCGCGATCCACCCGCATCTGGGCGACGACATGGGCGGCGCAGGCCTTGCGCCCCTCGGTCTCGGTGAAGCGCGCGCCGCCGGGCAGGCGCCGGGCGTGACCGTCGGAGCCAACCACCAGGGTCTCGAACGTCCATTCCGCGCCATTCGCGACCACGAGGCGCAGCGGCGGCGAATAGAACACCAGCGGTCGCGCGGGCAACCCGGCCATCAGAAGATATTCAGCCGGCGAAGGCCAAGGAACGACAGCACGCCGACCAGGGCCATGAGCAGCATGGTCCACCAGAAGGCATGGGGCGCGACGAGCCCCGGCAGGCCGGCGACATTCATGCCGAAGACGCCGGTGACCAGGGTCATCGGCATGAAGACCGCCGTCAGCACCGACAGGATGAGCAGGTTGCGGTTGGCGACCTCGGCCTGCTGGGCGGCCATTTCTTCGTACAGAAGTTTCGCGCGCTCCTGCGCCGACACCAGATCGTCGACTACGGCGCCCAGTTGTTCGATCGCCTCGCGCAGGTCGGTGGCATCTTCCTCGGCGAAGAAGGCCGGCGGCCGGGCGCAGACCTGGAACACGGCCCGTCGCTTGAGCGCGAGATGCCGGTGCAGGCGGACGGCGAAACGGCGGATGGCGCCAAGGTCTTCCCGGGCGCTGCCGCGCCGGCCCTCGAGCAGGCGGTCCTCGATATCGTCGAGGGAATCGATCAGTTCGACCACGGCCATCTCGACCGTCTCGGCCAGATGGGCCAGCATGGTCGCGATCAGATCCGCCGGGCCGCGCAGCACCTTGCCATCGTGAAGGGTGCGGCGCAGCCGGTCCATGGAACGCGACGGATGGCGCCGGGCGCTGACCACCAGTTGTTCCGATCCGAAGATCCGCACCGTCGATATCTCGGTCAGGTCGGGATCGATGTCGTATTGCATATCGGTGAAGACGCCGAACAGCGTGCCCTGATAACTCTCGAGCCGGGTGCGCACATCCGACGAGCCGAGTTCGACGCGCAGATCCTCGGGAATGGCGTGGGCCTGGGCGATCCACTCGCGTGCCCGCCGCACCGACAGGTCGAGGTGGAGCCAGACGAAGCCGTGCCCGGCCATCATCGCCGCCTCGACGGCATCCCAGCCGATCAGGCGCTCGTTCTTGCCGTCGACGACGTGGTAGCAGAACACGATACCGTCGCGCCGCTCCGGCAACTCGACCAGCGGATTGCGGGCAAGCTCGACCATCGCGCAGAATCCCTCGGGACAACCGGCCGTGCGGCCTGTTCTCCCGCCCCATTCTCACAATACGCCGGTCCGGTCAACCGGATTGGCCCCGGGGCTTTGCTCGCCCCGGCGACCGTCCGCCCCGAAGATAGAGTCAGCGCACCATCGTGTTGCGTTCGATGGCACCCAGTTTGTCGCGGATTTCCATGACCGTGATCACCACCTCGGCCAGGCAGCGCAGGAAGACGAAGCCGACCAGGAACACTCCGGCCGCCCAGACGAAAGCCAGCAGCTGATCACCGTCCGGCGACTCCGGCGTCGCCATTTTCGTCGACCACACGGTTGCCGCGCATACGGCCAGCAACACCAGGCTACCCCAGAAAGCCAGTCGAACGACCGCCAGCCCGATAGGGCCAGTCAAAAGAAATAGACGCTTCATATTCGACATCCCCAGCAAGCGGCAACACAACGCCAAGGAATATTGGATGCACTTCAAGTCAAAGAGTCAATGGCAACATTGATTCTCCGACAAATACAATAGTACCGCTCAAATACAACCAGAGACGCAAATCTCTCTTTGCACATTATTAACGATGTTTATTCTATTGATGGAAATTGCTGCGCCACACACATCCAAAGCGAGCGCGGCGCCCCGGCCGGACGACCGGAAAACGACGAAAGGTCGCCACGGCCAAAGCCGCGCGACCTTCGTTTTCGCGATGTTCAGAAAATCTGGGGCGAGCGACGGGTCTCGAACCCGCGACCTCCAGAGCCACAATCTGGCGCTCTAACCAACTGAGCTACGCCCGCCACAGAGGCCGTGCGTATACGCCGCCCCGTCGCCGTCGTCAAGCAGCCGAATGGATCCGGCTGCGCAGTCGCTCCGTCGCGGCGTCGATCGTCGCCTCGGTCTTGCAGAAGCAGAAGCGGATCAGGTGACGGGGTGGATCCGGCTGGACATAAAAGGCGCTGACCGGCACGGCCGCGACGCCAACCGTGGCGGTCAGCCAGCGGCAATAGTCGTCGTCCGGCAACGCGGGACCAACCCCGCGAATATCGGCGCTGACGAAATAGCTGCCTTCAACGGGCAAGGTGGTGAAGCCCGATGCGCGCAATCCGGCCACCAGCCGGTCCCGCCGCTGCTCCAGCCCGGTCGCCAGTGATTCGAAATAGGCATCGGCCAGGCCCAGGCCATGGGCGACCCCGATCTGCAGGTTGGGCGGCGTGGTGAAGGTCAGGAACTGATGGGCCTTGCCGATCACCCCGATCAGTTCGGCCGGACCGCTCAGATAGCCCACCTTCCAGCCGGTCAGCGAAAAGGTCTTGCCGGCCGAGCCGATACGGATCGAACGCTCGCGAAGTCCCGGCAGGCTGGCGATGGGCAGATGACGATGGCCGGAGAAGACGAGATGCTCGTAAACCTCGTCGCACAGCAAATAGGCATCATGGGCGACCGCCCGTCGGGCGATGCGCTCCAGTTCGTCCCGGGTCAGGACCTTGCCGGTCGGATTCATCGGCGTGTTGAGGAGCACCAGTTTGGTGCGCGGCGAAAAGGCCGCCTCGAGCTCCGCCTCCGGGATGGACCAGTCCGGCGGCGTCAGGCGGACCGGTTTCGGCACCGCGCCGGCCTGCAGGATGATGGGCACGTAACAATCGTACATCGGCTCGAACACCACCACCTCGTCACCGGGCGACAGCAGGGCGAACAGGGCGGCGGCGAGGGCTTCCGTCGCGCCCGACGTCACGAGCACTTCCCGGACAGGATCGTAGTCGAGACCATAGAAGCGCCGGTCGTGATCCGCCACGGCCTGGCGCAACACGGCCAGGCCCGTCATCGGCGGATACTGGTTGGGACCCTCGATCAGGGCCCGGGCCGCCGCCGCCCGGATCTCCTCCGGGCCATCCTCGTCGGGGAAGCCCTGACCAAGGTTGACGGCGCGATGCTCGGCGGCCAGCGCGGACATGACGGTGAAAATGGTGGTGCCGAGGCCGGCGAAACGGGGATTCAGGGCTTTCATGGCCCGATCATATTCAGGCCCGGGTCGTCGATCCAGTGCCCGCCTGCGCCCGGCTCGACCGAGCATTGATCAAATAATGATCAATATGCACATTTTATAGCCATATACGGACAGGCATCGTCGCGATTTCGCCACGACGGCTTGTATTCGCACCACGGAATCTAGGGCGCGCCACGTTTGGCACAGACCATGCATTGATCCAGCGGGCGGCATATCCTGCCGATCCAAACCTGCCAAGGCGAACCAGGTGCGATGAAGAAAATCGAGGCTATCATCAAGCCGTTCAAACTCGACGAAGTGAAAGAGGCGCTGAACGAAGTGGGCCTCAAGGGCATCACCGTGACCGAGGTGAAGGGCTTCGGCCGCCAGAAGGGCCACACCGA
>JAOZVS010000152.1 GCA_025869435.1 Zavarzinia sp.
GTTGTGGGGGCCGGCGGCGCCCGCCCGCCCCCCCCCCATTTTTTTTAAACCGGCCGCCGGCGCCTGGCGGTACACTTTAACCCCGGGGGCCGGGCCCCCCACCTCGGCCCCCGGCCCGCCACGCCACGTCCTGTCGGTGTGCAGCGGATCAGTTGGACTTCTTCTTGTCGTCCACTTCCTCGAAGTCGGCGTCGACCACGTCTTCGCCGTCGGGGGCCGCACCGGCCGAGGCGCCGGCACCCGCCGCCGCGCCCTGGGCCTTTTCCGCTTCCGCCTTGTAGATGGCCTCGCCGATCTTCATCGCCGCATTGGCGAGGGCTTCGGTCCTGGTCTTGATCGCCTCGACATCCTCGCCGGCAAGGACGCCGCGCAGATCGGCGACCGCCGCATCGACCGCCGCCTTGTCACCGGCGTCGATCTTGTCGGCATGTTCGGTCAGGTTCCTCTCGGTCGAATGGATCAGGCCTTCGGCGCCATTGCGGGCCTCGACCAGTTCCTTCTTCTTCTTGTCCTCGGCGGCATGGGCCTCGGCGTCCTTCACCATCTTCTCGATGTCGGCATCGGAAAGACCGCCCGAGGCCTGGATGCGGATCTGCTGTTCCTTGCCGGTGCCCTTGTCCTTGGCCGAGACCTGGACGATGCCGTTGGCGTCGATGTCGAAGGTCACCTCGATCTGCGGCGCGCCGCGCGGCGCCGGCGGAATGCCCATCAGGTCGAACTGGCCGAGCAGCTTGTTGTCCGCCGCCATCTCGCGCTCGCCCTGGAAGACCCGGATCGTCACCGCGCTCTGATTGTCATCGGCGGTGGAGAAGGTCTGGCTCTTCTTGGTCGGGATCGTCGTATTGCGCTCGATCAGGCGGGTGAAGACGCCGCCCAGGGTCTCGATGCCGAGCGACAGCGGCGAGACGTCGAGCAGCAGCACGTCGCGGACGTCGCCCTGCAGCACGCCGGCCTGGATGGCGGCGCCCATGGCAACGACTTCGTCCGGGTTCACGCCCTTGTGGGGCTCCTTGCCGAAGAAGCTCTTCACGATTTCCTGGATTTTCGGCATCCGGGTCATGCCGCCGACGAGGACAACCTCGTCGATCTGGCCGGCCGACAGGCCGGCGTCCTTCAGGGCCTTCTGGCAGGGCTCGATGGTGCGCTGGACGAGATCGTCCACGAGGCTCTCGAACTTGGCGCGGGTCAGGCGCAGGGTCAGATGCTTCGGGCCGGTCGCATCGGCGGTGATGAACGGCAGGTTCACCTCGGTCTGCATCGCCGACGACAGCTCGATCTTGGCCTTTTCCGCGGCCTCCTTCAGGCGCTGCAGGGCGAGCTTGTCCTTGCGAAGATCAATGCCGCCGTTCTCGCGCTTGAATTCGTCGGCCAGATAGTCGACGAGGCGCATGTCGAAATCTTCACCGCCGAGGAAAGTGTCGCCATTGGTCGACTTCACCTCGAACACGCCGTCGCCGATCTCGAGCACCGAGACGTCGAACGTGCCGCCGCCGAGGTCATAGACCGCGATCACCTTGCCGTCCTGCTTGTCGAGGCCATAGGCGAGGGCCGCCGCGGTCGGCTCGTTGATGATGCGCAGCACTTCGAGGCCGGCGATGCGGCCGGCGTCCTTGGTCGCCTGGCGCTGGGCGTCGTTGAAATAGGCGGGGACCGTGATCACGGCCTGGGTGACGGTCTCGCCCAGGAAAGATTCGGCGGTTTCCTTCATCTTCTGCAGGATGAAGGCGGAAACCTGGCTGGGGCTGTATTTGGTGCCGCGAATATCGACCCAGGCATCGCCATTGTCCGCCTTGACGATATTATAGGGCACCATGCCCTTGTCCTTCTGGGTCATCGGGTCGTTGAACGAGCGGCCGATCAGGCGCTTGATCGCGAACAGCGTGCCTTCGGGATTGGTGACGCCCTGACGCTTGGCCGCCTGGCCGATCAGGCGTTCGCCATCGCCGGAAAAGCCGACCATGGACGGGGTGGTGCGAGCGCCCTCCGCGTTCTCGAGCACCTTGGGCTTGGCGCCATCCATGATCGCGACGCAGGAATTGGTGGTGCCAAGGTCGATACCGATAACCTTACCCATGACTCTCTCCTTTTCGGCAGGCATCGGCGGCCCGAACGGCACCGGCAATGCCCCCTGATTTCCGGGAACGGGCGAAGGAGGCCGAAAATGCCCCCGTTCGCGCTGTGGCTTATATAGGGCGGGATTTTTGAGGCCGCAACGGGCGGCAAGAGGTTCCGTGATTTGCGTGATGAAAAAAACGTCAGCGCCGCCGCTCTTGCCTCGAACCCCGCCCCGAAGGCAGGCTGAACGGGGATCGATGGCGGTATCGGCGGGGGTGGCGGTGAAGACGGTGCAGCACGACACGGCCTTGTTCGAAGCCGTTTTCCTTGAAGCCGCGACGATCGACCCGGAAGTCCGCCGGGGGAGCATGTTCGGTTGTCCGGCGGTCTATCACGGCCGTCGCATGGCGCTTTGCGTCTTCGGCACCGAGATCGCGCTGCGGGTTCCGCAAGCGGTGGCGAGCGCGGCGGTCGACACGGGCCGCGCCCATCCGTTCCAGCCCTTCGGCCGCAGCCGGATGCGGGAATGGATCGCGCTCGAGGGCGGAATCGCCACCCTCGAGCGCCATCGCGACCTTGCCGTGGCCGCCATCGCCTTCGCCCGCGACAACGGCTGAGGCTGGTCGCGGTTACGCCGTCTGGTCGACCGGGGCGACCGGGGCGACCGGGGCCTCGGCCTTGGCGACGCCGACCTTGGCCGCGCGCAGCAGGCGGTCGTGGATCTGGTAGCCGGTCTGCACCACCTGAACGATGGCGCCGCCCGGCTGGCCGGTGCCGGGGATCTCGAACAGGACTTCGTGCTTGTTCGGATCCGCCTTCTCGCCCAGGGCCGGGGCGATGCGGGTGATTGAGGCCTTTTCGAAGGCGGACAGCAACTCGCGCTCGGTCATCTCGACGCCGGCCAGGAGATTGGCCACCGCCTCGTCGCCGGTGCGGGCCTCGGCCGGCACGGCCTCGATCGCGCGGCGCAGGTTGTCGGCGACCGAGGTCAGGTCGCGGGCGAATTTGGTCACGGCATATTTCGCCGTGTCCTCGCGCTCGCGCTCGCTCCGGCGGCGGATGTTCTCCGCCTCGGCGAAGGCGCGCAGCAGCTTGTCCTTGAGGTCGGCGACTTCGGCCTGCAGGCTCTCGACCGTGGGGCCGGCGGGGGGCTCGGCCGGGGCTTGAGCGTCGGTCGGGGTCGGGTCGATGTTTTCGGTCTCGGTCGTCATTTCGGGTCCACGATACAATCAGGTCATCAGGCGGCCGATCATCCTCGCGGTGTAATCCACCATGGGGATGACGCGCCCGTAATTCACTCTCGTCGGCGCGATCACGCCGATCATGCCGACGATCCGCTCGTCCTTGCGCCGGAAGGGCGCGACGATGAGGGACGAGCCGGACAGGCTGAACAGCTTGTTCTCCGAACCGATGAAGATGCGCACCCCATCGGCGTCCTGCGCCAGCTCCATCAGTTGGAGCACGTCGCGTTTGGATTCAAGATCGTCGAACAATTGCCGCACCCGCTCGAGATCCGCAAGCGCGGTGAGATCGTCCAGCAGCCGCGCGCGGCCGGAAACGATCAGCGTGTTGCGCTCCTCGTCCCCCGCCCAGGTGGCAAGGCCCGCCTCGACCACCTTGGCGGCGAGCAGGTCGAGTTCGGCGCGGCGCTCGTCGATCTCGCTCAGGATCCGGCTGCGCCCCTCGGCCATGGTGCGGCCGCCGAGCCGGGCCGACATGTAGTTCGAGGCTTCCTGCAGCGCGCTGGGGGTCAGGCCCGCCGGCACCTCGACGATGCGGTTCTCGACCGAGCCGTCTTCCGAGACCAGCACGGCCAGCGCCCGCCCGGGGCCGAGATAGACGAATTCGACATGGGACAGCGCCTTGTCCGTCTTCGGCGCGACGACGAGGCCGGCGCATTGCGACAGGCCGGACAGCTGTTTCGTCGCCTCGGTCAGCAGGTCCTCGACCGATTTGCCGGCGGCGGCGCCATGAGCCTCGATCGAGCGGCGCTCGTCCTCGGTCAGATTGCCGAGTTCGAGGAAACTGTCGACGAAGATGCGAAGCCCGGCCTGGGTCGGCATCCGCCCGGCCGAGGCATGGGGCGAATAGAGCAGGCCGGCATGTTCCAGATCCTGCATCACGTTGCGGATCGACGCCGGCGACAGCGCGATGCCGAGGCGCTGGGCGAGGGTGCGCGAGCCCACCGGCTCGCCCGTCTCGAGGTAAGCCTCGACGATGGTGCGGAAGATCTGGCGTGAACGCTCGTTCAGCTCCTGGATCATTCCCGTTTCCTGACATGGTGCTCGAGCCCCGCACTGTAGGAAGCGGGGGAGGGGCCGTCAATCAGCGCGGCGCGGCACGGGCAAGGGGTGGACTCGCTGGGCCTGCGGGCGTTCAATACCGCTCCCCAAGACGAACAGACGGAGTCAGACCATGACCTACTGGGACGTCCTCGCCCGCGACCGGGCCAATCGCGAAACCGCCGCCGCAATCTCGCCCATCCTGCGCGCCGCCGGCCCCGCCAAACCCACCCCCGTCCTCGCCGACGCCGACCGCACCATCGCGGCCTTGCGCGAAACCGTCGCCGACCAGGCGAGGGAAATCGCAAGGCTGAAAGCGGAACTCGCCGCCCGGCATTGAGGGGGGATGAGCGAACGCAGTCCGCGAAGGGGGCTCCGGGCCAATGTGCTTCCATCGTGGACTGCGGTTGCTATTTGGACCACAGTGATGAAACAGCAACTCGGAAACCCCATATATCTGCGATGAGCGCCAAGACCTTCAGCCTGTTCGATCCTGAACTCACACGCGAAGACTTGCAGTCGGCGGAGTTCGCGACTGCTCTTACGGCGTCTTTCGGGATCGAAACCAGGGCGGCCGCTGATAGAGCTGTTGCATCGGGCTTTGCACCGGCTGCTGAAGTCTCTGCGGGTCAGCGTCCGCAGGACATGGAAATCACCAAAGGCGGGCTCATACGCAAGAGTCGCGTTGTCATTCGCAACAGTGCGTCTGGGAAGTTTTCATTCGTCGGCTTGCAACAAATTAGAAACGCCTCGACCTTCAATGTGGTGGGCGCGAAGAAGTCCGAGAAGCCCAAGGCCTCATCTGAATTTGAGACTCCCACTCGGCGTGTTGTGGGAAAGCACGTCAGCGCGTCGAAACACAAGGCCGAGTGACGCCGCTCATGCGCGTCATGTGGCTGGTGGCGGGTCCAAACGGCAGTGGTAAGTCCACATTGGTAGGGTCCGATTTCGTCAGTCGGGTCTCACGTGGTGCGGTCTTCGTCAATCCCGATGAAATAGCATTCGGAATCGCCGAAGACAGGGGCGAGCCTCTTTCTCCCGACATCAATCGTGAGGCTGCGGACAGAGCGGAAGCTCTGGTCGACTCGCTGATCCGCGACGGGACCAGCTTTCTGGTCGAAACCGTCCTGTCGACCGACAAATATATCGATCGCGTCAAGACCGCCCGGGAGAATGGCTTTCTGATCGGGCTTCTGTTCGTTTGCTCTCTCGATCCGGAACAAACAATGGATCGCATCCGCCAGCGCGTGCACGGCGGCGGCCATGATGTTCCTCCTGAAAAGGCGGTGGAAAGATGGGGCCGCTCTGTGCGCAATCTGAAAAAATTTGGGCGTTTGTGCGATATCGGCTTCATCTTCGACAACAGCACATTCGGCGGTCCGCCGATCCTTGTCGCGCGTATCGATGACAAGGGATGGATTCGGACGGCCGGGTGTCGCATAGCACTCCTCGATGATGTCATCAAAGATCTGACGGGCGGTTAAGTTTGGCTGCCACGGGCGCCTCTCCATCGAACCCCATGCATCAGAGTGCGAAGGCCCTCGACCGTAACACCACCCTCGACACGTGAGGGGTGCAAGCGGCGCGCCGAACGGTTAAAAGGGCGGCCGGACATCTTCAGCAGGAAAAACCTCATGCGCGCAGAGGGCCGTCAGGCCGACCAGTTGCGGCCGATCAGTCTCGAGCCCGGCTTCTCGAAACATGCCGAAGGCTCGTGCTTCGTGCGCTTCGGCGATACCCATGTGCTGTGCACCGCCTCGGTCGAGGAGAAGGTGCCGTCCTGGCTGCGCGGTCAGGGCCGGGGCTGGGTCACCGCCGAATACGGCATGTTGCCCCGCTCCACCCACAGCCGGAACGACCGCGAGGCCGCGAAGGGCAAGCAGTCGGGCCGGACCCAGGAAATCCAGCGCCTGATCGGCCGGGCCCTGCGCGCCGCCATCGACCTGAACAAGCTGGGCGAAGTGTCGATCAAGATCGACTGCGACGTGATCCAGGCCGACGGCGGCACCCGCACCGCCTCGGTCACCGGGTCTTATGTCGCGCTTTATCAGGCGATCGAATTCCTGATGAACAAGGGCGCGCTCAAGGAAAACCCGATCCGGACCGAGGTCGCCGCCGTCTCCTGCGGCATCGTCGGCGGCAGGGCGTTGCTCGACCTCGACTACTCCGAGGATTCGGGGGCGGAGGCGGATGCCAATTTCGTCCTGACCGGCGCCGGCCAGATCATCGAGATCCAAGGCACGGCGGAAGCGGCGCCTTTCTCGCCCGAGGAATTCGCCAATCTCTTCGCCCTCGCTCAGAACGGCATCACCCGCCTCGTCACCTATCAGCGCCAGGCGCTCGGCCTGTTCTGATGCGGCTCGCCGGCAAGCTGGTGGTCGCCAGCCACAATGCGGGCAAGGTGCGGGAAATCGCCGAACTCCTCGCCCCCTTCGGGATCGAGCCTGTCTCGGCCGGCAGCCTCGGCCTGCCCGAGCCGGAGGAGACGGAGGCGACCTTCACCGGCAATGCCGAATTGAAGGCGAAGGCGGCGGCGCTGGCCTCGGGCCTGCCGGCCCTCGCCGATGATTCCGGCCTGTCGGTCGAGGCGCTGGGCGGCGATCCCGGCATCTATTCGGCGCGCTGGGCCGGGCCGGACAAGGATTTCGCCCTGGCCATGGCGAAGATCGAAGCCTTGTTGCAGGAGAAGGGCGCCCTGACGCCCGAGGCACGCCGCGCGTGGTTCACCTGCGCCCTCGCCCTCGCCCGGCCGGACGGGACCTGCACCACCTTCGTCGGCGAGGTCCATGGCACGCTGGTCTGGCCGCCCCGGGGCGCCCATGGCTTCGGCTATGATCCGATGTTCCAGGCCGACGGCATGACCGAAACCTTCGGCGAAATCGAGGCGGCGGCGAAACACGCCATCAGCCACCGCGCCATCGCCTTCGCCAAGCTGGTCGAGAGCCTGACGCGGTGATCCCCGGCCTTGCCCACCTCACCCCGGCCCTCTCCCCCCTGAAGGGCGGAGAGGGGGAACGCGGCGCTTCCTCCGCCCGGGTGCGGGGGGCGGGGGACGAGGTGGCGGCCGGCGATCCCGCCGCCCTCGCGCTCTATGTCCACTGGCCGTTCTGCAAGTCGAAATGCCCCTATTGCGACTTCAACAGCCATGTCCGCGACAGCGTCGAACACGAGACCTGGGCGAGGGCGCTGGTCGCCGAGGTCGGGCGGGTCGCGGCGCAGGCGCCCGGCAAGGTCCTGACCTCGATCTTCTTCGGCGGCGGCACGCCCTCCCTGATGGCGACGGCGACCGTCGAGGCGGTGATCGGCGCGGCGGCAAAGGCCTGGGCCTTCGCCCCCGACATCGAAATCACGCTGGAAGCCAATCCGACCTCGGTCGAGGCGGGAAAACTTCGCGATTTCGCCTTGGCCGGGGTCAATCGCGCCAGCCTTGGCGTGCAGTCGCTGCAGGAAGGCGACCTTCGCTTCCTCGGTCGGCAGCATTCGGCGGCGGAAGCCCTGGCGGCGGTCGAGGTGGCGCGGAAGACTTTCCCCCGCGTCTCCTTCGACCTGATCTATGCACGGCCGGGGCAGACGGTCGACGCCTGGCTGGCCGAACTGGCACAGGCGCTGGCCTTCGGGCCGGATCACCTCTCGGTCTATCAGCTGACGATCGAGGAAGGCACGGCCTTCCACGCCGCGGTGCGCCGGGGCGACTGGTCCTTGCCCGAAGAAGACATTCAGGCCGCGCTTTACGAGGCGACGCAAGACGCCCTGACGGCGGCGGGCCTGCCGGCTTACGAGGTCTCGAACCACGCCCGCCCGGGCGACGAGAGCCGGCACAATCTGACCTATTGGCGCTATGGCGATTACGCCGGCATCGGCCCCGGCGCCCATGGCCGCCTGTCGCGGGCCGACGGCACGGCGATCGCGACCGCCGCCTTCCGCAAGCCGGAAACCTGGCTCGACCATGTCGCGACGGCTGGCGACGGCACGGAAACCGTGCAGGCGCTGGATGCCGCGACCCGGCTGGACGAGGCGGTGATGATGGGGCTTCGCCTGTCGGAAGGCGTGCCCGTCGCCCGGCTGGAGCGGATCGGCGGCGCCGCCCTGCCGGCCCTGATCGAGCCGAGGCGGCTGGACCGCCTGGTGACGGGCGGTTTCCTCACCCTGGAAAACGGCACGCTGTCCGCGACCGCGCGGGGCCGCGCGGTGCTGAACACCCTGCTCGGCGAATTGCTGGCCTGAAGCTCAGAGCCCGGTCTCGCCCCGCCACAGCATCGTGGCGGGATCGCCGGGCACGTCGAGGGCGGCGGGCAGGTCGTGATAGGTGATGTCGCGGCCGCGGTGGCGGAACAGGGCGGTGCCGGCGGACCGGTCGCGGGCGACCAGATGTTCGCGGCGGAACTTGCCCTGCGGGCTGTCGAAGGTCAGCGCCGTCGCGTTGATCCAGCTGGGGGTCTCCGCCGACAGGCGGTCGTGGATCGCGAACAGCCGGTCGAGGGTCAGGCGGAAGGCCGCCGAATGATTGATCGGATCGGGCGCGAAGATCGACAGGTTGCGCACCCCCACCTCGTCGAGGAGGCGAAGGAGAAGGGCCAGCAGGCCGGCATCGTCGTTGACGCCGCGCAGGATCGGGAACTGGTTGTACTGTCGCACCCCCGCCGCCTGGAGCCGGGCGAGAAGATCGGCGACCTCGCCGCAGATCTCGTAAGGATGGACGATGTGGTGGACGAGGCGGACGCGCGGCCGCGCCAGGAGGGCGATCTTCTCGCCCTTGTCGAAGAAGCCGGGGGCGAAGACGGCGCAGCGCGTGTGCAGCCGGATCGACTGGAGCTGGGGCAGGGCGCCCAGCGTATCGAGCACCAGGGCCAGCGCCCTCCGCGACAGGGTCAGCGGATCGCCGCCCGACAGGATCACCTCGCGGATGCGGGGATCGGCCGTCACATGATCGACCAGCGCGGCGAGGGAGAGGGCGAGGTCCGCCGGATCCTCGCCATGCATTTCGGTCAGCACGTCCTGGCGGAAGCAATATTGGCAATGGGCGGCGCAGACCGGTGTCGCCAGGAACAGCACCCGGTCGGCGTATTTCTGGACGATGCTCCGCGATGCCGTCTTCATGTTGCTGCGGTCGTCGACGAAATCCGCCACCTCGCCGGGCGCCCGTGTGGCAAGCCGCGCCGCGTCCGGATAGACCACCCGGTGCAGCGGCCCCTCGGTATGGCCGAGGGCGGCCAGCTCCGCCGCCAGCTTGTCGGCATAGAAGCGTGTCACCTTGATCGGCAGCAGATGGGCCGCGGCCGCCAGCCGGCCATAGGCGGCATTCAGCGCCGCCTGTTCGGCGGGGCCGGTGCGGGGCGGCAGGGCGGGCAGGGGCTGGGCCAAGGATCACGTCTCCGAAAACAGGGCGGGTTTTACGCCGGGGCGGCCCGGACGGCAAATGCCATGGCTGCAAGTCCCGGCCCCGTAAAAGTTTCGGTCTGCTTCAACCTCTGTTTCGGCATTTTTGAATTGGCGGCGGCCCCTGACCTCGGCTCATACTGAGCCCGTGCCGGGATGCGTTCTTTCCCGGCGGGAAAGACAGACGCGAAGCGTCGGGGGTGAGGCCATGAAGAAGCTGATGGTTGCCGCCTGTACGGTGGCGGTGCTGGGGAGCCTGGCGGGGGCGGCATTGGCCGCGACGCCGACCAAGATCGGCAAGGGCGAGGGTTTCGTCGATATCGTCGCCTGGCCGGGCTATATCGAGCGGGGCGAGACCGACAAGGCCTATGACTGGGTCACGGATTTCGAGAAATCGACGGGCTGCAAGGTGCGGGTGAAGACCGCCGGCACCTCGGACGAGATGGTCGCCCTGATGAACGAGGGCGGTTTCGATCTGGTCACCGCGTCGGGCGATGCTTCCTTACGCATGATTTCCGGCAAGAAGGTGCAGGAGATCAACACGGCGCTGATCCCGAGCTGGAAGACGATCGATCCCCGTCTCGCCGACGCGCCCTGGCACACGGTGGACGGCAAGCATTACGGCGTGCCCTACCAGTGGGGCTCCAACGTCCTGATGTACAACACCACTGTCTTCAAGGAAGCGCCCAAGTCCTGGAACGTGGTGTTCGAGGCCATGGACCTGCCGGACGGCAAGCCCAACAAGGGCCGGGTGCAGGCTTTCGACGGCCCGATCTATATCGCCGATGCCGCGCTCTACCTGATGAAGCACAAGCCCGAACTGGGCATCAAGGACCCCTACGAGCTGACCGAGGACCAGTACAAGGCCGCCCTCGACCTGCTGCGGGTCCAGCACGGCCTCGTCTCGCGCTACTGGCATGACGCCATGGTGCAGGTCGACGACTTCAACAACGAAGGCGTGGTCGCCACCTCGTCCTGGCCGTTCCAGGTCAACCTGCTGAAGAGCCAGGAGAAGCCCGTCGCCTCGACCATTCCGGAAGAAGGCGCCACCGGCTGGGCCGACACCACCATGATGCATGTCGACGCGGAACATCCGAACTGCGCCTACATGTGGCTGGAGCATTCGCTGAACACCAAGCTGCAGGGCGACCTCGCCGCCTGGTTCGGCTCGGTGCCGGTCGTGCTCGCTGCCTGCAAGGGCAACGAGTTGCTGACCGACGAGGGCTGCGCCACCAACGGCCTGAACCACTTCGAGAAGATCCACTTCTGGCGCACCCCGGTTTCCAAGTGCAAGAGCCAGGACGCCTGCGTGCCCTACTATCGCTGGGTGACGGATTACATCGCCGTGCTGGGCGGTCGCTGAAGCCGCGTCGCCCCGGCGCAGGCCGGGGCCTCGCCACGCCAACGCGCCGGTGCCTTACCCTCGCGAGATCCCGGCCTGCGCCGGGATGACGAATGGGGAAAAGCACCGGCGCATCGGACACTATCCTTCCAGATCCGTGTGCCCTGAATGACCGTTGCCGCGCCCGCCGTTCGTTTCCGCGCCGTCACCCGCCACTTCGGCCCCGTGAAGGCCGTCGACGGTGTCGACCTCGAGATCGCGCCCGGTGAATTCTTCTCGATGCTGGGGCCGTCCGGCTCGGGCAAGACCACCTGCCTGCGGCTGATCGCCGGTTTCGACCAGCCTTCGGCCGGCGAGATCGAGATTTTCGGCGTGCCCTCGGCCGGGGTGCCGCCCTATGCGAGGGCGGTGAACACGGTGTTCCAGGACTACGCCCTGTTCCCGCATATGAATGTGCTCGACAATGTCGCCTATGGCTTGATGGTGCGCGGCGTCGGCAAGCGCGAGCGCCACGCCCGGGCGGCCGAGGCCCTCGCGCTGGTGAAACTGGGCCAGCATGGCGAGCGCAGGCCCGTCCAGCTCTCGGGCGGGCAGCGGCAGCGCGTGGCGCTGGCCCGCGCCCTCGTCAACCAGCCCCGGGTGCTGCTGCTCGACGAGCCGCTGGGCGCCCTCGACCTCAAGCTGCGCGAGGAAATGCAGGTCGAATTGAAGGCGCTGCAGAGGAAGCTCGGCACCGCCTTCGTCTTCGTCACCCACGACCAGGGCGAGGCCCTGTCCATGTCCGACCGGGTGGCGGTGTTCAACGAGGGCCGGATCGTCCAGGTTGGCCCGCCGGAAGAAATTTACGAGCGGCCGCGTACCGATTTCGTCGCCCGTTTCGTCGGCGGCTCCAACGTCCTGCCCGCCGCCGTGGCGAGAGGCATCGGCGGGCCGGACGCGCCCTGTTCCCTGCGGCCGGAAGCGATCGTGCTGCTGACGGGGCCGGCGCCCGAGGGTCATGCCGCGCTGACCGCCATGATCGAGGACGCGCAATATCACGGTGCCGCCCGCCGCCTGCTGGTCACCGTGGAAGGCGCGGACCTTCGCCTCGCCGTCTCGATCCCGGCGGCGGAGGGGGGCGGATTCGGCCCCGGCCAGACGGTAACCCTCGGCATTCCGCTCGCCGCCCTCTGGGCGATGGAGGCGGCATGAGCAGCGCCGCCGCCCTGCCGGCCCCGCGCGGCGGCCTGCTGCGCGGCCTGTCGGATTTCCTGCTGCGGCGGCCGGGGGCCTATCTCGCGCTCCTCCTCGTGCCGCCGCTGCTCTGGCTCGGCATCATCTATCTGGGCAGTCTGTTCGCGCTGCTGACCAACAGCTTCTTCTCGATCGACGAATTCTCGGGGACGATCGATTACACGCTGACCCTGTCGAGTTACGGCCAGCTCCTCCAGCTAGCCAATTTCGACATCGTGATCCGCACGGTGCTGATGGCGGCGGCGGTCACCCTCGCCTCGGCCGTCATCGCTTTTCCCATCGCCTATTATGCAGCGCGTTACGCGAAGGGGCGGATGAAGGCGGTGTTCTATCTCGCGGTCATGATGCCGCTGTGGTCGTCCTATCTCGTAAAGGTCTATGCCTGGAAACTGATCCTGGCCAAGGAGGGCATCGTCTCCTGGGTCGCCGACACGCTGGGCGTCACCGTCGTCCTCGACGGCGTGCTGGCCTTGCCGGTCATCGGCGGGCCCAGCCTGTCGACCTCCTATATCGGCACTTTCCTCGTCTTCACCTATGTCTGGCTGCCCTATATGATCCTGCCCCTGCAAGCCTCGCTCGAGCGGGTGCCGGGCAGTCTCGTGGAGGCATCGGAGGATCTGGGGGCGCATCCGCGCCAGACCTTCCGCCATGTCATCCTGCCGCTGGCCCTCCCGGGCATGATCGCGGGCTCGATCTTCACCTTCTCGCTAAGCCTCGGCGATTACATCATTCCGCAGATCGTCGGCGGCTCGAACCTCTTCATCGGCCAGGCGGTGCTGATCCAGCAGGGCACGGCGGGCAATATCCCGCTCGCCGCCGCCTTCACCGTGGTGCCGGTCGCGATCATGGGCCTCTATCTCTGGGGCGCGAAGCGGACGGGGGCTTTCGATGCGCTCTGACCGGGCATCCCGTCCCCTGAAACTGGCGGCGCTGGGCGGCTTGCTGTTCCTCCATGTGCCGCTGCTCTTCGTCTTCCTCTATGCCTTCACGACCGAGGAAAAATCCTATCAGTTCCCGCCGCCGGGGCTGACGCTGAAATGGTTCGGCGTCGCCTTCGCCCGGCAGGACATCTGGGATGCCATCGGCCTGTCGCTGAAGGTCGCGGCGCTGGCGACCAGCGTCGCCCTCGTCCTCGGCACGCTGATCGCGGCGGCGCTCGCGCGGCGGCAATTCTTCGGGCGGGAGGCGGTCTCCCTCCTCGTCATCCTGCCTATCGCGCTGCCGGGCATCGTCACCGGCATCGCGCTCCGCGCCGCCTTCAACCTGTTGGAGATCGACTATGGTCTCCTCACCATCATCCTCGGCCATGCCACTTTCTGCATCGTCGTCGTCTACAACAACGCGGTGGCGCGCTTCCGGCGCCTGTCGGGCAGTCTCGTCGAAGCCTCGATGGACCTCGGCGCAGACGGTTTCCAGACCTTCCGTTACGTGATCCTGCCCAATATCGCCACGGCGCTGCTGGCGGGCGGGATGCTGGCCTTCGCCCTGTCGTTCGACGAGGTGATCGTGACCACCTTCACCGCCGGCCAGCAATCGACCCTGCCGATCTGGATGCTGTCCGAACTGGTGCGGCCGCGTCAGCGCCCCGTGACCAATGTGGTGGCGGTCTTCGTCATCCTGGTGACCTTCCTGCCCATCCTCGCCGCCTATTACCTGACGCGGGACGAAAGCCAGCACAAATAACGGTATCGCTTGCCGTTCGCGGAAAGCGATTTCCTCTCCCCTTTCGCTCCTGCCGGTGTCTAATCTTCGTGCTGCACGGGTGGACACACACCCGGCACAGGGAGATACCGGGGGAGAGGCATGAGCTATTTCGTCACCGGCGGCACCGGGTTCCTGGGCCGCAATCTGATCGACGCCCTGCTGAAGCGTGACGGCACCATCTATGTCCTGGTGCGGTCGGGGTCGAAGAAGAAACTGGAAGCCCTGAAGGACGAACGCTGGTCCCGCGATGCCGCGCGCATCGTCGGCGTCACCGGCGACCTCGGCAAGAAGCGGCTCGGCGTTTCGGCCGCCGAGATCGAGAAGCTGAAGGGCCAGATCGGCCATGTCTTCCATCTCGCCGCGATCTACGACCTGACCAACGAGGATCAGGAGGCGCAGGTCAAATCCAACGTCGAAGGCACGCGGAACGCGGTCACCTTCGCCGAGGCGGTGGGCGCCAAATCGTTCCACCACACCTCGTCCATCGCCGCCGCCGGCCTTTACGAAGGCTATTGGCGCGAAGACATGTTCGAGGAATGGGCGGCGGACGATCACCCCTATTACCGCACCAAGCACGACAGCGAGAAGATCGTGCGCGAGGAATGCTCCATCCCCTGGCGGATCTATCGCCCGGGCATCGTCGTCGGCCATTCCGAGACCGGCGAGATCGACAAGATCGACGGCCCCTATTTCTTCTTCAACCTGATCCTGCAATTGCGCCGGGCCATTCCGCAGTGGATTTCCCTGCTGGGCATCGAGGGCGGCCTTCTCAACATCGTGCCGGTCGACTACGTGACGAAGGCGATGGACCATATCGCCCATAAATCCGGGCTCGACGGCCGCGCCTTCCACCTGACCAACCCGAAGCACAATAGGGTGGGCGAGGTGGTCAATGTCTTCGCCAAGGCGGCGGGGGCGCCGCAATTCTCCATGCGGGTGGACAGCCGGGTGTTCGGCTTCGTGCCCGCCGGCATCCGCGCCATGCTGGCCGGCCTGCCGCCCGTCCGCTCGATCATCGACACGGTGCTGGGCGGCTATGGCATTCCGCGCCAGGCCCTGAAGTTCTTCAACTACCCGACCAAATTCGACAATCGCGATACGGCCAAGGCGCTGAAAGGCAGCGGCATCGACTGCCCGCCGATCCAGGATTACGCCGGCTTCGTCTGGGACTATTGGGAACGCCACCTCAATCCCGAACTGCACCGCGACCGCTCGCTGGCCAGTTCCGTCGCCGGCAAGGTCGTGGTCATCACCGGCGCGACCTCGGGCATCGGTCTCGAGACGGCGAAGAAAGTGGCGGCGGCCGGGGCCATCACCGTCATCTGCGCCCGCAAGCAGGAGGAGCTGGACGCGGTTCAGGCCGAACTGCGCGCGGCGGGCGGCAATGTCCATGCCTATTCGGTCGATGTCGCCGAGATGGACAGCTGCGACCGTTTCATCGCCGCCGTCCTCAAGGACCATGGCCATGTCGACGTGCTGGTGAACAATGCCGGCCGCTCGATCCGCCGCTCGGTCAACCTGTCCTACGACCGCTTCCATGACTACGAGCGGACGATGGCGGTGAATTACTTCGGTGCCCTGCGCCTGATGATGGGCTTCCTGCCGGTGATGTCGTCGCGCAAGACCGGCCACATCGTGAATATCCTGTCGATCGGCGTGCAGGTGAACCAGCCGCGTTTCTCGGCCTATGTCGCGTCCAAGGCCGCGCTCGGCGCTTTCACGCGCTGCGCCGCGCCCGAGTTCCATCACCGCAACGTCAGTTTCACCAATATCTACATGCCGCTGGTGCGCACCCCGATGATCGCGCCGACCAAGATGTACGACAATATCCCGACCCTCTCGCCGGACGACGCCGCCAACCTGATCGTCAAAGGCATCGTCGACAAGCCGAAGCGGATCGCCACCCGTCTCGGCACCATGGGCGAATTGCTGTGGGCGGCGGCGCCGGATGTCACCAACATCCTGTTCAACACCACCTATCGCCTGTTCCCGGACAGCGCCGCGGCAAGGGGCGAGAAAGTGGCCGACGACGGCGCCCCCTCGACCGAGGCGGTCGCGCTGGCGGCCCTGACCAAGGGCCTGCACTGGTAAGGCGCGGGGGCTTGCGCGCAACCCCTCGCGCGCAAGCCCATTGCGCCCTATATAATGGTCGGGCAAAGGAACAATGCCATGACCGACCAGCCGAAATTCTCCCTCCGCCTCGACGACCAGCTGTGCTTCGCGCTCTATTCCGCGTCGCATCTGATGACCAAGGCTTACCGGCCGATGCTGACCGCGCTCGGCCTCACCTATCCGCAATATCTCGCGCTGCTCGTTCTGTGGGAGGCGGATGACCTGACCGTGGGTGCGTTGGGCGAGCGGCTGTTCCTTGATTCCGGCACGCTGACGCCGCTCCTGAAGCGGTTAGAGGCCCAGGGCCTCGTCGAGCGGCGGCGCGACCCCGCCGACGAGCGCCAGGTCCGCATCCGCCTGACCGGGGCCGGCCGCAAGCTGGAGGCGGAAACCCGGGGCCATTACGAGGCCATGGTCTGCGGCCTCGGCGTGTCGGGCGCGGAGGTGACCGCCCTGCGCGCCGCCGTCGCCGCCTTCCGGGCGCAACTGGCCGGCGGGTCGTAAGGACTCCTTTCATCTCGTCATCCCGGCGCAGGCCGGGATCTTTCGCCGGCAAGGGCGCCTTCCCCGTTCAAAGGCTCCGGCCTTCGCCGGAGCGACGAGAGGTTTTCTTGATTTTTATATTGTGTTCAATTTAATAGCGCGATATATAATTCCCCATCGACAACGGAGTGCCTCTCATGCCCGACAAGATCCTCTATACCGCCCATGCCACCGCCACCGGCGGCCGCGAAGGTGTCGCCGCCAGCGACGACGGCCGGCTTTCGGTCACCCTTTCCACCCCCAAGGCCCTCGGCGGTAACGATGGCCCGGGCACCAATCCCGAACAGATGTTCGCCGCCGGCTATTCCGCCTGCTTCCTCGGCGCGCTGAAATTCGTCGCCCGCGCCGCCAAGGTGGCCCTGCCGGAGACGACGACGGTAACGGGTGCCGTCGGCATCGGCCCGATCCCGACCGGCTTCGGTATACAGGTCGCCCTGACCATCGCCGCGCCGGGCGTCGACAAGGCGGTTCTCGAGGATCTGGTGGCCAAGGCCCATGTGGTTTGCCCCTATTCCAATGCGACGCGGGGCAATATCCAGGTCGATTTGACGGTTGCCTGACATTTTTGTATACAGGCGAAGGGATGCCGCTGCTCGAAAAGGCGGCGGTGTCCTATGGTCATAAATTAGGCTCGCGCTGCGCCAATTTGCGTATTGCTGCCTTTATTTTGACCAATTCTGAACGCGGCCCCGCCACTAGGCCAGCGCGACAAACCCCCTGAATCCCCGCTGGCGGCATGACTCCCATGCAGCGGGATCGCTTGGCACATGTCTTGCCTCATCCCTCCTGCCCCGTGCCGGTAGCCAGATCCGACGCGAGGCGTCTTGGCCGCGACCGGCGGCCAAATTCGGATCCTGCAGGGGTTGGGGGTTTAACGAATGTCGACAAGGTTCACGAAATGGCTGGCCGGGGCGGTCCTCGGCGCAACCGCGATGGTTGGCGCCACCGTTGGCGCCCGGGCGGAAGAGACCATCAAGATCGGCGTTCTGCACTCGCTTTCCGGCACCATGGCGATCAGCGAGACCACGCTGAAGGACGTCATGCTGATGCTCATCGAGGAACAGAACAAGAAGGGTGGCGTCCTCGGCAAGAAGCTCGAGGCGGTCGTCGTCGACCCGGCTTCCAACTGGCCGCTGTTCGCCGAAAAGGCCCGCGAGCTGATTTCCGTCAACAAGGTCTCGGCCGTGTTCGGCTGCTGGACCTCGGTGTCGCGCAAATCCGTGCTGCCGGTGTTCGAGGAATTGAACAGCATCCTGTTCTACCCGGTGCAATACGAGGGTGAAGAATCCTCGCGCAACATCTTCTACACCGGCGCCGCCCCGAACCAGCAGGCGATCCCCGCGGTCGACTATCTCGCGGCCGAGGAAGGCGTGAAGCGCTGGGTCCTCGCCGGCACCGACTATGTCTATCCGCGCACGACCAACAAGATCCTCGAGGCCTATCTGAAGGCCAAGGGCGTCGCCGCCGAAGACATCATGATCAACTACACGCCGTTCGGTCATTCCGACTGGCAGACGATCGTCGCCGATATCAAGAAATTCGGCTCGGCCGGCAAGAAGACCGCCGTCGTCTCGACCATCAACGGCGACGCCAATGTGCCGTTCTACAAGGAACTCGCCAACCAGGGCATCAAGGCGACCGACATTCCGGTCGTCGCCTTCTCGGTCGGTGAAGAGGAACTCGCCGGTCTCGACACCTCGAACCTGGTCGGTCACCTCGCCGCCTGGAACTACTTCATGTCGGTCGACGTTCCCGAGAACGCCGATTTCATCAAGAAGTGGCAGGCCTATACCAACAATCCGAAGCGCGTGACCAACGACCCGATGGAAGCCCATGTCATCGGCTTCAACATGTGGGTCAAGGCGGTCGAAAAGGCCGGCACCACCGACCCGGACGCGGTCATCGACGCGCTGATCGGCGTCACCGTGCCCAATCTGTCGGGCGGCTTCTCGGCGATGATGCCGAACCACCACATCACCAAGCCGGTCCTCATCGGCGAGATCAAGGCCGACGGTCAGTTCGACATCGTGTCGCAGACCAAGGGCCTGATCGTCGGCGACGAATGGTCGGATTACCTCGAAGGTTCCAAGGACCTGATCTCCGATTGGCGCGCGCCGCTGAAGTGCGGCAACTTCAACGTCGCCACCGGCAAGTGCGGCGGCTCGGGCAAGTAATCGCCCGAACTGCCTGAGTTCGTCTGCTTCTGGTCTCCTCCCTCGACTTGGCAACCCCGGGCGGCATCGTCCGCCCGGGGATCTTTTCGGGTCGGGGTCCACTGATGTCGGTTGTTGTCGAGAGGCGGTCGGTCCATGGTAATTTTGACACTCTCGCGGTTACGGCGCTTCTGCCTGATCGCGATGGCGATCCTGACCCTGGCCGGTGCCGGCGCCATCGGGCAAGCCCGGGCGCAGGACGTTCAGGAAGCCCTGAAACTCTTCGCCGGTTCCTATGACGATATCCAGAAGGGTATCGAGGCGCTGGCCGTCAGCGGGCAACCGACGGCGATCGAAATTCTCCAGGCTCTGTCCGACAACCGGCTGATCGTCGGCGCGGACGGCAGCCTCGTCTACAAGGACGCGGCCGGCGCGCTGCACGACGCCGCGACCGGCGCTGTCGTCGCGGCGGAACCGCCGGGCGCCAAGCCGGTCCGCGCCAACAACCGCATCCGCCGCGCCGCCGAGGCCGCGCTCGGCCAGTTGACCCTGGTCAGCCCGGATCCGGCCAAGCGGCTCGACGCGGCGCTGTCGGTGTTCAAGTCCAAGGACCAGACCTCGCTGCCGCTGATCGAGACCGCGCTGGCGCGCGAAAACGACCCCAAGGTGAAGACCGCGCTCGAGCGGGCGCGGGCCGCCCTCATCCTCTATGGCCCCGGCGAGGAGGCGGCCAAGCTCGACGCCGTCAAGGTGATCGCGGCCCAGGGCAATCAGGATGCCCTCGCCATGCTGACCTCGGCGCCGACGCCCTCGCCGGCGGTCGCCGCGGCGATCAAGGACGCGGCCGAGGCGATCGAGGGGCGTCTCGCCCTGTGGTCCGGCGTGCAGAGCTTCTATTACGGCATTTCGCTGGGCTCGGTGCTGCTGCTCGCCGCCATCGGCCTCGCCATCACCTTCGGCGTGATGGGCGTCATCAACATGGCCCATGGCGAAATGGTGATGATCGGCGCCTATACGACCTTCGTCGTGCAGGACATCATCCGCACTTCGGCGCCCTGGCTGTTCGACTATTCGCTGGCCATCGCCCTGCCGCTGGCCTTCCTCGTCTCGGGCGCGGTCGGCATCCTGATCGAGCGGGTGATCATCCGCTTCCTTTATGGAAGGCCGCTGGAAACCCTGCTCGCCACCTTCGGTCTGTCGCTCGTGTTGCAGCAGGCGGTGCGCACGATCTTCGGTCCGACCAACCGCGAGGTGGGCAATCCCGCCTGGATGTCCGGCGCCTTCGATCTCGGCGGCCTGACCCTGACCTATAACCGCATGTGGATCATCGTCTTCTCGATGGTCGTGCTGGTCGTCCTGATGATCGTGCTGCGGCGGACCGCCTTCGGCCTGCAGATGCGGGCGGTGACCCAGAACCGCCGCATGGCAGGCTCCATGGGCATTCGCACCAATTGGGTCGACATGCTCACCTTCGGCCTCGGCTCCGGCGTCGCCGGGATCGCGGGCGTCGCCCTGTCCCAGATCGACAATGTCAGCCCCAACCTCGGCCAAGGCTACATCATCGACAGTTTCATGGTCGTCGTCTTCGGCGGCGTCGGTAACCTCTGGGGTACGCTGGTGGGGGCCATGACGCTCGGCATCACCAACAAGCTGCTCGAACCTGTTGCCGGCGCGGTGCTCGGCAAGATCTTCGTCCTCGTCGCGCTCGTGCTGTTCATCCAGCGCAAGCCGCGGGGCCTGTTCCCCCAGAAAGGCAGGGCGGTCGAGCGATGATTGCGAAACGTATCTTCGGTTCGGACGCCATGGCCTTCTGGTTCCTGGCGGGCCTGTTCATCGTCACCGTGCTCGTCGCCGTGCTCAACCTCGCGACGCCGGAAGACGCGGCGCTCCATGTGCCGACCTATCTGGTCGCGCTCCTTGGCAAATACCTGTGCTACGCGATCCTCGCCCTGTCGATCGATCTCGTCTGGGGCTACGTCGGCATCCTGTCGCTGGGCCACGGCGCCTTTTTCGCCCTCGGCGGTTACGGCATGGGCATGTATCTGATGCGCCAGATCGGCCCGCGCGGCGTCTATGGCGATCCGGTGCTGCCCGATTTCATGGTGTTCCTGAACTGGAAGGAACTGCCCTGGTACTGGCTCGGCTTCGACAATTTCCTGTTCGCCATGGTGATGGTCGCGCTCATCCCCGGCATCCTCGCCTTCGTCTTCGGCTATCTCGCCTTCCGCTCGCGGGTCACCGGGGTCTATCTCTCGATCATCACCCAGGCGATGACCTATGCCCTGCTGCTGGCCTTCTTCCGCAACGACATGGGGTTCGGCGGCAACAACGGCCTGACCGATTTCAAGGACCTGCTGGGTTTCAACCTGCAGACCGACGGGATGCGCGTCTCGCTCTTCGCCGCCTCGGCCCTCGCCCTCGCGCTGTGCTATCTGCTCTGCCTGTGGATCACCCGCTCGCGCTTCGGCAAGGTGCTGATCGCGGTTCGCGACGCCGAAAGCCGCACGCGCTTCATGGGTTACCGGGTCGAGGGTTACAAGCTCGCGGCCTTCACCCTCTCGGCCGTGATGGCGGGCATCGCCGGCGCGCTTTATGTGCCGCAGGTCGGCATCATCAACCCCGGTGAATTCGCGCCGCAGAATTCGATCGAGGCGGTGGTCTGGGTCGCGGTCGGCGGTCGCGGCACCCTGGTCGGCGCCGCCATCGGCGCCATCGTCGTCAACTTCGGCAAGACCGTCTTCACCGGCGTGCTGCCTGAACTCTGGCTCTTCGCCCTCGGCGGTCTCTTCATCTTCGTCACCCTGCTGATGCCCAAGGGCATCGTCGGCACGGTGCCGCAGCTCCTCGACATGCTGCGCAGCCGCAAGGCCCAGAACGCGGTCGCGCCCGAGCCCCCGAAAACCGAAGCCTCGACCCCGGCGGGCGAATAGGAGACGGCGATGCAGATCGGTGACGTCACCCCGAAGCCCATCCTCTATGTCGACGGCGTAACCGTGACCTTCGACGGGTTCCGCGCGCTGAACGACCTCTCCCTCGTCATCGCCCCCGGCGAGATGCGGGCGATCATCGGCCCGAACGGCGCCGGCAAGACGACCATGATGGACGTCATCACCGGCAAGACGCGGCCCGATACCGGCACCGGCACCGTCGCCTTCAACGGCGACGTCGACCTGACCAAGATGGACGAAGCCGCCATCGCCCAGCTCGGCATCGGCCGCAAGTTCCAGAAGCCGACCGTGTTCGAAAGCCACACGGTGCGGGACAATCTGCAACTCGCCCTCGCGGGCCTGCGCAAGCCCTTCACCGTGCTCTTCGCCAAGGAGACGGCGAAGGAAAAGCAGCGCATCGACGAATTGCTGGAGCTGACCAAGCTGACCGAGTCGCTCGGCCGGCTGGCGGGCGACCTGTCCCACGGCCAGAAGCAGTGGCTGGAGATCGGCATGTTGCTGGCGCAGGAGCCGGCGCTCCTTCTCGTCGACGAGCCGGTGGCCGGCATGACCGACGCCGAAACGGCCGAAACCGCCGAATTGCTGGTCGAGATCAACAAGACCCGCTCGGTCGTCGTCGTCGAACACGACATGACCTTCGTGAAGGCACTCGGGGTCAAGGTCACGGTGCTGCACGAGGGCTCGGTGCTGGCCGAAGGCCCGCTCGACCAGGTCCAGGCCAACGAGCGCGTCATCGAAGTCTATCTCGGCCGCTAGGGGATCGGATCATGCTGTCAGTCGAAAAGATCGATCTCTTCTATGGCGCGGCGCAGGCCCTGCGCTCCGTCTCCCTCACGGTCGAGGTCGGCAAGGTCACCTGCCTTCTCGGCCGCAACGGCGTCGGCAAGACCTCGGCCCTGCGGGCGATCACCGGCAACCAGCCGGTGAAACGCGGCAAGATCACCTGGGAAGGCGAGGATATCACCAACCTGAAGCCCTTCGAGCGGGCGCGCCGGGGCATCGCCTATGTCCCGCAGGGGCGAGACATTTTCCCGCTGCTGACGGTGCGCGAGAATCTGGAAACCGGCTTCGCCGTGCTGCCGCGCGGCCAGCGGAAAGTACCGGACGAGATCTTCGAGCTGTTTCCGGTGCTGAAGTCCATGCTGCGCCGGCGCGGCGGCGACCTGTCGGGCGGGCAGCAGCAGCAGCTGGCGATCGGCCGGGCCTTGGTGATGAAACCCCGGCTGCTCGTCCTCGACGAGCCGACGGAAGGTATCCAGCCCTCGATCATCAAGGATATCGGCCGGGTCATCGACCTGTTGCGCGCGCGGGGCGAAATGGCAATCCTGCTGGTCGAGCAGTATTTTGATTTCGCGCACGAGCTGGGGCAGACGCTGGCGGTCATGGACCGGGGCGAGGTCGTCCTGGCCGGGCCCAAGGACCAGTTGGATGAAGCCGAGGTTCGCCGTCACGTCATGGTCTGAGCCGCCGGTCGCCCCAAATCCGTCTCTAGTGGCGGAGCCGCTGGCACGGGCGGAGGGGCGGCTGGAACTCTCCTTCCGGCGGCGGGGCGAGGATACGGTCCTCGGACATCTCTATCAGCAGGGCTGCGCCAAGGCCCGCTTCCCCCGGCGGGAAGTGGGCGCGCATATGACCGCCGTCACCCTGAACACTTCGGGCGGGCTGACCGGCGGCGACCGCCTGTCGACCCATGTCGAATGGGGCGCGGGGACCAGCGCCACCGTCGCCTCCCAGGCGGCGGAACGGGCCTACCGCGCCATCGGCGGCGTGCCGGCCCGGCAGGAGACGCGGCTGACGGTGGGCGAAGGTGCCTTCGCCGAATGGCTGCCGCAGGAAACCATCCTGTTCGACGATTGCGACCTCGCCCGCGACCTCCGCATCGACATGGCGCCGGATGCCGCCTTCCTCGGCCTCGAACAGGTGGTGTTCGGCCGCACCGCGCGGGGCGAGAGCGTGGCGCGCGGCCGTTTCCGCGATGGCTGGCGCCTGACCCGGGGCGGGCGGCTGATCTATGCCGATGTCCTCTCGCTCGAGGGCGACATGCAGGCGCGGCTCGACCGCGCGGCGGCGGCGCGAGGCTGCCGCGCCTCGGCCAGCATCGTCGGCGCCGGCGGCGGCCTCGCCGCGCGGCTGGACGATGTGCGTAATGCTCTCGGTAACTTTCCCCTTTGGGGCGCCAGCGCCTTTGACGATATGATCCTGATCCGCTGCCTGGGGCAGACGGGCGCCGACCTGCGCCGCATGGTCCTGGCCGCCCTCGCTCCTTTACGCGGCGCAAGACCCATCCCCCGGGTCTGGCAGATATGAACCCACGACGTTCCGGCGCAGCCGGAACGAGTACCGCATTCAGGGGCCATTGAGGCCCCGCGCAGCTTTAGCGAAGCGAGCCAAGGTCGCGGATGCGACCGCCCGGCGCTTGAGGGACAGAGACAATGAATCTTTCACCGCGTGAGAAGGACAAGCTGCTGATCGCCATGGCGGCCATCGTCGCCCGCAAGCGGCTGGAGCGGGGCGTGAAGCTGAACTACCCGGAAGCGATCGCCCTCATTTCGGATTTCGTCGTCGAGGGTGCGCGCGACGGCCGTTCGGTCGCCGACCTGATGGCGGCGGGCGCCACGGTCATCACCCGCGACCAGGTGATGGAGGGCATCGCCGAGATGATCCACGACGTCCAGGTCGAGGCGACTTTCCCCGACGGCACCAAGCTCGTCACCGTCCACGAACCGATCCGCTGAGGAACAGGCCATGATTCCGGGTGAAGTCATTCCCGCCGCCGGCGAGATCGAATTGAACGCAGGCGCGCCGACCGTCACGGTCACCGTCGCCAATGTCGGCGACCGGCCGATCCAGGTCGGCAGCCATTATCATTTCGCCGAAACCAACGCAGGGCTGCGGTTCGACCGCGCGGCGGCCCATGGTTACCGCCTCGACATTCCGGCCGGCACCGCCGTCCGCTTCGAGCCGGGCCAGACGCGGGAGGTTACGCTGGTGCCCCTGCTCGGCCTCCGCCGGGCCGTCGGCTTCCGCGGCCTCGTGATGGGAGACCTGTGACATGCCGATGAAGATGAGCCGCGGCGCCTATGCCGACATGTTCGGGCCGACCGTCGGCGACCGCATCCGTCTTGCCGATACTGAACTCCTGATCGAGGTCGAGAAAGATTACACGACCTATGGCGAGGAAGTGAAATTCGGCGGCGGCAAGGTGATCCGCGACGGTCAGGGCCAGTCCCAGGTCACCCGCGCCGCGGGCGCGGTCGACACGGTGATCACCAATGTCGTCATCCTCGACCACTGGGGCATCGTGAAGGCCGATGTCGCGATCAAGGATGGCCGCATCGCCGGCATCGGCAAGGCGGGCAATCCGGATACCCAGCCGGGCGTCACCATCATCGTCGGCCCGGGCACGGAAGTGATCGCGGGCGAGGGCAAGATCCTGACGGCCGGTGGCATCGACTGCCATATCCATTTCATCTGTCCGCAGCAGGTGGAAGAGGCGATCTCGTCGGGCATCACCACCCTGATCGGCGGCGGCACCGGCCCGGCGACCGGCACCAACGCAACGACCTGCACCCCCGGCCCCTGGCATATCGCCCGCATGTTGCAGGCGGCGGAAGGCCTGCCGGTCAACCTGATGTTCGCCGGCAAGGGCAATGCTTCCGATCCGGCCGCCCTGGTCGAGCAGGTGAAGGCCGGCGCGGCCGCCCTGAAACTGCACGAGGATTGGGGCACGACCCCCGCCGCCATCGACTGCTGCCTGTCGGTCGCCGACGAATACGACGTGCAGGTGATGATCCACACCGACACGCTGAACGAATCGGGCTTCGTCGAGGATACCATCGGCGCCTTCAAGGGCCGCACCATCCACGCTTTCCACACCGAAGGCGCGGGCGGCGGACATGCCCCGGACATCATCAAGGTCGCGGGCCTGCCCCATGTCATCCCGTCGTCGACCAATCCGACCCGGCCCTTCACGGTGAATACGCTGGACGAGCATCTCGACATGCTCATGGTCTGCCATCACCTCGACGCCAGCATTCCGGAAGACGTCGCCTTCGCCGAGAGCCGCATCCGGCGCGAGACCATCGCGGCCGAGGATATCCTCCACGACCTCGGCGCGCTTTCGATCATCTCATCCGACAGTCAGGCCATGGGGCGCCTTGGCGAGGTGATCCTGCGCACCTGGCAGACCGCCCACAAGATGAAGACCCAGCGCGGCGGCCTTCCCGGCGACGGCCCGGGCAACGACAATTTCCGTGCCCGCCGCTATGTCGCGAAATACACCATCAACCCGGCCATCGCCCATGGCATCAGCCCGCATGTCGGCTCGGTCGAGGTCGGCAAATACGCCGATCTCGTGCTGTGGTCGCCCGCCTTCTTCGGCGTGAAGCCCGACATGGTGCTGAAATGCGGCACCATCACCCAGGCGCTGATGGGCGATCCCAATGCCTCGATCCCGACGCCGCAGCCGGTGCATTACCGCCCGATGTTCGGCAGCTTCGGCCGGGCCATGGCGGCCTCCTGCATCACCTTCGTCTCCAAGGCGGCGCTCGATCTCGACATCGGCCGCCAGCTCGGCCTGCAGCGCATTATCGCCGCGGTCGAGAACACGCGGATGAAGGCGGCCAAGGCCAGCATGGTGCTGAACGACGCCTGCCCGGTGATCGAGGTCGACCCCGAAACCTACGAGGTGCGAGCCGACGGCGAATTGCTGACCTGCGCGCCGGCCAAGGTCCTGCCCATGGCCCAGCGCTACTTCCTGTTCTGAGCCTTGCCCCCCCTCACGGCCTGGGCCTACCCCTCACCCTATCCCTCTCCCCGCAGGCGGGGCGAGGGGACCGGAAAGGGCCTTCATGACGGATCCTCGCATCCTTCGTGCCCGGCGGCTGAGGCGGGACTCGACGCAGGCGGAGATGGCGCTGTGGCGGCGTTTGCGGGAAGCGGGGCTGCCAGCACGCGGGCAATGCCGGGGACCTGCGCCGGACCGCGGTGCTGGAGGCGGCGGGCTGGCGGGTGCTGCGCTTCTGGAACCACGACGTGCCGGGAAACCCGGACGGTGTGATCGAAAC
>JAOZVS010000153.1:0-22431 GCA_025869435.1 Zavarzinia sp.
ATGACGCCGAGGGTATCGCCCGGGGCCGCGCCCTTCGCGAGCAGGTGGGTTGGGAAGGCCCGATGCTGGATGTCGGCGCCTGCGTCACCCATCTGCGCCAGGGCGAGGCCAAGATGCCGGTTGGCATCGTCGGTTATTGCTATGGCGGGGCGATCGCCTGGCTGGCGGCGGCGCGGGTGCCCAATCTCGGCTGCGCGGTCGGCTATTACGGCACGGCCATCCTCAATTTCATGAACGCGACGCCCAAGTGCCCGACCATGCTGCATTTCGGCTCCAAGGATCAGACGATCCCCGAGGACAAGATCGAGGCCCTGGCGGAAAAGCATCCGGAAGTCGCCATCCACGTCTATGACGCGGACCACGGCTTCAATTCCGACCGAAGGGCGAATTACGACGAGGCGGCCGCCAGGCTGGCGCGGGAGCGGACCCTCGATTTCCTCGCCGCGCATCTGCGCTAGGGCGCGACCTCAGCCGAGATCGCGCAGCCGGGCGATACGGTCCGCCAGGGCGGGATGGGTCGCCATCAGCGCGCCCGCCGTCGCCGAGAAATCGCGGAACGGGTTGACGATGAAAAGATGCTGGATGGCCCGGTTCGCCCTATCATAGGGCACCGTGGAATTGCCCAGCTTCTCCAGCGCCGAGATCAGCGCCAGCGGGTTGCGCGTCAGCCGGGCGCTGGTCGCGTCGGCGAGATATTCCCGCTGGCGGGAAATCGCCATCTGCACCAGTTTCGCCGCCAAAGGCGCGATGATCGCCGCGACGATCAGCAGGATCACCAGGACGATCTGCAGGCCATTGCCCTTGTCGTTGCCGCGGGCGCGCCCCATGCGGCCGAAGCGGCCAAGCCGCAGGATGCCGTCGGACAGCAGCACGATCAGCCCGACGAAAACGCCGACCGCCGTGCCATAGCGAACGTCGAGATTGAGCACATGGCCCATCTCGTGACCGATGACCGCCTGCAACTCCTCGCGGCTCAAACTGTTCAGCAGGCCGCGCGTGACGGCGACGGCGACATGGTCGCGGCTCATGCCGGTGGCGAAGGCATTGAGGGCCTCGGTCTCCATGATGGCGACCCGGGGCTTGGGCACGCCGGCGGCGATGGCCATTTCCTCGACCACATTATGCAGCTGGGGCGCCGCCGCCGCGTCGACCTCCCGTGCCCCCGCGAGAGCGAGAACGATCCTGTCGCCCGCCTTCATGGTGATCAGCGTCCAGATCAGACTGATCGCGATCATGATCAGGGCGAAGGCCAGGCCAAGGCCCGAGGCCGCCGGGTTGAAGCGAGGATCGCCCTCCGCCGATTCGACGGTCGCGCCCAGCAGATAGGCGAGCACGGCGCCGATCGCGATCATCACGGCGATCAGAATCACCGTGTTGCGGCGGTTGCGACGGGCCGCCGCCTCGAAATCGGTCGAGACGAGACCGCCCCTGCCCTCCCCGGTCACGGCGGTCACCTCAGCGCAGCGAAACCTTGATCGGGGCGGTTTCCGCCGCCGGCACCTCGAAATATTCATGCGGACCGAAGCCGCCGAGGCGTCCGACGACATTCGACGGGAACTGTTCGATCCGGTTGTTCTGCGCCATCACGCTGTCGTTGTAGTGCTGGCGGGCAAAGGCGATCTTGTTCTCGGTCGAGGTCAGCTCTTCCATCAGGCTGCGGACATTCTCGTTCGCCTTCAGCTCGGGATAAGACTCGGCGAGGGCGAAGAACCTGCCCAGCGCGCCCGCGAGCTGCGCCTCGGCCGGGCCGGAAGCGGCCGGCGTATGGGCGTTCATCGCGGTATTGCGCGCGGCGATCACCTGTTTCAGCGTTTCCTGCTCGTAGCCCATGTAATCCTTGGCGACTTCGACAAGGTTGGGAATGAGGTCGTAGCGACGCTTCAGCTGGACATCGATCTGCTTCCAGCCGTTGCCGACCTGGTTGCGGCCGGCGACGAGGCCGTTGTAGGTCGCGACCGCATAGACGGCCAGCGCGACGACGAGACCAAGGACGATCCAACCGAACATCTTCTTCTCCTTCAGCCGAGAACCCGGCCGGCGATGGCGTCGAGCCGGGCGACCAGCACGGGATCCCGCGCCGGCGGCGGCGTGATCAGCGCATGTTCCAGCGCCCTGTCGCAGCCGTGCGGGCAGACATGGGGCCGTTTCGCGGCCAGCAGGGGCGCCATGCCCTTGACCAGCGCGCGGGCGGCCTGGGCGTTGCGGTGCATGACCTCGACGATCGCGTCGACCTCGACCGCGCCATGTTGCTCGTGCCAGCAGTCGAAGTCTGTGACCATGGCCACGCTGGCGTAGCAAATCTCGGCTTCGCGGGCGAGTTTCGCCTCGGGCATGTTGGTCATGCCGATGACGTCGCAGCCCCATGAGCGGTAAAGATTCGATTCGGCCCTTGTCGAGAATTGCGGCCCTTCCATCGCCAGATAGGTGCCCCCCCTGTGCAGCGTCACCTCGGCGAAATCGCCCGCTTCCTCGACGAGATCGCCGAGCCGGGCGCAGACCGGATCTGCGACCGAGACATGGGCGACGAGCCCATGACCGAAGAAACTCTTCTCCCGGGCGAAGGTGCGGTCGATGAATTGATCGACGATGACGAAAGTGCCGGGCGGCAGGCCTTCCCGGAACGAGCCGCAGGCGGACATCGACAGGATGTCGGTGACGCCGAGGCGCTTCAACGCGTCGATATTGGCCCGGTAGTTGATGTCGGTCGGCGACAGGCGGTGCCCGGCGCCATGACGCGGCAGGAAGGCGATGTCGATCCCGCCGAGCCGGCCGACGGTGATGGCGTCCGATGGCGCGCCAAAGGGCGATTGAACATGAACTGCCCGGCGATCCTCGATCCCCTCGATGTCATAGAGACCGCTGCCCCCGATCACGCCCAGCATCGCCATCATGTCGTCCTTGCCCGAATATGCGCACCAAAGAAAAAGGGGAGGCTTTCGCCTCCCCTCATCATCGCCCAAGACTGGGGCAGATCAATGGTCCTGAACCTCAGTGACCCTGAACCTTCCGGCGCACCTTGCGATAGGTGAGGAAGGTGAAGATGGTCAGCAGGCCGAGGAAGCCCATGACCTTGACGCCAGCGCGCTTGCGATCTTCCAGCTTGGGCTCGGCGGCCCACATCAGGAAGGTCGAGACGTCGCGCGACATCTGCTCGAGGCTCGCCTTGGTGCCGTCGGCATAGGTCACCTGATCGTCGCTCAGCGGCTTCGGCATGCCGATGGCATTGCCCGGGAAGACGGCATTGTATTCCTTGCCTTCCGGCAGGACGAAGCCGGCCGGCGCCTCGTGGTAACCGGTCAGGAGCGCGTGGATGTAATCCGGGCCACCGACGCGGGCCTTGCCCATCAGCGACAGATCGGGCGGCAGCGCGCCGCCATTGGCCGCGCGGGCCGCCAGCTCATTCGGGAAAGGCGAATGGAAGCGGTCGGAGGGCTTGGCCTTCGCGGTCGTCGGATCGCCGACTTCGTCGAGGGCGGGCACTTCATACTGGGCCGCCAGCGCCTTCACCTCGGCTTCCGAGAAGCCGATGTCCTGAAGGTTGCGATACGACAGATATTTCATCGAGTGACAGGAGGCGCAAACCTCCTTGTACACCTGATAGCCACGCTGGAGCGCGGCGCGATCGAAGGTGCCGAAGGCGCCGTTGAAGCTCCAGTCGAGCTTCTCCATGTGGGCGCCTTCAGACGCCTGGGCGACGCCGGCGCCGAGGCCGAGAGCGAGCAGCGCCGCGGCGCCGATCTTGAACGGGGACATGGTCATCTCCTCTCCCTCACGCCTTGGCCGCATCGCCGAGCACCGCTTTCGCGATGGATTCGGGGACAGGCAGCGGCTTCTCGAACCACGAGATCAGCGGCACGATGACGAGGAAGTGCGCGAAATAATAGACCGAGGCGATACGGCCGACGAGGATCCAGATCCCTTCCGCCGGCATGGCGCCGACGTAGCCGAGGAGGATGCCGTCGAGCACGAAGAGCCAGAAGGCCTGCTTGTAGATCGGACGGAACTTCGCCGAACGGACCTTCGAGAAGTCGAGATACGGCATGAAGAACAGGATCACGATCGCGCCGCCCATGGCGAGCACGCCGCCCAGTTTGTCGGGCACGGCGCGCAGGATCGCGTAGAACGGCAGGAAATACCATTCGGGGACGATATGCGCCGGCGTCACCATCGGGTTGGCTTCGATGTAGTTGTCCGGATGGCCGAGGGCGTTCGGATTGAAGAACACCCAATAGGCGAAGAACATCAGGAACACGCTGAGACCGAAGGCATCCTTCGCCGTGTAATACGGGTGGAAGGGCACCGTGTCCTGGTCGCCCTTGATCTCGATGCCGAGCGGGTTGCTCGACTTCGTGGTGTGCAGCGCCCAGAGGTGCAGGAACACCACGGCGCAGATCACGAAGGGCAGCAGGTAATGCAGCGAGAAGAAGCGGTTCAGGGTCGCGTTGTCGACCGAGAAGCCCCCCCACAGCCAGGTCACGATGTCGCCGCCGACGAGCGGCAGGGCACCGAACAGGTTGGTGATCACGGTGGCGCCCCAGAAGGACATCTGACCCCAGGGCAGCACGTAACCCATGAAGCCCGTGGCCATCATGAGGAGGAAGATCACGATGCCGAGCCACCACAGCAGCTCGCGCGGGGCCTTGTAGGAGCCGTAATAGAGACCACGGAGGATGTGGATATACACGACGACGAAGAACATCGAGGCGCCGTTGGCATGGGCATAGCGCATCAGCCAGCCGTAGTTCACGTCGCGCATGATGTGTTCGACCGAGGCGAAGGCCATGGTGACATGCGGCGTGTAATGCATGACCAGGATGATGCCGGTCACGATCTGGGCGACCAGCATGAAGCCGGCCAGGGAACCGAAGTTCCACCAGTAGTTGAGGTTACGCGGGGCCGGATAGGAGACCAGCGCGCCATCGATCGTGGAAATGATCGGAAGCCGGGCTTCGATCCACTTGATGACTTTGCTGTTGGTCTGGAACGGGGTCGACGAGCTCATGAATGTTGCCCTCAGCCGATCTTGATCTTGGTGTCGGACAGGAACTGGTATTCGGGAATAGGCAGGTTCAGCGGCGCGGGCCCCCTGCGGATGCGGCCCGAGCTGTCGTAGTGCGAGCCATGGCAGGGGCAGAACCAGCCGTCATAATCGCCCTGCTGACCGAGCGGAATGCAGCCGAGATGGGTGCAGACGCCGACCATCACGAGCCACTGCTTCTTGCCCGCCTTGACCCGGGCATCGTCGGTCTCCGGATCGCGCAGCTCGGCCAGCGGAACCTCTTCCGCTTCCTTGATTTCCTTTTCCGTGCGGTGACGCACGAAGACCGGCTTGCCGCGCCACTGCACGGTGATGCCCTGACCTTCGGCGATCTTGGAAAGGTCGACTTCGGTCGACGACAGCGCGAGCACGTCGGCCGCCGGGTTCATCTGGTCGATCAGCGGCCAGACGGTCGCGCCGACGGCAACCGCGCCAAGGCCGACGGTTGCAACGTAAAGGAAGTCGCGCCGGGTTGCCTGGCCCGACCCATGTGCATCATGGCCGGCTGAGCTGGACGTCGCCATACAAAGACCCTCTGGAAGGTATGAGAAATCTGCCCTCTTAGTGGCATCCAAAATCTTGATTGTCCAGCACCCCGCGACTTGTGACACGATGCCGCACGGGCTTTTCCGCCTTGGCGGCGGCCCCCAGATAGCGGGACCTTGCGCCGGGACCATGATGCGCCTTGCCCTCTATTGCCCCGATATCCCGCAGAACGCCGGGACCATGATCAGGCTCTGCGCCTGCCTTGGTCTTGGCGTCGATGTGATCGAGCCCTGCGGCTTCACCTTTTCGGATGCGTCACTGCGCCGCGCCGGCATGGACTATCTCGCGCGGGCCGCGATTCGGCGCCATGACGACTTCGCCGCCTTCGAGACGGCGCGGGCCGCGGCCGGCGGCCGCCTTGTCCTGCTGACCACCTCGGGCGATGTCCCGCCCCACCGCTTCGCCTTCCGCCCCGACGATGTGATCATGGTCGGGCGGGAAAGCGCCGGTGTGCCGCCCGAGGTCCAGGCCCTGGCCGACGCCCGCCTCCGCCTCCCCATGGTGGGGGCCGCGCGCAGCTTGAATGTGGCCGTCTCTGCCGCCATGGTCCTGCACGAAGCCCTGCGCCAGACCGATCAATTCCCCGGATAGAAGACACGTTCATGACCGACGCGCTGAAGACCCGTGCCGCCGCCTGGTTCCAGGATCTGCGTGACCGCATCTGCGCCGCCTTCGAGGCGCTGGAAGACGCCCATGCCGGCCCCCACGCCGCCCGGGCGCCCGGGCGATTCGAGCGCCAGCCCTGGGACCGGCCGGGTGGTGGTGGTGGTGTCATGTCGGTGATGCGCGGCCGCGTGTTCGAAAAGGTCGGCGTCAATATCTCGACCGTGACCGGCACCTTCAGCCCCGAATTCGCGAAGAACATTCCGGGCGCGGCCGAGGACGGGCGTTTCTGGGCCAGCGGCATCAGCCTCGTGGCTCATCCCTGCTCCCCCCTCGTGCCGGCCGCCCATATGAACACGCGGCGGATCGAGACGACCAGGGGCTGGTTCGGCGGCGGCGGCGATCTGACCCCGACCTTTCCCGTCGACGAGGACACGACCGCCTTCCACGGCGCTTTCAAATCCGCCTGTGACCGTTTCGACGCCAGCTATTACCCGCGCTTCAAGACCTGGTGCGACGAGTATTTCTTCCTGCCGCACCGGGGCGAGGCGCGGGGTGTCGGCGGCATCTTCTACGATCAGCTGGACAGCGGCGACGCCGAGACGGATTTCGCCTTCACCCGGGCGGTCGGGGAGGCCTTTCTCGACAGCTACCCGAAACTGGTGGCCCGCCACATGGACAAGCCCTGGACGGCGGAACAGCGCGAGGCCCAATTGGTGAAGCGCGGCCGCTATGTCGAGTTCAACCTGCTCTACGACCGGGGCACCACCTTCGGCCTGAAGACGGGCGGCAACACGGAAGCGATCCTGATGTCGCTGCCGCCCGAGGTGAAATGGCCCTGAGGGGCGAATGCCGAAGGATCAGACGCCGATCGCCATGATGCGGTCGACCTTGAGGACGACCAGCAGGCCCTGATCGAGGCGGAACACGCCGTCGGCGAGATGACGCCAGCGGCTGTCGAGGGTCGGCGGATTAGCTTCGAACTGGGCATTGTCCAGTTCGATCACCTCGCCCACCGCGTCGACGAGAAGGGTGAAGGTCTCGCCCCGATGACTGACGGTGACGCCGACCCGCTTGCGGTCGCCGGTCAGCGGCGGCACCCGCAGCACTTCCCGCATGTCGATCGCCGTGACGATCTTGCCGCGCAGGTTGATGAGACCCGCGACTTCGGTCGGGGACAGGGGAACGCGGGTCACCTTTTCCGGCACCACGATATCGTGAACGTCGAGGATGGGCAGGCCGAACTGCTGACCGGCGACCGTCATGGTCACGAATTGCCGGCGTTCGCCCTGCGGCGCGCCCCGCTGTGCCTTGTCCCGTTCCTGAATTGCTGCCTCGGCCATGGTCCGTCCTCTGCGATCTTTGGCGAGTCTGACTCTCTTGCGGTTAACAGGGCGCTAATCAGCGAAGGCCGAGCAGGCGGCGCCACCACGACCGGCGCCGCGGCTGGGACGGCGCCCGCGTCTCCGCGGTGCGCGCCGCGATATCCACGCGCAAGGCGGACTGCGCCGCCGTGCCGCGGACCCGGGGCGCCTGCCATTCCCACAACGTGACCGACGAAAACAGTTTGGTTTCGGGATCGAAGCGCTCGATCGTGACCTTCACCGCCGCATGGCCGGATTTCATCCGCTCGCCGAGGGCCAGGGCATCCTCGCGATTGTCCATCACGTCGACCACATTCCAGCGACCGGCGCGCTCCACCAGAATTTCGTATACCAGCTTTCGCTCGGACAAATCGGTCATGGTCTGGCCCTGTCCTCCAGGTACTCGCAACGCCGCGCCGGACATGACGCACCCGCACTCATGATGCGCAAGGAAATCTTGACCATTGGTTACCCGCCCCGGCATTAGTTGTCGGATTATGGCTGATCCAGCGTTCGAGGCCCGCAAGTCGACTGTTTCTCCACCGCCTGCCCGTTCCGGGTTGCTGCTTCGTCTCGCCTTTTCGCCCTTCCGCGCCTTCTACCGGGCGATCCTCCGCGCCAGCCGCGAGGATGCCACCCACCTCGCGGCCTATCTCGCCTTCACCGGCCTTCTCGCGCTGTTCCCGTTCCTGATCGCCCTCGCCGCCCTTGCCGGCAAGCTGGGCACGGCCGCCTCTGCCACCCAGGCGGTACAGGCCCTGTTCACCTTCCTGCCCGAGGATGTCGCCAAGACCCTGGCCCCCGCGGTGCGGCAGGTGCTGTCGTCGGGCGGCAAGACCAATCTTCTGACCATTGGCCTCCTCGTCACGCTCTATTCCGCCGCCAACGGCATCGCCGCGCTTCGTGTCGCCCTCAACCGGGTGTATGGCGCGGTCGAGCACCGCAATTTCGTTCTGGTGAACCTGATCCACCTCGCTTTCGTGCTGCTCGGCGCGGTCGCGGTGATCGGGGTTTCCTTCGCCGTCATCCTGGGTCCGCAGCTCTGGGACTGGCTGGTCAAGCCCTATGCCCCGAAATCCTGGAGCCGTTCGCTGTGGGACATCACCCGCTATGGCACCGGCACGCTGCTGGTCTTCGGCGCCCTCGTCTTCATGCACTGGTCGCTGCCGGCCCGGCGCCTGAAAATCCACCTGGTGCTGCCCGGGGCGATGCTGACAACCGCCGGCTGGATCATATCTGCCAGTCTGTTTTCGTTGTTCCTGCGCAACCTTGGAAACTATAATGTCACATACGGAAGCCTCGGCTCCGTGGTAGTGGTACTGGTATTCTTCTACGCCAGCGCCGCTCTTCTTCTGATCGGTGCCCATTTCAACGTGGCACTTTTCAGGATCGAACCTTCAGCCCCCCCGCACCGCCAACCAAACCTTGCATTGGGTGCCATAACCGAGCTTAGCCGACGTGCTTTACGCTCGATCTTCAGGAGTACGATGACCATGAACCGCCAGACCAAGCATACGGCTTTCGCCGGACGGCTCGTGATTATCGGTTTCGGCTCGATCGGCCAGGGTGTGCTGCCGCTCATCCTGCGTCATATCGACATCGCTGCGGACCGCATCACCATCATCACCGCCGAGGAAAAAGGCGCGTCCGTCGCCGCCGAATTCGGCGTCACCTTCATGCAGGAGCCGCTCACCCGCGAAAACTTCCGCGAGCTTCTGACCCCCATGGTGGCGGAGGGCGATTTCCTGCTGAACCTGTCGGTCGATGTCTCCTCCCTCGCCCTGATCGAATTCGCGCAAGAACGCGGCGCGCTCTATCTCGACACCTGCATCGAGCCCTGGGCCGGCGGCTATACCGACACGTCGCTCAGCGCGTCCGCCCGCTCGAACTACGGCCTGCGCGAGGCGGCGCTGGCGCTGAAGGCGAAATTTCCGGAAGGGCCGACCGCCGTCATCACCCATGGCGCCAACCCGGGCCATGTCAGCCATCTGGTGAAACAGGGCCTGCTCGACATCGCCGCCGCCACCGGCGAGAAAGTCGCGCCGCCGACCAGCCGCGAAGGCTGGGCGAAGCTGGCGCAAAAACTCGGCGTCAAGGTCATCCATGTCGCCGAGCGTGACAGCCAGAAGGCCAATATCCCGAAGGCCATCGGCGAATTCGTCAATACCTGGTCGGTCGATGGTTTCGTCGGCGAAGGTTGCCAGCCGGCCGAACTCGGCTGGGGCACCCACGAGCGGCATTTCCCCGCCGATGGTGCCCGCCACGATTTCGGCGCGGGCGCGGCGATCTATCTGAAGCGGCCCGGCGCCTCGGTCCGCATCCGCACCTGGACACCGATGGAAGGTCCCTTCCACGGCTTCCTGATCACCCATTCCGAGGCGATCTCCCTCGCCGACTATCTGACCGTCGAGGAGAACGGCGAGGTCGCCTATCGCCCGACCGCCCATTACGCCTATCACCCCAGCGACGACGCCGTGCTGTCGGTCCATGAACTGGCCGGCAAGAACTGGCAGATGCAGGAGCGCAAGCGCCTGATGATGGACGAGATCATCTCGGGCTACGACGAATTGGGTGTTCTGCTGGCCGGCCATGCCAAGGGCGCCTATTGGGTCGGCTCCCATCTCGATATCCATGCCGCGCGCGAACTCGCGCCCCACAACAGCGCGACCACGCTGCAGGTGACTTCCGCCGTGCTCGCCGGCATCGTCTGGGCGATGGAAAATCCGCGCCGCGGTATCGTCGAGCCCGAGGAGATGGACTACCAGCGCTGCCTCGATATCGCCGGTGTCTACTGGGGTCCCCGCGTCGGTGTCTTCACCGACTGGACCCCGCTCGACCACCGGGCGACCCTGTTCGAGGAGGATCTCGACGCCGGGGATCCGTGGCAGTTCAAGAACATCCGCGTTATCTGATACCGGGCCATGCCTCGCCCGCCGCGCTGGCTCCCTTGCGCGGCGGGTTCCGGCGCACTAGTTTTTCCTATCGACCCCGTTTCGTCCGCCCTGAGGCGGCGTCTGGAGCAGAGCCATGAGCGATGAAGTATCCGAGCGCATCCGCCGCGATATCGACGAGAATCCGGTCGTCCTCTACATGAAGGGCACGCCGATCTTCCCGCAGTGCGGTTTCTCCGCCGCGGTGGTGCAGGTGCTGGGCCGTATCGGCGTGAAGTTCAAGGGCTTCGACGTCCTGTCCGACCCCTCGCTGCGCGATGGTATCAAGCGTTTCTCGGACTGGCCGACGATTCCCCAGCTTTATGTGAAGGGTGAATTCATCGGCGGCTGCGACATCGTCCGCGAGATGTATCAGACCGGCGAGCTGCAGGCCCTGCTGGCCGAAAAAGGCATCGCCTTCAACGACGCCGCCTGAACAGGCGACTGCCGGGGCGGGTCACATCCCGCCCCGGTCTTCGCGTGCCGTCAGAGCACGCCCAGCATCGAAGCGACCAGCGGATGGCGCACGATGTCCCGGTCCGACAGACGGACCACGGCAATCCCCGACACGACTTCCAGCTTCTGCGCGATGACCGACAGACCCGACAGACCTTCGAGCAGGTCGCTCTGGTCCGGGTCGCCGGTCAGCACCATGGTCGAGTGCCAGCCGAGGCGGGTCAGCAGCATCTTGATCTGGGCATAGGTGCAGTTCTGCGCTTCGTCGATCACGACGAAGGCGCCGTTCAGCGTCCGCCCGCGCATGAAGGCCACCGGCGCGATCTCGATCGAGCCATTGGCGAGATAGGCCTTCAGCCGTTTCGCCCCCAGCCTCTCGTTCAGCGCGTCGTAGAGCGGCTGGAGGTAGGGCGCCAGCTTCTCGTGCATGTTGCCGGGCAGGAAGCCGAGACTCTCCCCCGCCTCGATCGCGGGGCGCGACAGGACGATGCGGTTGACCGCGCCACTCTCGAGCGCCTCGACCGCCTGGGCGATGGCGAGATAGGTCTTGCCCGTGCCCGCGGGACCAAGGGCGAGGGTCAGATTATGGCCCTGGATCGCCTCCATCAGGAGACGCTGGTTGTCACTCTGCGGCCTGACCTTGCGCACATAGCGCTGCTCGCGATCCTCCTCCTCCACCGGATCCCAGCCGGTAACCTCGTGAAACAAGGTGCGAACCTTGCTGTCGTGACCTTCGTTGTGGGACTTGAGACGGGCGGTTCTCTTGGTCATGCGACACTCCTCGGATCGGGATGGAGAGGAAGGCGATGTTCACCCCCGGGCGCGGCCGAAACGGCAACAAAAAAGCCGCCAGAAACGGGCGGCTTCAACACGCATGTCGACGTTGCGGCGACGCTGTGGAGAGGGGGAGAGATGTGGGGCGAAGGGGTCAGGACGGATTACCTTTTCACCTTGGAACACAACGCAACTATTATGCGCTGGCCTTCGGCTTTGTCCGCAAGATTTTGCTGCGTCACACAAAAATAACACAAGGATATGGGGATGACGGGGAAGTTCGGCCGGATCTTGAAGTGGCTCGGGGTCGGCGCCGCCACCCTCGCCGCAATCCTTGTGGTTACGGCGCTTCTCGCTGCCCTGTGGCTCATGCGGTCGGTGCCGCCGGCAACGGGCGATGCGGTCTTGGCGGGACTGGGCGCCCCTGTGGAGATTGTGCATGATTCGCACGGAATCCCCCATATTCTTTCAAGGGACAGGCGGGACGCCTATTTCGCCCTCGGCCGCCTCCATGCCGAGGAGCGGCTGTTCCAGATGGATCTGTTCCGCCGCTTCGGCCGGGGCCGGCTGGCGGAAGTGCTGGGCTCGCCCGCTGTCTCCTTCGATCTCTACGCCCGGACGATCGGCGCCGCCCGCGCCGCCGAAGCCGATCTCGCGACCGCGAGCCCCGAGCTGCGCGCCGTGCTCGAGGCCTATGCCGCCGGGGTGAACAGCTGGATAAACGGCCGCGACCGTCCCCTGCCCCCGGAGTTCACCCTGCTGATGTATGAACCGGAGCCCTGGGCACCGGCGGACAGCCTGCTGCTGGGCAAGCTGCTCGGCCTTCTGCTCACCAACAACTGGCAGACCGAGGCCCTGCGCGCCCGCCTCGCCGCCCGCCTCGACGGCGAGACGCTGGAAGCCCTGACCCCGCCCAGCGGCGGCGGGCCGGCGCAGGATGGCGCCTCCACCCTCGACGGTTTCGCGGCGGCGCCAGCCTTGCGCACGCTCGCCGCCCTGACCGGCCTCGATCTGCCCGTGGTCGAGCCGCTGGGGGCCGGCGCCTCCAACGCCTGGGCGGTCGACGGCACGCGCTCGGCGAGCGGCAAGCCCATTCTGGCCAATGATCCGCATCTGGGCCTGATGGCGCCCGGCCTCTGGTATCTCGCGCATCTCTCGGCGCCGGACCTGACCCTGGTCGGCGCCACCCTGCCCGGCATTCCGATGACGCTGATGGGCCACAACGGCAGGGTCGCCTGGGGCCAGACCACGGCCGGCGGCGACGGCGCCGACCTGTTCGTCGAGACCGTCGATCCCGCCGACCCCGGCCGCTACCTGACGCCCGACGGATCCCTGCCCTTCGAAACGCGGGCGGAGGAAATCAAGGTCCGTCTCGGCGAGACGCGCCGCGTCACCATCCGCTCGACCCGCCACGGCCCGGTGATCTCGGATCTTTCGGCCGGCGACCTGCCGCGGGCCGAAGGCACGGTGATCGCCCTCGCCCATGTCGCCCTGCTGCCCGGGGACCGCACGGCGGAAGCCCTGCTGCGCTTCGCCGACGCGCGGAACGCCGATGATTTCATCGCCGCGGCCCATCTGTTTCACAGCCCGCAGCAGAACCTGACCTTCGCCGATAGCGAGGGCGCCATCGGCACGGTTGCGGCCGGACGGTTGCCCATTCGCCGGGGCGGCGACGGCCGCCTGCCAGCCGACGGGGCGAGCGGCGCCGGCGACTGGACCGGCTTCATTCCCTTCGAGGGCCTGCCCCAGGTGCTGCGCCCGGGCAGCGGCATGGTGCTGAACGCCAATAATGCCGTCACCGGCCCCGACTATCCCTATATGGTCGGCAAGGATTACGACGTGCCTTACCGGGCGGAGCGTGTCGCCGCCCTGCTGGCGGCGAGGCCGCGCGGCTATACGCTGGACGATGCCGCCGCCGGCCAGGCCGACACCTTCTCTCCCTTCTCCGCCGAATTCATCCCCGCCCTTGTCGCCCTGCATGGCCCGGGCGACGGGCCGGTGAAACAGGCGCTCGACATCCTGAAGGCCTGGGACTTCCACATGGCCAAGGACGAGCCGGCACCGCTGATCGCCATGGCCTGGGCCCGGCACCTGAACCGCCATCTCTTCGCCAGCCGCCTCGGCCCCGATTACGATCGCTGGGCAGGGCTTCGTCCGATCCAGCTGCGGGCGGCCCTGTCCGGCGCCGCGCCCTGGTGCGACGACCCGGCGACCGAGACCGCCGAGGCCTGCCCGGTCGCCGTGCGCGCGGCCCTGGCCGACGCGCTCGACGAGCTGACGAAACGCTTCGGCGACGATCCGGCCGCCTGGCGCTGGGGCGCGGCCCATGTCGCCGAGATGCGGCATCCGATCCTGCGCTTCCTGCCGGTCGTCGGCGGCATGGTCGCCATCACGCCACCGGTCGGGGGCGGCGACGATACGCTGCTGCGCGGGGCCATGCGCTTCTCGGGCTCGGGCGAGCCCTATGCCAGCGTCCATGGCGCCGGCTTTCGCGCGGTCTACGACCTTGGCGACCTCGGCCGCTCGCGCTTCATGATCGCCACCGGCCAGTCGGGCAATCCCTATTCGCCCCATTGGTCCGACATGGCGCCCCTGTGGGCCGGGGACAAATATGTCGAGATCCCGCTTTCGCCGGAGGCGATCGACGGCAACCGCCGCGGTTTGTCGCCATCTGAGTGACCATGGTCATAGTCTGATCGCATTTTGCTGCATAAGCTAAGGACACGGTAAGCAACAAGGGGATCAACGTGGCGGGTGGACGGCTCGACAGTTTGAGGGGAGCGGCGCTGCTGGCGGCGATTGCTGCCCTGCCGTCGGCCGTCGAAGCCAAGTCGCTGGATGCCGTCGCCGTCGTCAACGGCCGCCTGACCGGCAATATCAATGGCGTCATGATCGATGCCCGTGATCTTGTCGGCAACAGCTTCGAGGAAGGGCTTCTGACCTATTCCATCGTCGACGCGGCCCATGATCCCTTCCTGCCCGGGCTCTGGCGCTATCGCATCACCTGGAAAGCGGGGGGCAGCCGCGACTGGAGCGCCTTGTGCCGCAATTCGCGCGGCTCGACCGGCTGGGCCTATGCGGTGCCCGGCGAAGATGGCCCCCATTTCGTCTGCGAAGATACCGACATGGCTGTCTGTTTCGCCAAGGCCAATGGCCTGTCGGCCCAGCGCGCCGTCGCGCTTTGTCTCGGAAATTGAGGATTTCCGCCCCTTTGCGATGCAAGAGGGCTTGCCGCGTTGCGGCAATTTCATGAACACTGATCGCGGGTGGACCTGCCCCCGCGGTCAAGGAGTGTCGTCATGAATGCTGAAACCTCACCCCTCAAGTTTTCCCACGTGAAGGAGGGCGACACGCCCTTCGTCAGCGAAGGTCTGCGCGACTTCTTCCTCTATCGGGACCTGGGCATCACGGCGGCGACCGGCGGCAAGGTCATCGCCCAGCTGGTCAAGGCCAACATGGCGCCGGAAGCCGGCACCGGCTGGCACCGCCATGTCGCGGATTTCCATATCGTCATCATGCTGAAGGGCTGGGCCCGCTTCATGTATGAGGACAAGGACACGCTGGTCGAGGCCGGCGACTGCGTGCACCAGCGCCCGGGCATCACCCATTACCTCTATGACTATTCGCCCGACATGGAATATCTGGAGATCGTCGGCCCGGCGGATTTCGCCACGGTCGATGTCGAAGGCCCCTGCGCCGTGCCTGTCCCCAAGGGCTGGTAAGACCGTCCGGCGGCCCGGCAGATCAATCTGCCGGGCGCCTCGTGTCCGGTATCAGAGGCTGGCGTTCAGGCGTGCCAGCGCATCCGCCAGTTTCGCGCGCAGCCTGCCCGCGTCCTCGGCCCGCTCGCGCTGTTCCTCGATCACTTCGGGCGCAGCCTTGGCGATGAAACCTGCGTTGTTCAGCTTGCCCGTGATCTTGGCCAGTTCCTGATCCGCCTTGCCGATTTCCTTTTCCAGCCGCTTCTTCTCGGCCGCGATGTCGATGACATCGCCTAGCGGCAGCGCCGCCGTGGTGCCGCCGACGACGAGCTGGACCGAGCCCTTGGGCGCGGCATCGGCGAAGGATATCGCCGAGAGACGGGCGAGGCGCGCGATCAGCTCGCCATGGCGCTCGACCCGGCCCTGGGCAACAGCATCGGCGGCGACCAGCACCAGATCGAGCTTGGCGCCCGCGGGCACGTTGGATTCGGCGCGGAGCGCGCGGATCTCGGTCACGAGATCGATCACCCACTGCACCTCGGCATCGGCGGCACTATCCGCGATCGCGGGATCGACCACCGGCCAGGGCGCCAGCACGAGGTCGCTGGCCCGGGCCAGGCCCGCCGTCTCCGCCGTCTTGGCCCACAGCTCCTCGGTGATGAAGGGCATGAAGGGATGCAGAAGGACCAGGATACGGTCGAGGACATGGGCGGCGACCGCCCGCGTCTCGGCCTTCACCACCTCGTCCGTGCCGTTCAGCAGCGGCTTGACCAGTTCGAGATACCAGTCGCAGAAAGTGCCCCAGACGAACTGATAGACGCCGAGCGCCGCCTCATTGAAGCGATAGGCTTCGATCGCGGCGACGACGCCCGCCGTCGCCCGCTCCGCCTCGCCCAGCAGCCAACGGTTGATGATGTTGGTGACGGTCGCGGGGTCGAAGCCGGGCACGATCCGGCATTCGTTCATCTCGCAGAAACGCGCCGCATTCCACAGTTTCGTCGTGAAGTTGCGATAGCCCTCGACCCGCTGGGTCGACAGCTTGATGTCGCGGCCCTGGGCCGCCATGGCGGCCAGGGTGAAACGCAGCGCGTCGGCGCCATATTTCTCGATCAGGTCGAGGGGATCGATCACGTTCCCCTTCGACTTCGACATCTTCTGCCCCTTCTCGTCGCGGACGAGGGCATGGATGTAGACCGTGTGGAACGGCACTTCCTTCATGAAATGCAAGCCCATCATCATCATCCGGGCGACCCAGAAGAAGATGATGTCGAAGCCGGTCACCAGCACGTCGGTCTTGTAGTGACGCTTCAGGACCTCGGTCTCCTCGGGCCAGCCGAGGGTCGAGAAGGGCCACAGCGCCGAGGAGAACCAGGTGTCGAGCACGTCCTCGTCGCGGGTCAGCGAGACTTGCGCGCCGTAGTGGGCGGCGGCGGCGGCCATCGCTTCCGCTTCCGTTTCCTCGACGAAGACATGGCCGTCCGGTCCGTACCAGGCCGGGATCTGATGGCCCCACCACAGCTGACGCGACACGCACCAGGGCTGGATGTTGTTCATCCATTCGAAATAGGTCTTGTCCCAGTTCTTCGGGACAAAGACCGTGTCGCCCTGCTCCACCGCCTTGATCGCCGGCTGGGCCAGGGTCTTGGCGTCGACATACCACTGGTCGGTCAGCATCGGCTCGATGACGACGCCGGAGCGGTCGCCGAAGGGCTGCATCAGGACATGGTCCTTGACCTCGACCAGGAAGCCCTGGATTTCGAGATCCTCGACGATGCGCTTCCGCGCGTCGAACCGGTCGAGACCGCGATAGGCCTCGGGAATGAAAGCCTCGTCGACGATCCTGGCGTGGATGTCGAGCACGGCGATCTGTTCGAGATTGTTGCGCTTGCCGACCTCGAAATCGTTGAAGTCATGGGCCGGGGTGATCTTCACCGCGCCCGTGCCCTTCTCGGGGTCGGAATAGGTATCGGCAACGATGGGAATGCGCCGGCCGGTCAACGGCAGGATCACGAATTTGCCGACCAGATCCTTGTAACGCTCGTCGTCCGGATGGACCGCGACGCCGCTGTCGCCCAGCATGGTCTCGGGCCGCGTGGTCGCGACCACGATCGACTGCTCGCTGCCCTCGACCGGATAGCGGATGTGCCACATGTGACCCTTGGTTTCCCGGCTCTCGACCTCGAGATCGGAAATCGCGGTCAGGAAATGCGGGTCCCAGTTGACCAGCCGCTTGTCCTTGTAAAGCAGACCCTGGCGGTGGAGCGTGACGAAGACCCGGCGCACGGCGGCCGACAGGCCCTCGTCCATGGTGAAGCGCTCGCGGCTCCAGTCGCAGGACGCGCCGAGGCGGCGCAACTGGCGGGTGATGGTGCCGCCCGAGACTTCCTTCCAGGCCCAGACCCGGCGGATGAATTCCTCGCGGCCCAGCTCGCGCCGGCCGACATTCTCGCCCGACTGGGCCAGTTGGCGTTCCACCACCATCTGGGTCGCGATGCCGGCATGATCGGTGCCCGGTTGCCACAGCACGTCGCGGCCGCGCATCCGCTCGAAGCGGCACAGGATATCCTGCAGCGTGTTGTTCAGGGCATGGCCCATATGCAGGCTGCCGGTCACGTTCGGCGGCGGAATCACGATGGTGAAGGGCTCGCCTTCCGCGTTCCGCCCGGCCTTGAAGGCGCCGGACGCCTCCCAGGCCGCATAGAGCCGGGGTTCGGTTTCCTGGGGATCGTAAGTCTTGTCGAGCATGATCGAATCTTGAATGAAAGGGCCCCGTCGCCCGGACGAGGCTATGATGCCTCACCGCGACGGAGCGAGGGCCGGCATCACGCCGGCCGATACAGGATCAGAGCGAACCGCGGCCGGTGATGCGGGCCAGTTCCTCGGCGACCGCCCGTTCTACGATGGCGGGCAGATGGGCGTCCAGCCAGGCTTTCAGCATGGGACGCATCAGGTCTTCCGCCACCTGTTCGACGGTGCGGCCATCACCGACCGGCTCATGCGACGAAACGGAAGGACGGGCGGCATCGGCCACCTGGGCGAAAGCATTGCGCGCCTGATTCGCGATCGGTGTTGAAACCAGCGGCTCGCGGGGCGGCGGGGCACTCGACATCGGCATGTCCTCTTGCGCGGCCGAAGGGGCCGGCGGAACGGGGGTGTCGGCTTCGACGAAATTGTCGAGCGGCGAGTCATCGGGGACAATCGGGGGCGCCACAGGCACCGGCACCGGCACCGGCGGCGGCACGACGGCGCGGACCGGCTCGGCCTCCCGGGCCTCATGGGGCGGCAGCGATACGACGCTGCCGTCATCCGCCACCATTTCCGTCAGGTCCAGCACGGCGGCGGCCATCGCCGGATCGGCGGGCTCAGCCTCCCTGCCCTCGCCTTCCTCCGCGATGATGCGGCGGATCGAGGCCAGGATATCTTCCATCGACGGGTCGGCGGCACCTTTCGCCGCGTCGCCGTCCCGCTTCAACTCTTCGCTCATTCCAAGTCCCTGCCGCCCGGGGCAACCCCTGTAACCGCCAAAACTACGTTACACGGCTGCCGATGGGAAGGGGGCGGCGCAGGCGACCACACCGGGACCGGGGTCCCGATCAGTCGTAGCCGAACCAGCGGCCCCGGCTCTTGTCGTAATGGGCCAGCGGATCATAACGATCGCCCGCCAAATTGAGGTTTTCGGCGGTCAGCCGGCCGACAGCCGAGAGCAGCGAAAAGGCAGCCGAATATTCGGTGCCCTGGGCCCGGACCAACGCGACATTGGAATTGAGCAATTCCCGCTCGGCGTCGAGCACGTCGAGCACGGTGCGCGAGCCGACGGCCGATTCCTGACGCACGCCTTCAAGCGCCAGCGTGTTGGCGGCCACCGCCTGCTTCTGGGATTCGATCACCGCGCGGGCGGCGCGCAGCTGGTCCAGCGCGTTGGACGCGCCCTCGATCACCGAACGCTGCGTCGCCGAGACTTCGGAAAGACGCTGGCTGGCGGTCTGCTGATTCTGCCGGATGGTCGCGTATTCGGAACCGGACTGATAAAGCGGCACGGAAACCTGCAGCTCGATCAGGGCATCATCGGTCCGGTCGACGCTGACGCTCTGATCCTGGGCCCGGGCGATCTGACCGTGCAGGCTGACCTGCGGCAGAATCGTGCTGCGGGCGATGTCGATACCGTCACGGGCGGCAGCCTCGGCATAGCGGGCGGCGTTCAGATCCGGATTCTCGGCCAGCGCGATCGCGCGGGCCTCGTCGAGGCTGGGCGGCAGCGGCGGCAGCGGCGGCAGGGCCTGCAGCGTGCCGGGAGGCGCGCCCACCGCCCGTTCGTAATTCTGCCGGGCCTGGTTCAGATCCGATTCGGCGCCCTTCAACTGCGACACCGCCTCGGCGAGACGGGCTTCCGACTGGGCGACGTCCGTCCTGGTCAATTCGCCGACGCGGAAACGATCGCGGGAGGCGTCGAGTTCGCGCTGCAGGACCTGGACGTTCTTCTCGTTCAGCGAGACCACGGCCTGATTCGTGATGATGCTGACATAGGACTGGACGACGGACAGCAGAACGCTCTGCTCCGTCGACTTCAGCTGAGCCCGGCCGGCCAGGACCTGATTGTCGGCGGCACTGGTTTCAGCAAGGGTGCGCCCCCCACGATAGATCGGCTGGGTGCCCGACAGGGCGACGGACCAGGGATTGAGATCTGTATTGACCTTCACGCCGCCCGGCACGGTGTTTTCCTGGGTCTCGAAACCGCCGGAGCCGGAAATCGTCACCGTCGGACGCCAGCCGGACAGCGCCTTGGCGATTTCCTCGTCGGTCGCGCGGAGGGCGGCCCGCTGCGCATCCAGAGTCGGATTGCTCGCATAGGCGGTCGCCAGGGCGTCGTTCAGGGTTTCGGCGAAGGCCGGCGTACCGCCAACGATCGCCATCAGCGCCACGAGACTTACCAAACGCTTAGCCATCTTCACCGTCCTGCCCTTGCTGCCTTCCGGGTCGGAAGCAATGGACTTCAAAATACAGGGACCACCCGGCGATGACAATCAAGGCCGGATAGCGACAGATGCATAGAATGAATGTTCATTCTAGCGGGCAGTCAAGCGTGATTTGAACCGGACGAGGCTCGCCAGCCATGCCCGCCGTCAATACCTCGCCATTCCCGGCGCTGCGACCTGCGCCCAGCGGTCGATTCCACCCGTCAGATTGATGGCGCCGTCGACGCCCTGCGCCCGCAGCCACAGGGTGGCCTGCATGCTGCGCATGCCATGGTGGCAGACCACCACGACCTCCTGGCCCTCGGCGACGGCTTCCGCGTCGAAACGGCGGGACAATTCACCAAGGGGGATGTTCATCGACGCTTCAAGGCTGCAGATCTCGAATTCCCAGGGCTCGCGCACATCGAGGATGAACGGCCGATCCCCCGCGGACAAGCGCTCGGCCAGGGCTTCCACATCGATCTGCAGCGCGCCCATGTCTTCAGAACACGAAGGCGGCGGGGCGGGCGAAACCGGGCAATGCCGGCGTCGCCGCGTCGAACAGCGGCCGGCGGCCGACGATACCGCCAACCTTGGTATAGAGCGTGGCGACGCCGATCGGACCGTCGCGGAGCACGGCGATCAGCCGGCCGCCTTCCGCCAACTGGGCGAACAGCGCCGCCGGCACCTCGGGCACCGACGCTTCGATCAGCACGACGTCATAGGGCGCCGCCGCGGCATGGCCCCTGGCCATGTCACCGACCACGACCGTGACATTGCCAAGGCCGAGGGCTGCGACCGCCGCCTTCGCCTTGTCGGCGAGGCCAGCTTCGGCCTCGAGGGCGACGACCTTGCCCGCCAGATGGGCGAGCACGGCGGCGGTGTAGCCCGAGCCGGCGCCGAGATCGAGCACCGCGTCACCCGGATTGATCGCCGCTTCCTGCAACATGCGGGCAAAGACCCGCGGCTCGACCAGATAGCGGCCGCCACCGATGCTCAGATCCTCGTCGACATAGGCGACGGACTTCAGGGCCTCCGGCACGAAGTCCTCCCGCGGCACCGCGAGCAGCGCCTGATGGACGCGGCCATCGGTGACCTTGTTCGTCTTGATCTGGCTTTCCAGCATCAGGCGACGGAGGGCTGCGAAATCGGCCATGACTGTGATCCGGTTCAATGATGATCCCTGACTTATACGAGGTCGCTTCCCCGCTTTCAACGGATGCGGCGGCGCGAAATGGCGACATGGCGGGTCGCGGTCGGTTGCTTTGGTCGAAGGGGTCTGCTATATCCCCCGCTCTCTGCGGGGCGACGTGGCGGAATGGTTACGCAGCGGACTGCAAATCCGTGTATACCGGTTCGATTCCGGTCGTCGCCTCCAGAGAGAAATGCACAAAGGCCTTTGCTTCGAGACGAATCGACGGTATAAGGCCGACCTCCGCTTCGGCGGGAACAGTTTTGTCGGTTTGACCGGCTGTTCCTCGGTAGCTCAGCGGTAGAGCAACCGGCTGTTAACCGGTTGGTCGCTGGTTCGAATCCGGCCCGGGGAGCCAAATTGAAACCCCGCATCGTGGTGCGCGTCACCCGATGCGGGGTTTTCTTTTATGGCCCCCCCCCCTTCTCTCAATCATGCCTTGCCCGATCGTCGCAAGACGAACAGGTGATTCCTCGCCGCGCGGCAGGAACTCGTGCCGTGCCTGCCGGGACCGCGCATGAAGAAAGAAAGATACGAAGGCTGGGCCGGGAAACAAAAAAGCCGCCCCCGAAGGGACGGCTTCTTGTTTCGTGGTGGCGCGAGTGGCGGGGCTCGAACCCGTGACCTCCGGCGTGACAGGCCGGCGCTCTAACCAACTGAGCTACACCCGCGTAACCAGCGAAGGTCGCCCTTTTAGCGGTGCTCTCGATTCGTGTCAAAGACTGAAATCACCTTGCGGCGACATTTCCCCGGACCCCGCCGGAAAGCCCTTCGGCCATGAAAAAAGGCCGCCCCGGAGGGCGACCTTTTTTCCATCATCTTCGTGGTGGCGCGAGTGGCGGGGCTCGAACCCGTGACCTCCGGCGTGACAGGCC
>JAOZVS010000153.1:22441-26544 GCA_025869435.1 Zavarzinia sp.
GGCGCTCTAACCAACTGAGCTACACCCGCGTAACCAGCGAAGGCGGTCCTTTTATGCTGCGGCATCATGGGTGTCAAGCGACTTTCACCGCCTGGCGACCTTGCCTTCGCGACAAAGGCCGGAAACGACATGGTGGGCGATGACGGGATCGAACCGCCGACATCCTCGGTGTAAACGAGATGCTCTACCGCTGAGCTAATCGCCCCTGTCCATGCCGGGCACCGGATCGCGGGGACCCGGAAAGAGGACCGGCCGCGCCCGAAGGTGCGGCCGGTATCAGAAGTCCTGGCGGCCGGCGCTGCCGGTCGCGACGAACCTCAGTTCAGCGCGTCCTTCAGGCCCTTGCCCGGACGGAATTTCGGCTGCACCGACGCCGGGATCTCGATCTTCTCGCCCGTGCGCGGATTGCGACCTTCGGAAGCCGCGCGCTTCACGGCGTCGAAAGTACCGAAGCCGACCAGACGCACATCGTCGCCCGTCTTCAGCGCGTTGGTGATCGCCTCGAAAACGGCGTCGACGGCGCGACCCGCGTCCGCCTTGGAAAGACCGGCCGAGTCAGCGACTGCCGCGATGAGATCGTTCTTATTAGCCACTCTCGCCCCCTTGATGAGGTTGTTCGTTCCGGCCGAAATGCCCGCCGGAATCGCCGCGATCTTAAGAGCCGCCCCATGGGGCGTCAAAGCAAAAAACCGAGGATTTCCGCCATTCTGAACGCCTAAAAAAAAGCCGCCGACACATTTGTCGTGTGCCGGCGGCGTGCATTTGTGCATTCAGGTCAATGCGTGACCAGCGTATCCACGTCCGCCTTCACTTCGGCGGCGGGCTGAGCCTCCGGCGGCGGTGCCCATTCGATCGGCTCGACCGGCCGGGTCAGGGCCCTCGCCAGGACTTCGTCCACCGTGCTGACCGGCACGATCTCGAGCCCGGCCTTCACATTGTCCGGAATCTCGGCCAGGTCCTTCTCGTTGTCCTTCGGGATCAGCACCGTCTTGATGCCGCCCCGCAGGGCCGCCAGGAGCTTTTCCTTCAGGCCGCCGATCGGGAACACCCGGCCACGCAGCGTGATCTCGCCGGTCATGGCGATGTCGCGCCGCACCGGGATCTGGGTCAGCACCGAGACGATCGAGGTCGCCATGCCGACACCGGCCGAGGGGCCGTCCTTCGGGGTTGCCCCTTCCGGCACATGGACATGGATATCGCTCTTCTCGAAGGCCGTCGGCTTGATGCCGAAGGACGCCGCCCGACTGCGAACATAGGAGGTCGCCGCCGAGATCGATTCCTGCATCACGTCGCCGAGCTTGCCGGTGGTGGTCACCTTGCCCTTGCCGGGCAGCAGCACGGATTCGATCTGCAGCAACTCGCCGCCGACTTCGGTCCAGGCCAGGCCCGTCACCACGCCGATCTGATCTTCCTCGTCGATCTCGCCGAAGCGGAAACGCTTCACGCCGGCATATTTCTCGAGGTTCTCGGACGTGACCGTGATCGCGGAAACGCCGTCCTGCAGGATCTCGCGGATCGCCTTTCTTGTCAGATTGGCGATTTCGCGCTCGAGGCTGCGCACGCCCGCTTCGCGGGTGTAGTAGCGCACGAGGTCGCGCAGGGCTTCGTCGGTGATCGCCCATTCGCCCTTCTTCAGGCCGTGTTCCTTCACCTGCTTGTCGATCAGGTGCCGCTTGGCGATCTCGACCTTCTCATCTTCCGTGTAACCGGCGATGCGGATGATCTCCATGCGGTCCAGCAACGGCTGTGGCATCCGCAGCGAGTTGGCCGTGGTCACGAACATCACATCCGACAGATCGTAGTCCACTTCGAGATAGTGGTCGGCGAAGGTCGCGTTCTGTTCGGGATCCAGCACCTCGAGGAGAGCCGACGACGGATCGCCCCGGAAGTCCTGGCCGAGTTTGTCGATCTCGTCCAAAAGGAACAGCGGGTTGGACGCCTTGGCCTTCTTCATCGCCTGGATGATCTTGCCGGGCATCGAGCCGATGTAGGTCCGCCGATGACCGCGGATCTCGGCCTCGTCGCGCACGCCGCCCAGCGACATGCGGATGAACTGCCGCCCCGTCGCCCTGGCGATCGACTTGCCGAGCGAGGTCTTGCCGACGCCGGGAGGACCGACGAGGCACAGGATCGGCCCCTTCACCTTGGTCGCGCGCTGCTGCACGGCCAGATATTCGAGGATGCGTTCCTTGACCTTCTCGAGACCATAGTGGTCCGTGTCGAGAACCTTCTGGGCCTCGCGGATGTCCTTCTTGACCTTGGACTTCTTGCCCCACGGAATCGACAGCAGCCAGTCGAGGTAGTTGCGGACCACTGTCGCCTCGGCCGACATCGGGGACATCGAGCGCAGCTTCTTGATCTCGGCCATCGCCTTTTCATTCGCTTCCTTCGAGAGCTTGGTCTTCTTGACCCGCTCCTCGATCTCGGCGACTTCGTCGCGGCCTTCCTCGCCCTCGCCCAGTTCCTTCTGAATGGCCTTCATCTGCTCATTCAGATAGTACTCGCGCTGGGTCTTCTCCATCTGGCGCTTCACGCGGCTGCGGATCTTCTTCTCGACCTGCAGCACGCCGATCTCGCCTTCCATCAGGCCGTAGACCTTCTCCAGGCGCTCGGAAACCGTGGTGATTTCCAGCACTTCCTGCTTGTCGGCGACCTTGGTCGCGAGATGCGAGGCGACGGTATCGGCCAGTTTCGACGGATCGTCGATCTGGTTGACCGAAACGAGAACCTCGGGCGGGACCTTCTTGTTCAGCTTCACATATTGCTCGAACTGGGAAACGACCGAGCGCGCGAGGGCGTCAACCTCGTGCTTGTCGCTGTCCTCGTCCGGCACGGACACGGCACGGGCCTGGAAGAAGGCTTCGTTCTCGACGAAGTCGACGATGCGCGCGCGCGATCCGCCCTCGACCAGCACCTTCACGGTGCCGTCCGGCAGTTTCAGCAGCTGCAGGACCGAAGCGATGGTGCCGACGTCATAGACGTCCTTTTCCGTCGGATTGTCCTGGGCGGCGTTGCGCTGGGCGACGAGCAGGATCTGCTTGTCGTCCTTCATGACATCTTCAAGGGCCTTGACCGACTTTTCGCGCCCGACGAACAACGGCACGATCATGTGCGGAAAGACGACGATGTCCCGCAGGGGCAGAACCGCATAAACCTGGGCGTCGCCTTGCTCGGTTTTATTGCTCATGGGCTGTCTTTCAGAATGGGCCGAAGCAGGACCGGCCCGAGAGCGGCACCGATCCCGTCGCCCGCAGGGGGGACAGACTTCTCGCCGCCTTCAGGGTGACCATCTGGCGGCTTGAATTATTAACGATGTGAGGGTGCCGGCGCCCCCATTCAAGGGGGGCGCCGATCAGGATGGGGAATGCGAGGCCCTCAGGCACCGCTCGCCTTGTCTTCGCGCCGCTCCGCGTAGGAATAGAGCGGGCGGGCCCGGCCATCGACGACCTCGGCATTGACCACGACTTCCTCGACACCGTCGAGGGTCGGCAGCTCGAACATGGTCTCGAGCAGGATCTGCTCCATGATCGAGCGCAGACCACGGGCGCCGGTCTTGCGGGCGATCGCCCGGCGGGCGACGGCCTTCAGCGCATCCTCGGTGAAGGACAGCTTGGTGTTCTCCATGTCGAAGAGACGCTGGTACTGCTTGAGCAGCGCGTTCTTCGGCACCGAGAGAATTTCCACCAGCGCCTCTTCCGAGAGGTCGTTCAGCGTGGCGAGCACCGGCAGGCGGCCGACGAATTCCGGGATCAGGCCGAATTTCAGCAGATCCTCGGGTTCGACATCCTTCAGGATCTCGCCGGTGCCCCGATCGTCCGGCCCCTTCACCTCGGCGCCGAAGCCGATCGACTTGCCCTGGCGACGGCCGGCGATGATCCGCTCGAGGCCGGCGAAGGCGCCGCCGCAGATGAACAGGATGTTGGTCGTGTCCACCTGCAGGAATTCCTGCTGCGGATGCTTGCGACCACCCTGGGGCGGCACGCTGGCGACCGTGCCTTCCATGATCTTCAGCAGGGCCTGCTGCACACCCTCGCCCGAGACGTCGCGCGTGATCGACGGGTTGTCGGACTTGCGGCTGATCTTGTCGACTTCGTCGATGTAGA
>JAOZVS010000154.1 GCA_025869435.1 Zavarzinia sp.
CTTTGCACCACCGCCCCGCCCGCCGCAAATCGGTATCGTGTCCCTATATCGAGGACAAGACAAAGGCCGGAAGAGATGCACCTCTTCCGGCCTTCTGCCGGCCGTACGTCCCAGGGATGGGGGGCTTGGGGGTCCGGCCGGGTCAGATTACTCTGCGGCCTGGCGGGCGAGCACGGGCACGGGCACGGCGTCCAGATCGGCGTCGATCTCGGGCACGGCATGGCCGTCGAGGGCGAGGGCGAGGCGGTCGGTGTCCAGCTCGCCTTCCATGCGGGCGACGACGATGGTCGCGACGGCGTTGCCGATGAAGTTGGTCAGGGCCCGGCATTCCGACATGAAGCGATCGATGCCGAGGATCAGGGCCATGCCGGCGACCGGCACCGAAGGCACCACCGACAGCGTCGCGGCGAGGGTGATGAAGCCCGAACCCGTCACGCCCGCCGCGCCCTTCGACGACAGCATGGCGACCAGCAGCAGCAGGATCTGGTCGCCGAGGGCGAGATGCGTGTCCGTTGCCTGGGCGATGAAGAGCGCCGCCATGGTCATGTAGATATTGGTGCCGTCGAGGTTGAAGGAATAGCCGGTGGGGACGACGAGACCGACGACCGAGCGCGAGCAGCCGGCCCGCTCCAGCTTGTCCATCACCGCCGGCAGCGCCGATTCCGACGAGGAGGTGCCGAGCACCAGCAGCAGTTCGCCCTTGATGTAGCGCAGCAGCTTGAGGATCGAGAAGCCGTTGACCCGGGCGACGACGCCGAGGACGCCGACGACGAAGAGGATGGCGGTCAGATAGAAGGTGCCGACCAGCAGGGCGAGATTGGCGATCGAACCGATGCCATATTTGCCGATGGTGAAGGCCATGGCGCCAAAGGCCCCGACCGGCGCCGCCTTCATCAGGATGTTCACCATCGAGAAGACCGCGGCCGACAGCGACTTGAGGAGCGCCGTCACCGGCTTGCCCTTCTCGCCCGCGAGGGCGAGGCCGACGCCGAAGACGACCGAGAAGAACAGCACCTGCAGGATCTCGCCCGAGGCGAAGGCGCCCACGGCGGTCGCCGGGATGATGTTCATCAGGAAGCCGACGAGCGACTGTTCATGCGCCTTCTGGGCATAGTCGGCGACCGCCTTGCCGTCGAGGCTGGCGGGGTCGATATGCAGCCCCGTGCCTGGCTGAACGACATTGGCGACGATGAGGCCGAGGACGAGGGCGAGGGTCGAGAAGATCAGGAAATAGATGAAGGCCTTGGCGCCGACGCGCCCGACCTTGGACAGATTGTCGGAACCGGCGATGCCGGTCACCACGGTGAGGAAGATCACCGGCGCGATGATCATCTTGACGAGCTTGATGAAGGCATCGCCCAGGGGCTTCAGGTCGGCGCCCAGCACCGGCGAGAAATGGCCGAGCAGGATGCCCGCGGCGACCGCGATCAGCACCTGGAAATAGAGCACCTTGTAGAACGGACGGCGTTGCTGTTCAGCGGCGACCGGCGCGAAACCTGCCATGGGGAACCCTCCCTGAGTTATGCCGGATGCCTTGTCGGCATCTCGGCCCCGGCCCGGCGGCGCCGGACGACGGCTTCCCGTCCGCAAGCATTGTGCCAGCCCGAAAAACCCGCTACGACTTTGCCAAGTGATTGAAATCGCAGGGGCAAATCGGCGGGGGCCAGGGCCTTCGTGCGATAGTCCGCACAAGGGGGAGGATGGTCTTGGGCGGAAATCCGCACAGGCGCGCGTGGGTGGTCTTCACCCTTGTCGGCTTGCTGCTGTGCCTTGGCGCCATGGTCTTCGCCGTCACCGAGGCACGCGACCGCGCCCTCGCGGGGGCCAGGGCGCAGGTCGCGACCGATGCCCGGCTGAAACTCGCCGTGCTGCGCGCCGAGATCGAGAAACACCGCTCCCTCCCCGTGGTGTTGGCCGAGGACCCGGATGTCGCCGATGCCCTGACAAGGGCGGGGGATGCCGAGGTGATATCCGCCCTGAACCGCAAGCTGGAGACCTTGAGCCGCGATACCCGCGTCGGCGTCATCTATGTCATGGACCGCGAGGGCCTGACCGTGGCCGCCAGCAACTGGCGCGAGCCCGACAGTTTCGTCGGCCAGCGCTACGACTTCCGGCCCTATTTCAAGGCGGCGCTGGCGAGCGGCGCGGCCGAGCATTTCGCCCTCGGCACCAAGTCGAACAAGCCCGGCCTCTATCTGGCCCGGCGCCTGCGCGACGGTCTTGGCGTCGTCGTCATCAAGGTCGAATTCGACGGGCTGGAAAACGAATGGGCCGCGGACCCCGACCCGGTGCTGGTGACCGACGACAAGGGCGTCGTCCTGCTGACCGACCGGGCGGACTGGCGTTTCCACACCCTGAGCCCCCTCGACGCCGCGACGATCGAGGCGACGCGCGCCTCGCTCCAGTTCGGCGCCGCCCCCCTCGCCCCGCTGCCGGTCACCGACCGGGCGGGCGACATGCTGCGGATCGGCGGCGCGCGCTTCGTCAGCGCCACTGTCCCGGTGCCGACGACGAGCTGGACCCTGATGCTGCTGCGCGGGATCCAGCCCGTTACACGACAGGCGGAACTCTCGGCCGCGCTCCTCGCCCTTCTCGGCAGTCTCGTCGTGATCGGGCCGGCCGGGATTTACCTGCGCCGCCGCCAGCGCGCGATCGAGCGCCAGCACCAGGACATCGCCCGCCGCCGCGAACTGGAAGCCGAGGTCGAGGACCGCACCCGCGACCTCGTCGCCGCCAACACGCGCCTGTCGGGCGAGATCGCGGAACGCCAGCAGTTGCAGGACGAACTGGCCCAGGCCAATCGCCTGGCCATTCTCGGCCAGATCGCCGCCAGTGTCGCCCATGAGATCAACCAGCCGGTCGCCGCCATCCGCTCCTATGCCGACAATGCCGGTGCCTTCATCGATCGGGGCGACACGGCGACCGCCCGCGCCAACCTCGGCCTCATCGCCGGCCTGACCGAGAAGATCGGCGTCATCACCGGCCAGCTGCGCAATTTCGCCCGCCGGGCCGGCCGCGCAACCGGCCCGGTCAGCCTGTCGGCCGTCGTCGACGGCGCGCTGCTGCTGCTCGGCCCCCGGCTGCGGCGCCAGGGGGCGGAGATCACCCGGGATATTCCGGTCGACCTGCCCGCCGCCCTCGGCAATCCGGTGCGGCTGGAACAGGTCCTGGTCAACCTGCTGCAGAATGCCCTCGACGCCGTGTCCGGCGTGCCGCGCATCACCATCGCGGCGCGGGCGACGGCGGACACGGTCGAAGTCTCCGTCGCCGACAATGGCCCCGGCCTGTCGCCCGAGGTGCGCGCCCGGCTGTTCACGCCCTTCGTGACGACGAAACCGGCGGGCCTCGGCCTCGGCCTCGTCATTTCGGGCGATATCGTCAAGGATCTGGGCGGCAGCCTCGAAGCCGGCGAAGCGCCGGCGGGCGGCGCCCTGTTCACCGTGAGGCTGCGCCGCGCATGACCGATCCCCAGCCCTTCCCCACCGCTTTCCCCGTGGCCTTCGTCGACGACGAGGCCGACATCCGTGCCGCCAATGCCCAGAGCCTCGGCCTCGCCGGTTTCGCTGTGCAGTGCTTCGCCGATGCCGCTTCGGCGCTGGAAGCGATCGATGCCGATTTTCCCGGCGTCGTCGTCACCGACCTGCGGATGCCGCGCTTGGACGGGATCGAGCTGTTCCGCCGCCTGAAGGCGCGCGATGCCGAATTGCCGGTCATCCTGATCACTGGCCATGGTGATATCGAAACCGCCGTCGCGATGTTGCGCGAAGGCGCCTATGATTTCATCGCCAAACCCTATCCCGCCGATCGCCTGATCGAGAGCGTGCGCCGCGCCGCCGACCGCCGCCGCCTCGTCCTGGAGAACCGCGCCCTGAAGGCCGCGCTCGACGCCGCGTCGGGCGAGGCGCCGCTGGTCGGCGTCAGCCCCGCCATGCAGGCCCTGCGCGCCCGCATCCGCAGCCTCGCCGATCTCGATGTCGACGTCCTCGTCCTCGGCGAGACCGGCTCGGGCAAGGAAATGGTCGCCCAGGCGCTGCACCAATGGGGGCGGCGGCGGGCGAAGCGCCTCGTCGCGCTCAATTGCGGTGCCCTACCCGAAAGCGTGATCGACAGCGAGTTATTCGGTCACGAGGCCGGCGCCTTCACCGGCGCCCAGAAGAAACGCATCGGCCAGATCGAGCTGGCGGATGGCGGCACCCTGTTCCTCGACGAGATCGAGAGCATGCCGCTGGCCCTGCAGACCAAGCTGCTGCGCGTGCTCGAGGACCGGCAGGTGACGCCGCTCGGCGGTAACACGGGCCGGCGCATCGACATGCGGGTGGTCGCTGCGACCAAGATCGATCTCGCCCGGGCGGCCAAGGAAGGTGGCTTTCGCGCCGACCTCGCCTATCGCCTCGATGTCGTGACCCTGCGCATCCCACCCCTCCGCGAGCGGCAGGACGATATTCCCCTGCTGTTCGGCCATTTCGCGGGCCGCGCCGCCGCCCGCTTCGGCCGCGAACGGCCGGAGATGACCGATGCCCTGCGCCGCCGCCTGCTGGCCCACGACTGGCCCGGCAATGTGCGCGAACTGGCCCATTTCGCCGAACGGCTGGTGCTCGGCCTCGGCGACGACGACGTGCCGGACGATACCCCGCCCCCGCCCGCCGGCGGCACCCTGCCCGAGCGGGTCGCCGCCTTCGAGGCCGCGCTGCTGCGCGAGGCGTTGCAGCGTCACCGGGGCAATGTGCCCGCGGTGATCGACGAGTTGGGCCTGCCGCGCAAGACCTTCTACGACAAGCTGACCCGCCACGGCATCGCGCCGGGTGACTTCAGGGACTGAAGCTCGTCCCTGATGGCGGCGACGGCTTCACGGATGCGCCCGCCGCCGCCAGGCCAGGAAGCCGAGCGATGCGACAATCACGAGGACGATCCCTTGCGCCAGGGCGAAGGGCGGTTCATTCCCGTTGGGGGCGAGCGCGTTCAGTGCCCCGATCTTGAGGAAGGACTGCACCACGGCGACGAAAGCGTTGAGATAGAGCGCCAGCGCCGCCGCGCCGACATGCACGCCCAGCCAGCGGCCCCGCAGATGGAAGGCGTAACGCGCCACGATCGCGATGGTGAGGGCCAGCGTCGAGATCAGCCCGACCCCGAGCGCCGGGGTGAAGACCGTGATCGGAAACAGGAATCCGGTCAGCGTGGTCGCGACGGTCGTCATCAGGAAGGCGCCATCCCAGACCGGCAGCCAGCGGCCGGCGACGAGGCCAAGCAGCCAGACCAAGCCGGAGCCGATGCCGACCAGGGAAAGAATGACGTGAAACAGCGTGAAATCCTGCACCGACAGCCCGAGGATCATGGCCCCCTCCTTGTCCGAATGATATCCGGCAGAAGCGGCGCCCCCGTCCTGCCCCCGTGGATATCATGCGGCCAAATCCCGATAGGGGCCAGCGATCACCGACCTCAGGGCGCGGGAATGCCGGCCCTGTCGAGGGCGGCCTGCTGGCGTCCGGCCAGGAGGTCCGCGTCGAAGCCTTCCAGCGCCTCGTTGAACAGCCGGTACCACTTGCGCCTGGCGCCGAGGTGCAGGAAGACGGCGCCGAGGCCGATGGCGGCCCGGTCCATGAAGACGAATTCCCGGGGCGGCCGCAGCGGCCCCAGCGCCTTCAGCCTGCCGTGAACCTCCATCATCTCGCGCCTTCCGTACTCGGCGGGGGAGACGCCATCGGCGATCGTGCGTTCCCGGTCGTCGAGCAGCGGGCCGTAGATGAAGCGCGCCCAGATGTTCAGGGTCTCGATCAATTCGGCCGAGAGCGCGCGGAAGCCCCAGGTTTCATAGGCATGAACCGCGCGGTCGCGGTCCCCCATGCGCAGCGCGTGATAAAGCTCGACGACGCCGCTAACGAAACTCGCCGGGAAGATGCGCACGCAGCCGTAGTCGAGGAGGTTGATGCCTTCGGCATCGCCCAGCACCGTGTAATTGCCCAGGTGCGGATCGCCGTGAATGACGCCGAGGCGGGCGAAGGGCAGCCACCAGGCGCGGAACAGGACCTCGGCCAGATGGTTGCGCTGTTCTTCCGCCGCACCCTTCCAGTCGAGGATGGGCGTGCCCTCCAGCCAGCTCATGGTCAGCAGGCGCCGGGTCGACAATTCGGCCAGGGGCCGGGGCACGCGGATATGCGCCTCCCCGCCGAGAATTTCGGCATAAAGCCGCATGTGGGCGGCTTCGCGGATGTAATCCAGCTCTTCCCGCAGGCGGTCGGAGATTTCCTCGTAGATCTCGGCGGTATCGATCACGCCGTCCATGCGCTTGTGGATCGACAGGGCGAGTTTCAACTGCTTCAGATCCGCCTCGACGGCGGAGAGCATGTCGGGATATTGCAGCTTGATCGCCAGCGCCGTGCCGTCATGGGCCGTCGCCCGGTGCACCTGGCCGAGCGACGCCGCCCCCACCGCTTCATGCGCGAAATCGGCGAAGCGGCCGCGCCAGTCGGGGCCGAGTTCGGCGCTCATCCGGCGGCGGACGAAGGGCCAGCCCATGGCGGGCGCCTGCGATTGCAATGTCGCCAGTTCCTTGGCGAATTCCTCGGGCACCGCGTCGGGCACGGTCGCGATGATCTGCGCGACCTTCATCAGGGGGCCCTTCAGCCCGCCCAGCACGCGGCGCATCTCGGCCGCGATCCTGGCGTAATCGGCCTCGCCGCCGGTCAGACGGCGACCGGCCTCGCGCAGGGCCATGCCGCCGACGGCACTGGTCACCTTCGCGTAACGGCGGGCACGGCTGGCGAGGCGATTGCCCTCCGCGTCCCGCTCGTCAGTCATCGTGTTACATCGCCTCCAGCTGGTCGATCAGGCCGGCGACGACATCCATGCCCTTCGACCAGAAGGCCGGGTCGGAGGCATCGAGGCCGAAGGGCGCGAGCAACTCCTTGTGCCGCAGGGTACCGCCCGCCTTCAGCATCTCGAGATATTTCTGCTGGAAACCGCTTTCCGCGCCTTCGTAGACGGCATAGAGCGAATTCACCAGGCAGTCGCCGAAGGCATAGGCATAGACGTAGAACGGCGAATGGATGAAATGCGGGATGTAGCACCAATAGGTCTCGTAGCCCGGATTCATGCGGATCGCGGGGCCGAGGCTCTCGCTCTGGATCTCCAGCCAGATCTGGCCGATGCGCTCCGCCGTCAGCTCGGCCTTGCGGCGCTCGTCGTGGACGCGGCATTCGAACTGGTAGAAGGCGGTCTGGCGCACCACCGTGTTGATCATGTCCTCGACCTTGGTCGCGAGCAGGATCTTGCGGCGGGCGGGGTCTGTCTCCTTGCGCAGCAGGGCCTGGAAGGTCAGCATCTCGCCGAAGACCGACGCCGTCTCGGCGAGGGTCAGGGGCGTATCCGCCATCAGCGGCCCCTGGGCCGCCGCCAGCACCTGGTGCACGCCGTGGCCCAGTTCATGGGCGAGGGTCATGACGTCCCGCGTCTTGCCCTGATAGTTCAGCAAGAGATAGGGATGGGCCGACGGCACGGTCGGATGGGCGAAGGCGCCCGGCGACTTGCCGGGGCGAACCGGCGCGTCGATCCAGGCCGCGTCGAAGAAGCGCCTGCCGATATGGGCCAGCTCCGGCGAGAAATCGCCATAGGCGCCGAGCACGGTGTCCTTCGCCTCGGTCCAGGAAATCGTCCGGTCGTCACCATCGGGCAGCGGCGCGTTGCGATCCCAGGCGTTCAGCGCCTCGACCCCGAACCATTTGGCCTTCAGCGCGTAATAGCGATGGGACAGCCGGGGATAGGCCGCCCGAACGGCGGTCACGAGGGCATCGACCACCTCGGCCTCGACCGCGTTGGACAGATGGCGGGCCGAGGCCGGCGTCGCATAGTGACGCCAGCGGTCCTCGATCTCCTTGTCCTTGGCGAGCGTGTTGGTGATCAGGGCGAAGAGCCGGATGTTCTTGGCGAAGACCTCCGACAGGGCATCGGCCGCCTTCTTCCGCACCTCGGGAGCGCGGTCCGACATCAGGTGCAGCGCCTCGGCCGAGGTCAGCTCCTTGCCGTCGATCGAGAAGCGCAGCGCGGCGAAGGTCTCGTCGAACAGGCGGGTCCAGGCGGCGCGGCCGGCGACATATTTCTCGTGCAGCAGCTTCTCGATCTCGTCGGACAGCTGATGCGGGCGATAGGCCCGGAGATCCCGCAGCCAGGGCCGGTAATGGGCGAGCTTCGGCGATTCGGCGAGCTTCGCTTCCAGCACCTCGTCATCGAGCTTGTTCAGCTCGAGGGTGAAGAACAGGAGATCGCTCGAGATATCGGTCAGCTTCTCCTGCGCGGTCTGCTGGAACTGGGCGATCTTCTCGTCCGCCATGTTGCCGGCATAGACGAGGCCTGAGTAGGAGCCGATGCGCCCCATCAGGTCCTGCAGCTTTTCGTATTCGACGAGGGCCGCGCCCACGTCGTCGCCGGAGAGTGATTCGAGCTTGCCCTGATAGCGGGCGGCGAAGGCTTTCACCGCCGCGCCCGCCTCGTCGAAGGCCGCCGCCAGCTCGGGCGAATCGAGGCCCGGGTAAAGATCGCTCAGATCCCATTCGGGCAAGACGCCCAGTTCCTCGTTCCGCTTCGCTTCGCTCATCGACCTGTCCCGTCACAAGAACCTGTTGGCGATATGGGGGCGGCGCCCCCGGCTGCCAAGGCTTTAGGCCTTCAGTCTTCGGTGTCGCCGACGCCGCTCTCGAACATGCCGAGGGCTTCGAGATAAAGCTCGAGGATGGCGTCCATCTCCTGACGCTCGGCCTTGTCGATCTTGCGCAGGCGGATCACCTGGCGCAGCACCTTGGTGTCGAAGCCATTGCCCTTGGCTTCGGCGTAGACCTCGCGGATATCGGCGGCGAGGGCCGCCTTCTCTTCTTCCAGACGCTCGATGCGGGCGACGAACTGGCGCAGCTGCTCACCGGCGATGCCGACGACTTCGGCCATGATGGACCTCTTCTACTGTAGGAATATGGGTGCGGACGTTAGCCGGGGCGGCCCTGCCTTGGCAATCGGCGAGGCCAGCAGAATTTTTCATGAGGGCGTTGACAAGCATCGGGCAGAGCGGTATCAACCCGGCCTCGCACCTGCCCAGGTGGCGGAATTGGTAGACGCGCTAGTTTCAGGTACTAGTGCCCGTAAGGGCGTGAAAGTTCGAGTCTTTTCCTGGGCACCACAGCGACCCCCCTCACCCGATTGAGGCCGCGCCATGACCGTGACGCTCCATAAGGGCGATCTCCCGGCCGACCTCGACCTCGGCCCCGTTGTTGCCATCGACACCGAGACCATGGGGCTGAACCCCCATCGTGACCGGCTGTGTCTCGTCCAGCTCTCGTCCGGCGACGGCAACGCCCATCTGGTGCAGATCGCCCTCGGTCAGAAGTCGGCACCGAATCTGGCGCGGCTGCTGACGGACCCCCAGGTCCTGAAGCTGTTTCATTTCGCCCGCTTCGATATCGCCGCCCTTTACCATGGCCTTGGCGCGCTGACGGCCCCCGTCTATTGCACCAAGATCGCGTCGAAGCTGGTGCGCACCTTCACCGATCGCCACGGCCTCAAGGATCTGTGCAAGGAACTGGCCGGCATCGAGATCTCGAAGCAGCAGCAGACCTCAGACTGGGGCGCCCCGGACCTGTCCGAGGCCCAGATGGTCTATGCCGCCTCGGACGTGCTGTACCTTCACACCCTGAAGGCCAAGTTCGATGCCCTGCTCGCCCGCGAGGGTCGGACGGCGATGGCCAGGGCCTGCTATGACTTCCTGCCGACGCGGGCCCTGCTCGATCTTGAAGGTTGGCCCGAAGTCGACATATTTGCTCACTAGGCTCGGGGCTCGACGCCACGGGCGTCCCACCTCCTGCTCCGGGTCCTGGCCGGCGGCCCGGCCGTGACCAAGACCGGCCGCCAAGCGAGCATGAAATTGAGCACTATTTCCACCGACCTTGCCGAAGCCCGCCGCGTCATCGCCATGGAGGCCGATGGCCTCGCGGCCCTTTCCGATTCGCTGAATGGCGCCTTCGAGGCCGCGGTGGAGCGGATCGCCACGTCGAAGGGCCGGGTCGCGGTTTCCGGCATGGGCAAATCGGGCCTCGTCGGGCGCAAGATCGCCGCCACCATGGCCTCGACCGGCACGCCCGCGCAATTCGTTCACCCGGCGGAAGCCAGCCACGGCGACCTTGGCATGATCACGCCGGACGATGTCGTGATCTGCCTGTCCAATTCGGGCGAGACCAAGGAACTGGCCGACATCGTCGCCTACACGCGGCGCCACGGCATCTGCCTGATCGCCATCACCTCGGGCGCGACCAGCACCCTTGCCCTGGCCTCAGACATCCTGCTCGCCCTGCCGGCCGCGCCGGAGGCCTGTCCGCTCGGCCTTGCCCCCACCACGTCGACCACCATGCAGCTTGCCCTCGGCGATGCGCTGGCGGTCGCCCTGATGGCGCGGCGCGGCTTCACCACCGAACAGTTCAAGTCGTTCCATCCCGGCGGCAAGCTGGGCGACAGCCTGGTGAAGGTCAGCGCGCTGATGCATCGGGGCGAGGAGATTCCACTGACCACGGCGCAGACCCGCATGGACCAGGTGATCCTGACCATCACCTCGGGCCATTTCGGCTGTGCCGGCGTCGTCGATTCGGCGGGGCGTCTGGTCGGGGTCATCACCGACGGCGACTTGCGCCGCAAGATGGGCCCCGGCCTCCTGACCCTTGGCGCCGGCGAGGTGATGAACCGCAACCCGCGCACCACGACCGAAAACGCGCTGGGCGCCGAAGCCCTGTTCATCATGAACAGCAAGGCGATCACCGCGCTCTTCGTCGTCGACGGCAATGGCCGCCCGGTCGGGATCCTGCATATCCACGATCTGCTGCGCGCGAAGGTCGCCTGATATGGCCCGCCCGACCCTGTCGCCCAAGCGGGGACCGGCCCTGTCGGTGCAGACCCCCCATCCCCGTTCGGCCGGCCGCAGCTACAGCCGTTTCGTCGGCCTGATGAAAATCGTCCTGCCGCTGGTCGCGGTCGGCCTTCTGGGCGCCGTCCTGCTGTGGCCGTCGCTGGAGAGCCGGCAGGAAGCGGCGCTGTCGTGGGCCGACACCGAAATCAGGGCCGACGGCCTCGAAATGATCGCCCCGGTCCTGACCGGCGTCGACGACAAGGGCCGGCCCTACACGGTGACCGCCGCCAAGGCGACCGCCGACGGTCTGGAGCCGACCCAGGTCACCCTCAGCGACATCAAGGCCGACATGGCGACCGAGGACGGCAAGCCGGTCCATGTGATCGCCGCCGCCGGTCTCTACCGTCTGAAGGCGGAAACCCTCGATCTCGAGGGCGGCGTCACGGTCACACTTTCCGACGGACACCAGGTGAAACTGGAAAGCGTGCGTCTCGACCTTGCCAAAGGCACGGCTTCGAGCGACAAGCGGGTAATAGCCTTCGGCCCCACCGGCCAGATCGAGGCCAATGCCATGAGCGCCAGCGATGGCGGCCATGTGATGCGCTTCGATGGTCAGGTCAAGGTCGTGATCACGCCGCGGGACGCATCCCCCCCCGCCGCCCCCGCGAGCGGTCAGCCGAGGAACGGAGAATGACGAAAGCTGTTCGAGTCCTGCGCCATGCCACCGTCCTTGGTCTTGCCACGCTTCTGGCCACGGGCCTGATGACCGGCACCCCCGCGGCCCTGGCCCAGACGGCGACCCAGCCGGGTCCGCCGCGCCTGAATTTCAATTCGAGCGCGCCGATCGAAATCCTGGCCGACAGCCTCGAGGTGACGGATCAGAGCTCGTCCGCCGTCTTCGTCGGCAACGTCAAGGTCACCCAGGCCGACATGATCCTGCGCGCCGACCGCCTCGAGGTGACCTATGCCGGCGGCAATATCGCCGGGGGCGAGGCCGGCGCCGGCCCGTCGGGCATCAAGCGGATCGTCGCCCGCGGCAATGTCTTCGTCACCGCCAGGGAAGACACGGCCCAGGGCGAGAGCGCGGTCTACGACCCCGCCGCCGGGGTCGTGGTCATGACCGGCAACGTCATCCTGACCCGCGGCGAGAATGTCCTGAAGGGCAAGGAACTCACCGTCAACCTGCGCACCGGGCGCAGCGTGATGACGGGGGGCGGCGCGGCCGGCGGCGAAGGTCGCGTCCAGGGTCTGATCGTGCCCGAACAGAAGACGGGCGGGCAGAAGGCGCAATGACGGACACGCTCGCCGCGCCGGTGGAGACCACGGCGCCGGCCGCCGAAACCGGCCTGGTCGCCCATTCGATCGGCAAGATCTACAACAAGCGCCCCGTGGTGCGCGGCGTCTCGCTGCATCTGCAGCGGGGCGAGGTCGTTGGCCTGCTCGGCCCGAACGGTGCCGGCAAGACCACCTGCTTCTACATGATCTCGGGCCTTGTCGCGCCCGACTACGGCAGCATCTTCTTCGACGGGCAGGACGTGACCAGCCTGCCGATGTATCGCCGCGCCCGCCTTGGCATCGGCTATCTGCCACAGGAAGCCTCGATCTTCCGGGGCCTGACGGTCGAGGACAATATCCGCGCCGTGCTGGAGATCGTCGAGACCGAACGCGACCGGCGCGAGGCGGTGCTGGACGATCTCCTGGCCGAATTCTCGATCGCCCATCTGCGCAACACATCGTCGGTTGCGCTTTCCGGCGGCGAGCGACGCCGGGTGGAAATCGCCCGCGCCCTCGCCACCAGCCCCGCCTTCATCCTGCTGGACGAACCCCTGGCCGGTATCGACCCGATCGCGGTCGACGACATCCGCAATCTGATCGGCCATTTGAAGGACCGGGGCATCGGCGTGCTGATTACCGATCACAACGTCCGCGAAACGCTGGACATGATCGACAGGGCCTACATTATTCACGAGGGGCAGGTCCTGATGGAGGGCACCCCCGACGAGGTGGTCGCCCATGAAGGCGTCCGCCGCGTCTATCTCGGTGACAGGTTCAGCCTCTGACAGGTAGGGACAATGGCGATCGCTCAACGACTGGAGCTAAGACAAGGCCAGTCGCTGGTGATGACCCCGCAGCTGCAGCAGGCGATCAAACTTCTGCAGCTGAGCCAGATCGAGCTTGCCTCCTTCGTCGAACAGGAACTCGAGCGGAATCCCCTGCTCACCCGTGACGAAGGCAGCGGTGACGATGGCGGCGATGCCGACCGCCCGTCCGCCGATAACCCGGCCGACGGGGACGGACCGCGCCCTTCGACCGAAGGGCCGGTCGGCATCGACCGGGACATCCGCGACCAGGCAGACATGGGCCAGCAGGCGACGAGCCTGCAGGACGGTTACGAGAACGTCTTCGGCGACGATTCGGTGACCGACCGGGCGGCGCAGCCGTCGCCGGGGCCGGATGATCTGACCGAAACCAACTGGGCCGGCATCGGCGCCGGCGGGCGCGGCGATTTCGACGACAGCGAGTTTTCCGGCGACGAGCGCCTGGCTTCCGCCGTCTCGCTGCGTGATCACCTGATGGCGCAATTGGCGGAACTGTCGCTGGCCGGCCCGGACCGGCTGATGGCGGCCAATCTGGTCGATTCCCTCGACGAGGCCGGCTATCTGACCGAATCGAGCGCGGATATCGCCGCCCGCCTTGGCATCGACGAGGTCGCGCTCGAAGCCCTGCTGCGCGTCCTGCAGGAACTGGACCCACCGGGCGTCTTCGCCCGCTCGCTGCAGGAATGCCTGGAGATCCAGTGCCGCGAGGCCGACCGCCTCGACCCGTCGATGGCGGCCGTCCTGCGCCACCTCGAACTTGTCGCGCGGCGTGATCTTGCCGCCCTCGCCCGCCATGCCGGCGTCGACGAGGACGAGATCATCGAGATCATCAAGGAAATCCGCACCCTCAACCCCAAGCCGGGTCATGCCTTCGACACGGCCCCTGTGCAGGCGGTCATTCCCGATGTCTTCATCCGCCGGGGCAGCGATGGCGACTGGCTGATCGAGCTGAACGCCGAGACCATGCCCCGGGTGCTGATCGATCGGCGCTATGCCGCGCGCCTGTCGGGCTCGGACGCCACGCGCAAGGACGACAAGGCCTATCTGTCGGATTGTCTCGCCTCGGCCAACTGGCTGGTGAAGGCGCTGGACCAGCGGGCGCGCACGATCCTGAAGGTCGCGACCTCGCTCGTCCGCCAGCAGGATGCCTTCCTGCGTTTCGGCATCGCCCATCTGCGGCCGATGAACCTGAAGGCGATCGCCGAAGAGATCGGTATGCATGAATCGACCGTGTCGCGCGTCACCGCCAACAAATGGGTGTGGACGCCGCGCGGCCTGTTCGAGATGAAATTCTTCTTCACCGCCGCCATCGGCTCGACCGATGGCTCGGACGCCCATTCGGCCGAATCCGTGCGCCATCGGTTGCGCCAGCTGATCGACGCCGAGGTTCCGAACGCGATTCTGTCGGACGACAAGCTGGTCGAGTTGCTGAAGCGCGACGGCATCGACATCGCCAGGCGCACGGTCGCGAAATACCGCGAGGCCATGGGCATCGGCTCGTCCACCGAACGCCGCCGCCAGAAGGCCATCGGCCGGCGCTGACCCACGCGTGCCCCGGGCGGAAAATGGTCTAACCTCGCGCTGCCTACTGGAAACCCGGGGCGTTAGCTCGTAAGTATGAGGGGACGGATCTGTCGTCCGTATGCGTCCTCGGGGGAGTTTGCATCGCAACGCGATGCGTCGCCCGCGGTGCGGCAGAGACGTCCAAGCGCCCCTTTCCTCAAGCGCAGGCAAAAGCATGAAGCTGATCATCTCCGGCAAACAAATCGACATCGGCGAAGCCCTTCGCACCCATGTCACGGAGCGTCTGGGCGCCGTCATCGGCAAATATTACGACAGCCCGATCGATGCGACCGTGACCTTCTCGCGCCAGGCGCATCTGTTCCGCACCGACATCACCGTTCATTTCGGCGCCGGCCTGACGGTGGTCGCCGAAGGTGACGGGACCGAGATCTACGCGAGCTTCGAGGTCGCGGCGGAACGCATCGAGAAGCGTCTTCGCCGGCACAAGCGTCGCCTCAAGAATCACCACCACGGCGCCGTGCGCACCCTGGAGCCGGCCCTTGCCTATATCCTTTCCCCCGAACCGGAAGAAAGCGACGACAGCTCGCTCCCCCAGGGCAACGATCATCCGCTGGTGATCGCGGAAAACGAGGCTGAAATCGAGACCCTGACCGTGTCCGAAGCGGTGTTCCGGCTTGATCTCGGCGCGCATCCGGCCATGATGTTCCGGAATCGAGCCAACGGTGGCCTCAACGTCGTCTATCGGCGTCCGGACGGCAATATCGGCTGGATCGAACCGAATAAACGCGCCGCAGGCGCCCCGGTGTGAGGCAGTACCCTTGGAGCTTAGCACCATCATCAGCCCTGAGGGCGTGATCGCCGATCTCAAGGTGAACGGCAAGAAGCAGGCTCGGATGGAGTGGTCCGCCCGTGCCGCCGCGATTACCGGCGTGCACGAGCGGACGATCTTCGACATCCTCCTCGAGCGGGAACGCCTCGGCACCACGGGCGTGGGCCAGGGCATCGCCATTCCTCATGGCAAGCTGAGCGAGATCGACCGTCTGTTCGGTCTCTTCGCGCGGCTGAGCCAGCCGATCGATTTCGAATCGATCGACGAGCAGCCGGTCGACCTGATTTTCCTGCTGCTGGCCCCCCAGGGGGCGGGCGCTGATCATCTGAAGGCCCTCGCCCGGGTGTCGCGCCTGCTGCGTGACAAGGAAACCTGCGAGAAGCTGCGCCACGGCGACTCGGTCGAGGCGATCTATTCCCTGCTGACCGACAGCGCAAGGCCGCACGCGGCCTGACGTCATTGATCCGATCGCGGTGACACTGGCGGGTTCGGGCCTTCGGCGCCCCTTCCCGCCGCCGCCCCCTGCGCGGAAAACATCACCGAAGGGGGTGGCGACGGTTGCGATGCCACCCGGAAATGGTACTCTCCCATAGGCGACTTCCTATGGGGGAAACCATGCCGAACATCGTCGCTCTGCCCACCTCTTTGACGGCGCTGATCCGTGATATCGAGGAACGGATGCCTCAGGGCGGAGCGCAGCGCTCCCCCCTGTTTCAAGAAATCGAAACGCTGATCGGCCTGATCAACGACGGGGCACTCGTGCCTTCTCGGGATTTCGTCGCGGATTCGGTCGGGACAGGTGATCCCGAAAAATTCGTGCAATATGTGATCATCAATGATCCCGACGAGGTCTGTCCCGAATGCCACAGGCCGTATTAGGGTAGGGGGACGCCGTGGATACGGAACCATCAGGGCCGACACCCTCCCCCGAACCACCGCCACCACCGGGGCCACCACCACCACCGGGACCGCCACCGCCACCGCCCGGCGGCTCGAGTGGCGCCGCATCCCCCTTCACCGCCTATAGTTTGCTGCCCGACAAGGATGATCCGCGCACGATCGCGTTTCACCGGACAAGAAGCAGCCCTGCCATTCCGCCGGACATGCAGCGCCTCGTCGATGACATTTCCGATGCCGCGGGCCGCGTCGACGTCTTCTTTCAGCGCGAGAAGGCAACCCGCAAGTTCCTGATCGAGCGGATAGGCTTCGCCGCCGCGCAGATCGTGGGGCCTGAGCCCAAGGTCGAGATCGGGCGCGGCAATCTCGAACTGGCGAAGCGCGATATCGTCAATGCCGCCTATGCCAGCCGTCGCAAGTACATGTGGCAATTCACGCGCCTGGTGGCCCGATTGTCGCTGCCCTTGCTGATTCTGGGGGCCCTATGTCTCACGGTGGCGTCGGGTCCCGTCACCATTTGCGGAACGACGTTCACCAGCCCTTCGTGGTTGCCCCTCGTGGTCATCGCCCTGTGGATTCCCGCGGGTGGCGGCATCGGTGCCTTGACGGAATTCCTGCTCCGCCCGGATGCGCTTCAATATTCCGACATCATGTCCTTTGATCCGGGACGCTGGGACCCCAAGGCCCGTTTCGTCATCGTCATGATCGTCGGATATGTCACGGCATTCGTGCTGTGGTCCGGCGTCTTCAGCATCGGATTCGGCGATCACAAGCTGGAAGACTTCACGCGGGACAAACCGTGGCTGGCGATCGTCATCGGCTTCATGACGGGCTTTGCCTTCTCGTCGGTGCGCGACCGCCTCATCTCTCTCAGGCCGAAGCAAACTTCGACCTGAGAGCCTGCTGTCAGTGCACGCTGACGGGCTGCATCTCGTGCTGGATCGCGGCGGCGAAGGCCAGGTCGCGGTTGGCGGCCAGGGCCAGGGGTGCGCCGTCGGCGGCATGGACCGAGAACGCCGGCTTGCCGTCGATGACGATGGGCTTGACATAGACAAGCGCGCCGCTGCCGAGGCCGGCCAGGTCTTCCTGGCTGATGTGCCGCATGTCGGCACTATTCGTGTGACCAATCATTTCAACACCTCCGTTGGATGCCCCATCATGGGCACATCCCGGTTAACGGGCCGTTTCAGCCCCGTTTGCTTCAGCGGGACGCCTTCGTCCCCTCGTCCGGCCCCAGGATCTGGGCTTCGCCCCCCAGATCGCCGTCGATCGGAATCGTGCGCACCACCGTCGCCGGCACGGGACGGCGCAGATCGATGTGGAGGAGGCCGTTGTCGAGGCCAGCTCGCACGATCTCGATCCCTTCGGCCAGCACGAAAGCCTTCTGGAACTGGCGGGCGGCGATGCCGCGGTGGATATAGACGCGCTTGCCGTCGTCCTGGGCCTGGCGGCCGCGCACGATCAGCTGATTCTCCTCGACCGTGACCGACAGGTCCTCGCGGGCGAAACCCGCGACGGCGAGGGAGATGCGCAGGGAATCAGGACCCGTCTGTTCGATGTTGTAGGGCGGATAGCCATCGGTCGCCGATTTGGCGACCCGGTCCAGCACCCGCTCCATATGGTCGAAACCGAGCAGCAATGGACTGTTGAACACGGACAGGCGGGACATGCAGCGAACCCCTCGATCGAGCGAGCCTTGATGCGGCGACCCCGAAGGCATCGCCGCCCCTATGATCTGGCGATCGGCCCGCCAAAATCAAGGGGTAGCGGGCACAAGGCCCCTCACCCTCACGATACGATGGGCGGCACGAAGGACAGGCCCATGTCCCAGGGGAAATAGATCCAGGTATCCTGGCTGACCTCGGTCACGAAAGTATCGACCAGGGGCCGGCCCATGGGCTTGGCGTAGACCGTGGCGAAATGCGCCCTGGGCAGCATGTCGCGCACGATGCGGGCGGTCTTGCCGGTGTCGACCAGATCGTCGATCAGCAGGATCTCGCTGCCGCCATCGGCCGCCAGTTCCGCCAGTTCGGGCCCGATGCCCTTCATGATCTGGCTTTCGCCCTGTTCCTTGTAGTCGTGGTAGGAGGCGATGCAGATCGTGTCGATCAGGCGAATGTTCAATTCGCGGGCCACGATCAGCGCCGGCACCAGCCCGCCCCGGGTGATGCAGACGATGGCCTTGTATTTCCGTTCTCCGGCGGTCAGGCGCCAGGTCAGGGCACGGGTATCGCGGTGCAATTGCTCCCAGGACACGGGAAAGGCCTTTTGGGCGTTCGGCTCGCTCATCCATCATCCCCGATGTGAAGAAGGCCAGAAAGCAAGAAGGGCGACCCTCGCGGATCGCCCTTGCCTTGTCTTCAGACGGTTGGTGGAGCCAAGGGGAGTCGAACCCCTGACCTCTTGAATGCCATTCAAGCGCTCTCCCAACTGAGCTATGGCCCCAAACCGTCTAAGCCGCTGATTCTGCTACCGTTTTGCTTGCGCTTGGTAGCGTCCCCTGCGGAGCGCGGACAATAGTGAGGGTCCGCGATCCGGTCAAGAGCTTTTTTTCAGCGGTCCTTTTCGTCGTCCAGATCGAGGTCGGCGTCGACCACGTCCTCGAGATCCTCGTCCTCGAGATCGTCATCGGTATCGAGCAGGGTGTCGTCGACATCCTCGTCGTCCTCGACCGCGTCCTCGACGTCGATGGTCTCGCCATCTTCATCGACGGTGTCGGCGGCGGCGATGAGGTCTTCCTCGTCGCCATCGAGTTCGGCGATGCCGACATCCTCTTCCTCGTCGTCCTCGTCGACCGGCGCGACGCGTTCCTCGTCGTCGACATCCTCGTCGTCGAGGTCATCGACCACCTTGGCGGCGACGGCCGCCGCTGCCGCGACCTTGGCCTTGGCGGCCTTGGCGTCCGGCCGCACGCGGCGAATCTTCAGGGCCGCGTCGGGCTCGAAGACGGTTTCGCACTTCGGGCAGACGATCGGGTCGCGACCCATGTCGTAGAAGCGCGCGCCGCAGGCGAGGCACTGCCGCTTCGCGCCCCATTCCGGTTTGGCCATGGTGTTCCCCTGATAGCGAAAATTCAGGGGCTGGCTTTGCCATGAAGTGCGCGGTCTGTCAAAGCGATTGGCGACGTGGTAAGTGCACGGCTCGTCGATTCGGACATCAAGGCTCCAAAGTGCCCGCCCAAAGCGCCAAGATCAGCCCGGCCCTGGCCGGCACCGTCACGGTCCCCGGGGACAAGTCCATCTCGCATCGCGCGCTGATTCTCGGCGGCGTCGCGGTGGGCGAAACCGATGTGACCGGCCTTCTCGAAGGCGACGACGTCCTTCACACCGCCGAATGCATGCGCCGGCTGGGCGCCACCGTCACCCGCCTGGGTGAAGGGCACTGGCGGGTCCAGGGTGTCGGCGTCGGCGGCCTGATCGAGCCGGCCGACATTCTCGACATGGGCAATTCGGGTACCGGCGCTCGGCTTCTGATGGGTCTTGTCGCCGGCCATCCGATCACCGCCATCTTCACGGGCGACGCCTCGCTGAACAAGCGGCCCATGGCCCGGGTGACCGAGCCCCTGTCGCGCATGGGCGCCAGTTTCGTCGGCCGGGCCGGCGGCAAGTTGCCCATGGCCGTGATCGGCGCCCGCGACCCGATGCCGATCGAATACCGCCTGCCGGTCGCCTCGGCCCAGGTGAAATCGGCGATCCTTCTCGCCGGGCTCTGCGCCCCGGGCGAGACCACGGTGATCGAGCCCGAGCCGACCCGCGACCATTCCGAGCGCCTGCTGGGCCATTTCGGCGCCGAAGTCCGCATCGTCGACGCCGCCGACGGCAGCCGCCACGTCACCATGAGCGGCCAGCCCGAGCTGGTGGCCGCCCCGGTGGTGGTGCCGGGCGATCCGTCCTCGGCCGCCTTCCCCATCGTCGCCGCCCTGATCGTGCCCGGCTCGGACATCGTCGTGCGCAATGTCGGCCTCAATCCCCTGCGTATCGGCCTGTTCGACACGCTGATCGAGATGGGCGCCCGCATCGACTATCTCGAGCGCCGGGTGGCCGGCGGCGAGCCGGTGGCCGATCTGCGCGTCCGCCATTCCGAATTGAAGGGCGTGACCGTGCCGGCCGGCCGCGCGCCCTCGATGATCGACGAATATCCGGTGCTCGCCGTCGCCGCCGCCTTCGCCAGGGGCGCGACGCGGATGGAGGGCCTGGCCGAATTGCGGGTGAAGGAAAGCGACCGCCTCGCCGCCGTCGCCGCCGGCCTCGCCGCCAACGGCGTCGCTCATGAGGCGGGTCCTGATTACCTGATCGTCACGGGCAAGGGCGCTGTCCCCGGCGGCGGCACCGTCGCCACCCACATGGACCACCGCATCGCCATGGCCTTCCTCGTCATGGGCCTGGCGTCGGCACAGCCGGTGACCGTGGACGACAATCACATGATCGATACCTCCTTCCCCGACTTCGGCGGCCTGATGGCGTCGCTCGGTGCCGTCCTGTCATGACGGGAAGGCCCTTCATCGTCGCGATCGACGGGCCGGCCGCCGCCGGCAAGGGCACCCTCGCCCGCCGTCTCGCCGATGCTTTCGGCTTTGCCTATCTCGATACCGGCGCGCTGTACCGGGGCGTCGCCCTCAGCCTGATCCGGGCCGGCGTCGCCGATCCGACCGAGAGCGAGGCGACCAAGGCCGCCCTGCGGCTCGATCTTTCGCTGCTGCAAAGCCCGGACCTCCGCCTGGAGGCGACGGGCGGCATGGCCTCGCGCATCGCCGTGATGCCCGCCGTCCGCGCCGCGCTCGACGCGCTGCAGCGCCGTTTCGCCGAAATCCCGCCGCAGGGCGCCCCGGGCGCCGTGATCGACGGCCGCGACATCGGCACCGTGATCTGCCCCAAGGCCCAGGTGAAACTGTTCCTCACCGCCAGCGTCGCCGCCCGGGCGGAGCGCCGGGTCCATGAACTCCGCGCCAGGGGCCTGCCCGCCGATCTCGCCGGCATCACGGCCGAGATCGAGGCGCGCGACGCCCGCGACGCCGGCCGCGCCACCGCCCCGTTGAAGGCGGCCGAGGATGCGCACTTGCTCGATACCTCGGACTTGGGTATTGAAGAGGTCTTCGCGAAGGCGAAGTCCATTATCGAGACGGCGCGGCAGACGCGGACCTGAAAGGGCCGTGGTTTTCCGTGCTATTCGCTGTTTCGCCCCCCGGATGGGAATTGGGGGGAAGACCGCCGGAGACAACCGGCCGGCCCGGAAATGAAATACAGGAGTTTACTGAACTATGACTGAATTCGAGACCAAGGAAAATTTCGCGGACCTGCTGGACGAAGTGTTCGGCTCCGCCAATTCCCTCGAAGGGAGCGTCATCGAAGGTCGTGTCATCACGATCGAGAATGACTTTGCCGTGATCGACGTCGGCCTGAAGGCCGAGGGTCGCGTGGCGCTCAAGGAATTCGCTGCTCCCGGACAGAAGTCCGAGCTGAAGCCCGGCGACATCGTCGAGGTCTATCTGGAGCGCATGGAAAACGCGATGGGCGAAGCGGTGATCAGCCGCGAGAAGGCCCGCCGCGAGGAAGCCTGGACCATCCTCGAGCGTGCGTTCGAGAAGGGCCAGCGCGTCGAAGGCGTGATCTTCGGCCGCGTCAAGGGTGGCTTCACGGTCGACCTTTCGGGCGCCGTCGCCTTCCTGCCCGGCTCCCAGGTCGATGTCCGCCCGGTGCGTGACATCACCCCGCTGATGGGCGTGCCGCAGCCGTTCCAGATCCTGAAGATGGACCGTCGCCGCGGCAATATCGTCGTGTCGCGTCGCGCCGTCCTCGAAGAGACCCGCGCGGAAGCCCGTTCGGAACTGGTCGCCAACCTCAAGGAAGGCCAGATCCTCGAAGGCGTCGTCAAGAACATCACCGACTATGGCGCGTTCGTCGATCTCGGCGGCGTCGATGGTCTGCTGCATGTCACCGACATCGCCTGGCGCCGTGTCAACCACCCGTCCGAGGCGCTCACCATCGGCCAGACCGTGAAGGTCCAGGTCATCCGCGTGAACCCGGAAACCCAGCGCATCTCGCTCGGCATGAAGCAGCTGCTGGCGGATCCGTGGGACGGTGTCGGCGTCAAGTATCCGATGGGCGTGAAGTTCCTCGGCCGCGTGACCAACATCACCGACTACGGCGCTTTCGTCGAGCTGGAGCCGGGCGTCGAAGGCCTGGTCCATGTCTCGGAAATGAGCTGGACCAAGAAGAACGTCCATCCGGGCAAGATCGTCTCCACCTCGCAGGAAGTGGAAGTCATGGTCCTCGAGGTCGACGCCAACAAGCGCCGCATCTCGCTCGGCCTCAAGCAGTGCCTGGAGAACCCGTGGTCGGCCTTCGCCGCCATGCATCCCCAGAACACGGAGATCGAGGGCGAGGTCAAGAACATCACCGAATTCGGTCTGTTCATCGGTCTCGACGGCGGCGTGGACGGCATGGTCCATCTCTCCGACCTCGACTGGAACCGTCCTGGCGAACAGGCGATCCAGGACTTCAAGAAGGGCGACATCGTCCGTGCGCAGGTTCTCGACGTCGACGTCGAGAAGGAGCGCATCTCGCTCGGCATCAAGCAGCTCGGCCGCGACCCGCTCGCCAACTCGAACGAAGTCCGCAAGGGCTCGGTCGTGACCGGCACCGTGGTCGAAGTCAATGAAGGCGGCGTCGAAGTCGCCATCGGCGACGAAGGCGTGCGCGGCTTCATCCGCCGTGCCGACCTCGCCCGCGACCGTCAGGACCAGCGCCCCGAGCGCTTCTCCGTCGGCGACAAGATCGACGCCAAGATCACCAACGTCGATCGCGCCACCCGCAAGCTCGCGCTGTCGATCAAGGCGCGCGAGATCGAGGAAGAGAAGGAAGCCGTGGCTCAGTACGGCTCGTCCGACTCGGGCGCCTCGCTCGGCGACATCCTGGGCGCGGCCATGTCCCGCGCCCGCGCCAAGGCCGACGCGGAAGGCGACGAGGAGTAATCCTCAACCCCTCCGCCCGACCTCGGGCCAATACGCGGGGCGCGCCAGCGATGGCGCGCCCCGGTTGTTTGGGAGGGGGGGGGATGAATGATGGCCTGCAATCAACTGCCGCAATCGCAATGCCTGCGCGTCATTACTCTAACAAGCTGCCGCTGATTGCCGTTCCTGTACACATCAGGTAACGGGGATAACATCGAGATATATTTTCTTGCTGTCCGCTGCTCGCGTGTTTAGCCGGACAGCGCCAAGTAAGCTAACCTGAGGGAAACCAGCTGCATGAAGCACGCATCGCGGTGCGGGTTAGGTGGAAGCCCTGGAATTACACAAGGAGTGAGCCCCCACAGATCAATCCATAGCATTTTTCCGCCTGGTCACTGGCTATCGGTTCAAGCAATATCAGGATAGGAGAATCTAGCATTGCCCGCGACCCTTCCGCCCACTTGCAACTTCATTGACCTTTTCGCCGGGTGCGGGGGCCTTTCGCTTGGCCTGCTTCAGGCTGGCATGACAGGGTGCTTCGCAATTGAGCGCGAGGTAAATGCATTCTCCTCGTTTGAGGCAAACTTGATATCTAGAGAAATAGGCAATGGTTTCCTTTGGCCCGACTGGTTACCAAAGCAGCCAACAGGTATAGAATACTTGCTAGAGAACTATAAACTCCAGCTAGAAAATATACGAGGAAAGATCGATTTAGTTACCGGTGGCCCGCCTTGCCAAGGATTCTCGTCGGCGGGGCGCCGCCGCGAGCATGATCCCCGCAACCAACTCTTCGCAGCATATGTAGAATTCGTGCGCGCCATTCACCCCCGCGCGCTCCTCATTGAAAACGTACGAGGCTTTACCTCCGATTTTCGCCCTGGACAGGAAGACAGCAACTACGCGATGAAGCTTCGCACTCTGCTATCTCAGGAATATAACGTCTTTGAACAATTGCTTAATCTATCGGAATTCGGCGTTCCACAGTCCCGGGTACGCTATTTTTTGATCGCATTCCGCAAGGACGAGCGTACTGAAAATCCATTCGAGAGGTTGCGCGAACGACTGCCGGGTTTCCTGCGGTCGCTAGGTCTGCAAGTACCGGTAAGCGCATGGTCCGCCATATCGGACTTGGAGGTTGGCAGAGGTGGAACTCGGCCATCATGCGAGACCCCCGGCTTTGAAGAGATCGACTATGCCGGCCCGGTTACCCACTATCAAAAAATGATGTCAGTTGGCGTTGAGACGCCAACTGACCTTAGACTTGCAAGGCACAAAAAAGAAATCATCAAGCGTTTTGAGTCTCATATTGAGTGGAGCCACAGGGAAGGACGGCTCAACATGAGCATAAGCGATGAGACACGGCTACGGTTGGGCATTAAGAAGCGGGCATTCCGGGTTCTGGACCCGGATCGTCCGTCACCCACGATTACCAGCATGCCAGACGACCTATTGCACTACAAGGAGCCAAGGACCCTCACGGTGCGGGAGAACGCCCGGCTCCAAGGTTTCCCTGACTGGTTCTCATTCAAGGGTAAATATACTACAGGCGGGTTGCGCAGACGGCATGAAATCCCACGCTTCACTCAGGTAGCCAACGCTGTTCCGCCTCTGGTATCGCGTGCGCTCGGGGAATTACTGCTTGAAATGCTTGGGAATGGCCAATCGTCATCCGGCAAGGATAGCTTTCAACTCTCGGAACTCACTTCGTAGATTCAGTAACAGGCACCGCAAGGTGCGCATGTCTTCGAGGCCCACCTCTTTGCCCTCAAACGTGCCGATCGCGATGGGCCTACCTTCAGGAGATAAGACGCGGTGGCCAAGCTCGTTCCGTTTAGGAACCACATTGTCCATGTAGTGGGTTACCTTGGCACGGAATTGATGACAGTCCGCAAGGGCTTCCAGTTTCAAAGCCCCCGCCAGTATTTTTAGCCTGTCGTTAGCCGTAAGAAGGTAATGCGCTTGAAGAAATGACCCAAAATCGGCTGACTTTATTAATTTATCAAGCTTTATTCTGTGCTCCTCGAGTCTGCCTCCGATCAAATCGACTGCCTTCTCTATCAATTTTGTCTTTTCATTATCGTCAAGCCTAGAATGAATGCGCTCAAGAGATACGGCCACCATATGGTCGATGTCACTAGTTGCGCCCATCACGATGCCACGCGTATGGTCAAGGTCCAGCACCTTTTTGACCAAAGATTCAAATACTCCCATGACTTCAGTGGTCAAGTCCATACGCGCCGCGCAAAAGACTCCTTCCAAGCCGAGATCGAAGGCAGCCTTCCGCAACGTGTCTGCGTCAGTGAGAGACGAATAAAAGACGACATCCTTGAACAATAGGTACTGACGTATTGTGCCTATCGCCTCTTGGCCGCGGGATTCGCTTCCAAGGTCCCAATCCACCAATACGAGATCAATTTCGTCGTTGAAAAGGCCCTGTCCGAGGAATGACGATGTTTCTGTGATAGAGCGGCACTCGTGCGCCCGGAATTCAAAGCCTTGATCTTCCATTCGGCGCTTAATGCCGGTTATTTGCGACCTTACTCGCTCGGGCTGGTCATCCACCCAAAGAACATTGAAATCGAGCCTCATTTTGTCTTCCGTGGCTGCATAAGCCTAATCAAGAACTCGGCACCACCCGCGCTATCCACGAGTTCGACACTTCCGTTCATGCCTCCCAGCACCTGCCGCACATGATAGAGGCCCAGGCCGGAGCCGCTCGTGGTTGTATACCCCATCTCGTAGATCTGACTTCGATCTATCCCTTTCGCAATGCCTCTTCCATTATCTTTAATCCGTATTTGAAGACCTGCTTTTTCTAACGGGCCTACATAAAAAGAAATTTGCGACGCGTGCGCACGTTTTGCATTGCTAATAAAATTATCGATGATGACTGAGACATCGATTGGGTCAAATCGTGACAACCATCCAGGGTGGCTGTTATTTACCGAAATTTTAAGTCGTGTTCCGGCAAATCTACTGACGATATTCTCTATATAATCTTCAATAAAATCCGCGAGATCCGTCTCAACTTTTGCAGAGTCGAGCTGAAAATTTGCCTGGGCAGCCAAACGTGCAGTTGAATGGATTTTGCTATTCAAGAACGCCATTTGTTCAAGCGCACGCAGAACAGTTTCTCTTGGAATCATTTCCTGACCTTGGGTTCCTGCAATTAGATTCTCAATCTGCTGCTGGACATCAACAGCATAGAGTGTCACTTGATGATGCATCCCCAGGATTGTCTTGGTATCAATATTAATGGCGGCTTCCAGAAAGAGCGCTCGGCGACGCTCGACCTCCACTTCAGCCTTGGCCGAGGCCGCTGCTTCTTCTGCTCGCCGCGCATGCTCTGCAGCCTCTTCGGCGGTCCTGCGCTCTTGATCCGCTATTCGGCGGGCCTCGGCCTCGGCCTTTCTCAGTTCCTCGAAGCGGCGCTCAGCTTGTTCAAGACGCTCAATAAATTC
>JAOZVS010000155.1 GCA_025869435.1 Zavarzinia sp.
GAACTCTGGCGCCTCTATAACACCAGGAAGAACAAGGGCGAGTCGATCCGCGTCTTCCCGCTGTCGAACTGGACCGAACTCGACATCTGGCAATATATCCACCTCGAGAACATCCCGATCGTGCCGCTCTATTTCGCGGCCGAGAGGCCGGTGGTGGAGCGCGACGGCACCCTGATCATGGTCGACGACGAGCGGATGCCCCTGCACCCGGGCGAGACGCCCATGATGAAGAAAGTCCGCTTCCGCACCCTCGGCTGCTACCCGCTGACGGGCGCGATCGAGTCCGAGGCCGACACGCTGACCGACATCATCCAGGAAATGCTGCTGACCAGGACTTCGGAACGTCAGGGCCGCATGATCGACCATGACCAGTCCGCGTCGATGGAAAAGAAGAAGCAGGAAGGATACTTCTGATGTCCCACATCTCCGACCTGATCGCGACCGACATCGACGAATACCTGAAGGTCCACGAAAAGAAGTCCCTGCTGCGCTTCATCACCTGCGGCTCGGTCGACGACGGCAAGTCGACCCTGATCGGCCGCCTGCTCTATGATTCGAAGATGATCTTCGAGGACCAGATGACGGCCCTCGAAAGCGACTCGAAGAAGGTCGGCACCCAGGGCGGCGAGATCGATTTCGCGCTTCTCGTCGACGGTCTCGCCGCGGAGCGGGAACAGGGCATCACCATCGATGTCGCCTATCGCTTCTTCTCGACCGAAAAGCGCAAGTTCATCGTCGCCGACACCCCCGGCCACGAGCAATACACCCGCAACATGATCACCGGCGCCTCGACCGCCGATGTCGCCGTGATCCTGATCGACGCGCGGAAGGGCGTGCTGACCCAGACGAGGCGCCATTCCTATCTCGTCTCGCTGATCGGCATCCGCAAGGTGATCCTCGCCATCAACAAGATGGACCTCGTCGATTACGACCAGGCGGTGTTCAACCGCATCCTCGATGATTACAAGGCTTTCGCCGCCCGCATCGGCCTGACCGACATCACGGCGATTCCGCTGTCCGCGCTGCGCGGCGTCAACATGCTGGAAGTCGCGGCGGAGACGCCCTGGTATCACGGCCCCAGCCTGATGGGCTATCTCGAGACGGTCGATGTCGAGGACGCGGCGCGCAAGGCACCCTTCCGCCTGCCCGTGCAATGGGTGAACCGGCCGAACCTCGACTTCCGGGGCTTCTCCGGCCAGATCGCCTCGGGCGAAATCCGTCCGGGCGACGCCATCCGCGTCCAGCCCTCGGGCAAGACCAGCACCGTCGCCCGCATCGTCACCCAGGACGGCGATCTGGCCGTCGCCGTCGCCGGCCAGTCGATCACGCTCACGCTGGCGGACGAAATCGATATTTCGCGCGGCGACGTCATCTCGCGCACCGATGCCCCGGCCCATGTCGCCGACCAGTTCGAGGCCACCCTCGTCTGGATGAGCGACGCGCCCATGCTGCCCGGCCGGCCCTATCTGCTGAAGATCGGGGCGACCACGGTCTCGGCCTCGGTGACCGAGCCCAAGTACAAGGTGAACGTCAACACGCTCGAGCATCTCGCGGCCAAGAAGCTGGAGCTGAACGAGATCGGCATCGTCAATGTCGCGACCGACCGGCCGATCGCCTTCGACCCCTACGCCGAGAACCACGACACCGGCGGCTTCGTCATGATCGACCGGATCAGCAATGCAACGGTGGGCGCCGGGATGCTGCATTTCGCCCTGCGCCGGTCGGAGAACGTGCACTGGCAGGCGGTCGATGTCGCCAAGGATCAGCGCGCCGAGCTGAAGGGCCAGAAGCCGGCCATCCTGTGGTTCACCGGCCTCTCGGGGGCCGGCAAGTCGACCATCGCCAACATGGTCGAGAAGAAACTCTACGCCCTTGGCCGGCATACCTATCTGCTCGATGGCGACAATGTCCGCCATGGCCTCAACAAGGACCTCGGCTTCACCGACGCCGACCGGGTGGAGAACATCCGCCGCGTCGCCGAAGTCTCGCGGCTGATGGTCGATGCCGGGCTGATCGTCATGGTCTCCTTCATCTCGCCCTTCCGGTCGGAGCGGCGAATGGCTCGCGAGATGGTGAAACAGGGCGAGTTCTTCGAAGTCTTCGTCGACACGCCGCTGGCGGTCGCGGAAGAGCGCGACGTGAAGGGTCTCTACAAGAAGGCCCGCAAGGGCGAGATCAAGAATTTCACCGGTATCGACAGCCCCTACGAGCCGCCGGAACACGCCGAAATCCACCTCCCGGCGGCCGAGCTTTCGGTCGAAGCGGCGGCGGATCAGATCATCGCACGCCTGCGCGAGGCCGGCGTCATCTGAACACGGGGCCGAGACCGGCCTTCCCGCCTGTCTCGAAGCCCAAAACAAAACGGGCCGGGGTTGATGCCCCGGCCCGTTTCATTTTCAGTCGCGGAAAGGATCAGCCGCGAGCCTGGCGGCGATCGCCCTGCGGACGGGCGCTGCCCTGGCTGCGGGCGCCCTGGCCCTGCGGACGGCCCCCACCGGCGGCGCGCTGGCCCTGGCCCTGACCGCCACCCGGACGGCGCTGCTGGCCACCCTGGGGACGGCGCTGGCCCTGGGCGGGACGCGCGACTTCCTCGACCGGGGCATTCGGATTGGCGCGGCGGTCGATGACCGGCAGTTTCTGGCGCGTCACCTTCTCGATGTCGCGGAGGTAGGCCACCTCGTCGCGGTCGCAGAAGGAAATGGCCACGCCTTCGGCACCCGCGCGCGCGGTCCGGCCGATGCGGTGGACATATTGCTCGGGCACGTTCGGCAGTTCGAAATTGACGACATGGCTGATCGCGTCGACATCGATGCCGCGCGCGGCGATATCGGTCGCGACGAGAACACGGACCTTGCCGGTCTTGAAGCCGTCAAGCGCGCGCTCGCGCTGGCCCTGGCTCTTGTTGCCGTGAATGGCGGCAGCGGAGATGCCATAGGTTTCGAGATGCTCGGCCACCTTGTCGGCGCCGCGCTTGGTGCGGGTGAAGACGATGGGACGGGTCACGTCCTTGCCCGACAGGATCTCCAGAAGAAGACCGCGCTTGCCGCCGCCTTCGATCATGTAGACCTGCTGGGTCACGCGCTCCGCGGTCGTCGCGACCGGCGTCACCTCGACCCGCACCGGATCGCGCAGCATCTCGCCGGCGAGGGTGGCGATTTCCTTCGGCATGGTCGCCGAGAAGAACAGGCTCTGCCGGCGCATGGCCAGTTTGCTGACGATCTTGCGGATCGGCACGACGAAGCCGAGATCGAGCATGTGATCGGCCTCGTCCAGCACCACGACCTCGGTATGGTCGAGGCGGCAATGGCCGCTTTCGACATGGTCGAGCAGGCGGCCGGGGGTCGCGACCAGAACGTCAAGACCGCGCGACAGGGCGCGAATCTGGCCGCCATGGGGCACGCCGCCGACGACGACGGCGATATTCAGCTTGGCGAAACGGCCATAGGTGCGGAAGCTCTCGGCGATCTGGGCCGCGAGTTCGCGCGTCGGCGCCATGATCAGGGCGCGGACCGTCTTCGGCGCCAGACGCACCGGATTGGCCAGCAGGCGATGGATGATGGGCAGCGCGAAGGCCGCGGTCTTGCCGGTGCCGGTCTGGGCGATGCCCAGGATATCCCGGCCTTCGAGCAGGGCCGGAATGGCCCGCGCCTGAATCGGCGTCGGGGTATCATACCCTTCTTCCTGGAGGGCGCGGAGAAGGGGCTCGGCCAGGCCGAGGTCCGAAAATTGAGTCACAGACACACTTTCATGTGATGCCGGCCGCACCCTGCGCCCCGATGGCGCCGGACACGAAGGTCGGCAGGTCTTCACAATGGCCCCGCGTGCCTGGGCCATCGACGTATGGGGAGATCGCTGCGCTCAACAGGATGGACCTGAAAGGTCCCTTACGCGGCTGGAGCGCCTGATGTCGGTGCATCCGACGCCGTGGTTATCGCAGATGCGAAGGGTGAAGTCAAACGCCACCACGCCCGCACTTGGAAGCCATGCGAGAATCGCCGACAGTCGCCCGGCCCGCAATCACGGATGGACACCATGGCCCGCCCCCGCATTTCCGTCTTCATCGCCACCAGCCTCGACGGTTTCATCGCGACCGAGGCGGGCGGCATCGACTGGCTGTCCACCGTCGAGGACGAGCACGGCGAGGATTATGGCTATGGCGCCTTCATCGCCGATATCGACGCCGTGGTGATGGGACGCAAGACGTTCGACATGGTGGCGGGCTTCGATCCCTGGCCCTTCGGGGACAAGCGCGTGATCGTCCTGTCCCACCGCGATCTCGGCCCCGCGCCCGAGGGGGTGGAGCGTCACGAGGGCGACCTCGCCCTGCTGGTCGCCCGGCTGGGCGAGGACGGCGTGCGCCGGGTCTATCTCGACGGCGGCGAGACGATCCGCCAGGGCCTGGCCGAGGATCTGGTCGACGACATGACCCTGTCGCGCGTGCCCGTGATGCTGGGCAAGGGCCGGCCGCTGTTCGGGCCGGAAGTGCCCTATGGCCGCTGGCAGCTGCTGGGCAGCCGCCATTATCCGACCGGCCTCGTCCAGGCGACCTATCGTCAGCTGGATTGAGCCCGGCGGCCCGTCAATGGGCGTGTTTGCACAGACCATGGTCCGACAGGACCTCGATCACCTTGCAATCGGCGATGCGCCCGCCGTGGTCCCGGTGTTCGGCCAGCATGCGCTTCAACTCCTTCCGCAGGGCGCGCAGGCGCGTAATGCGATCCTCCACCTCGTCGAGATGGCGGCGGGCGATGCCATCGGCGTCGTCGCAGGGCAGGTCGGGATGGTCCGACAGTTTCAGCAGCTCGCGGATCGCGTCGATGGAAAAGCCGAGGTCGCGGGCATGGCGGATGAAGGCGAGGCGCCGCAGGCTGCTTTCGCCGTAAACCCGCTGGTTGCCCTCCGTCCGGGTCGGCGGCGGCAGAAGACCGATCTCCTCGTAATAGCGGATGGTCTGCACTTTCGTGTCGGTGCGCCTGGCCAGATCGCCGATGGCGAGGTCCCGGATTTCCAGTGTTTTCGTCATCGCGATTTTCCTCTTGAAGCTCCAGTGGCTTCAGGTTCCATGGTCACGTCCACTAGATGTGAAGGACTGGTGTCATGGACAAGGGCTTGGCTCGTCATCGGCTGAAAGTGGACGGCATGGATTGCGCGAGCTGCGCGATCAAGATCGAAACCGCGCTGAAACGCCTGCCCGGTGTCGGCGACGTCAATGTCAGTGTGACCGGCGGCACGGTGATCGTGACCGAAGACGGTATTCCGCCCTCCCTGCCCGACATGCAGGCGGCGATCCGGCGCCTCGGTTTTCAGGTGATCGAAGGCGACGCCGGTCATCAAGCGCATGGCGATCACGGCCATGACCATCACGATCATGATCACGGCCATGACCACGCGCATGACGATCCGGCCGACGCCGGCAAGGCGTGGTGGCGGACGGCCAAGGGCCGGCTGGTCATCGGCGCTGGCATTCTGCTGCTGGCGGCCATGCTGGTCGATCACTTCGCGCCCACCTATGGCAGCTATGCCTTCGGTGCCGCGACGATCCTGGCCCTGATCCCGGTCGCCCGCCGGGCCTATGCCGCCGCGACCTCCGGTTCGATCTTCACCATCGAAATGCTGATGACCATCGCCGCCCTCGGGGCCCTCGCTATCGACGCGGGCGAGGAAGCGGCGGTCGTCGTCTTCCTCTTCGCCGTCGGCGAAGTGCTGGAAGGTTTCGCCGCCGCGAAGGCGCGGCAGTCGATTTCCGCCCTGGCCGAACTCTCGCCCAAGACCGCCCTGCGGATCGAGGGCGATACCACGCGCGAAGTGCCGGCGGCGGCGCTTCGTCCCGGCGACCTCGTACTGGTGCGTCCGGGCGATCGCATGCCCTCGGACGGCGCCGTGATCGAGGGCATGTCGGATGTCGACGAATCGCCCGTGAACGGCGAATCCGTGCCGCGCGCCAAGGCGCCCGGCGATCCGGTCTTCGCCGGTTCGATCAACGGCGGCGGGGTGCTGCGCGTGGCGATCGACCGGGACGCCAGCGACAATACGATCGCCCGCATCATCCGCCTCGTCGAGGAAGCGCAGGAAGCCCGTGCCCCCGTCGCCCGCTTCATCGACCGTTTCGCCCGCGTCTATATGCCGGTCGTCGTCGGCATCGCCCTTATCGTCGCTGTGCTGCCGCCGCTGGCGCTGGGCGGGGATTGGGGCACCTGGGTTTACCGCGCCCTCGCCCTGCTGCTGATCGCCTGCCCCTGCGCCCTCGTCATCTCGACGCCGGCCGCCATCGCCGCCGGCCTGTCTGCGGGCGCGCGGCGCGGGCTGCTGATCAAGGGCGGCGGTGCGCTGGAAGCCATCGGCAAGCTGAAAACCATCGCCTTCGACAAGACCGGCACCCTGACGGCGGGCAAGCCGGTGGTGACCGACGTGATCCCCCTCGCCGCCGGGGCGGACGAGGTTCTGACCCTGGCCGCCGCGCTGGAAGCGGGCTCCAGCCACCCCCTCGCCCTGGCGATCCTGACCGCCGCAGGCGCGCGCGACCTGCCGCCGGCCGCCGATGTCACCGCCCTGCCGGGTCAGGGGCTGACCGGCACGGTCGCGGGCCGCGCCCTGTTCCTCGGCCAGCCGCGCGCGGCGGCAAGCCGGACGCCGGCCCTCGATCCCGCCCAGACGACAGCGCTGGAAGCAGCGGGCAAGACCGTGGCCGTCCTCGTCGAAGGCAGCGTCGCCCTTGGTTTCATCGCCATGCGTGACGAAGCCCGCGCCGATGCCCGCGAAGGCCTGGATAGGCTGAAGGCCATGGGCATCAGCGGCGTCATGCTGACCGGCGACAACCGCCGCACCGCCGACGCCATCGCCGGCCCCCTCGGCATTGCCGCCCATGCCGAATTGATGCCCGAGGACAAGGCCCGCATCGTGCGCGAGCTGGGCGCCAATGGCTCGGGCCCCGTCGGCAAGGTCGGCGACGGCATCAACGACGCCCCGGCCCTTGCCGCCGCCAGCGTCGGCATCGCCATGGGCGGCGGCACCGATGTCGCGCTGGAAGCCGCCGATGCCGCGCTGCTGCACAACCGGGTGGGCGGGGTCGCCGATCTGGTCGCCCTGTCGCGCGCCACCCTGCGCAATGTCCATGTCAATGTGGCGATCGCGCTGGGGGCGAAGGCGATCTTCCTCGTCACCACCATCCTCGGCCTCACCGGCATGTGGATCGCGGTGATGGCGGATACCGGGGCGACCGTGGTGGTCACCCTGAACGCGCTGCGCCTGCTGCGCTTCCGCTTCCCTCAATCCTCGTAGAGTTCGAGGGGCAGGTCGTCCGGGTCGGCGAAGAAGGTGAAGCGTTTGCCAGTATATTCGTCGACCCGGATGGGCTCGACCGCGACGCCGGCCGCGGTCAACCGCTCGATCACCGGATCGAGGCTCGGCACCGCGAAGGCGAGATGGCGGAGCCCTTGCGCTTCCGGTCGGCTGGGCCGGGGCGGCGCGTCGGGGAAGGAGAACAGCTCGATCATGGCATGGCTTCCCACGGCGAGATCGCATTTCCACGAGCGCCGCGCCTCCCGCCAGACCTCGCGGATCACCGGCAGGCCCAGCACCTCGGCATAGAAGTGGCGGGAGCGGGGGTAATCGCTGCAGATGACGGCGACGTGATGCAGGCGGTCGAGCATGAAGCCCCCTTTTGTTCACCACGGCATGGTATAGGCTCGCCCCCCTGTTGCAATGGCGGGCGAGGCGTCATGTCCTTCGATCTTTCCGGCGGCATCGCCCTCGTCACCGGGGCGGGCCGCGGCCTCGGGCGGGAAATCGCCCTCGCCCTCGGGCGGGCCGGGGCCCTCGTCCTCGTCCATGGCAGGCGGATCGAGGCGCTGGCCGAAACCGTCGCCGCCATCGAGGCCGCCGGGGGCAAGGCCGCCCCCCTCGCCTTCGACCTCGGCGACGAGACCTCGGTCGCCGCCGCCCTTAACGAGGCCGCCCGCCGCTTCGGCCCCGTCACCATCCTGGTCAACAACGCCGGCGCGCGGGATCGCCGACCCCTGGCCGAGCTGCACCGGGACGCCGTGCGCGCCCTCCTCGAAATCGACCTGGTCGCGCCCTTCGACCTGTGCCGGCGGATTGCCGCCGCCATGGTATCGGGCGGGCGCATCGTCAATGTGACCTCGATCGCGGGGCCGATCGCCCGGGGCGGCGATGCCGCCTATACCGCCGCCAAGGGCGGGCTCGACGCGCTGACCCGGGCGCTCGCCGCCGAGCTCGGCCCGCGCGGCATCACGGTGAACGCGGTGGCGCCCGGCTATTTCGCGACCGAGGCCAACAGGGTCATGGTCGAGGATGCGGCGGTCGGTGACTGGCTGGCGCGGCGCACCTCGCTCGGCCGCTGGGGCCAGCCGGCCGAGATCGCGGGGGCGGTGGTGTTTCTCGCCTCGCCCGCCGCCTCCTATATCACCGGGCAGACGCTGGCAGTCGACGGCGGTTACCTGTCCCACTTCTAAATGGCTCGAATGTGCATGGCAGCCATGGCGCATGGGGGGCTTCGATGGCGGCGCCGGCCACGGCATAAGGAAGTCCCGACCCGAAGCCGCCAAGGACATGATGCCAGCAGAGGCGCCTGACGACGCGCGGAAGCCCGGCTTCCGCACCATCGCCCTGATCATCGCCACCGCGATGTTCATGGAGCAGCTGGACATCACCATCCTGGCGACCGCCCTGCCCGCCATGGCGCGGGATTTCGGCACCTCGGCGGCGAACCTCAGCCTCGCCATGACGTCCTATCTTCTGTCGCTGGCGATCTTCATCCCGGCGTCGGGGCGCATGGCCGACCGTTTCGGCGCGCTCACGGTGTTTCGCGTCGCCATCCTGGTGTTCATGGCGGGGTCGGCCCTGTGTTCCCTGGCCGGGAGCCTGCCCGAAATCGTGGCGGCGCGCCTGTTGCAGGGGGTCGGCGGGGCCATGATGATGCCGGTCGGCCGGCTGATCCTGCTGCGCGCGGTCGACAAACGCCATATGGTCGCCGCCACCGCCTGGCTGCTGGTGCCGGCCCTCGTCGGGCCGATCATCGGGCCGCCGCTGGGCGGCTTCATCGTCACCTGGGCGGATTGGCGCTGGATCTTCTATATCAATATCCCGATCGGCCTCGCAGGGCTGGTGCTGTCCTCGATCTATTTCGAGAACACCCGGGAGCCGGCGCCGCCCGGCAGCCGCTTCGATGTCTTGGGCATGATCCTGTCGGGCCTCGCCCTCGGCAGCCTGTTCTTCGGCGCGGAACTGGCGAGCCGCGAGGGCGAAGGCCCGATCGCGATCGGCCTCGCCGCCAGCGGCCTCGTCTTCGGCGCCCTGTATCTTCGCCATGCGCGGCGCCACCCCTCGCCCATTCTCGATATATCCCTGATGCGGATCCCGACCTTCCGCCTGTCGATGATCGCGGGCTCCCTCACCCGGGTGACGCAGGGCGCCCATCCCTTCCTGCTGCCCTTGATGTTCCAGCTCTCCTTCGGGCTGAACCCGGCGCAGTCCGGCTCCCTGGTGCTGGCGACGGCGGTCGGGGCCATGACCATGAAGGCCTTCGCGCCGCGCCTGCTGCGCGCCTATGGCTTTCGCACCTGCCTGATGGTGAACGGCGTCTTGTGCAGCCTGCTTTACGGGATTTGCGCCTTTTTCAACGCGGACTGGCCTCACTACGCGATCTTCGCCGTGCTGATGGCCAGCGGTTTTTCCATGTCGCTGCAGTTCACGGCGCTGAACACCGTCGCCTATGACGAGATCGAGCCGGCGCGGATGAGCGCGGCCACCGGCTTCTACACGACGTTCCAGCAATTGATGCTGTCGGCCGGCGTCTGCATCGCCGCCAGCGTGCTGCATGTCGGCATGGCGCTGGGCGACAGGGACACTCCCGCCCCCGGCGATTTCTCCGCCGCCTTCCTGGTGGTGACCGGCATTTCCCTGCTGTCGGTCCTGTGGAACGGGCGCCTCGCCCCCGACGCCGGCACGGAAATCAGCGGCCACCACCTGCGCGATCGCTGAACGCGAGGCCCCGCTCCACGCGGCGTATCTCCTCCCTAGCCGGGCGATAGTGCCGACGAAAGATGTCGAGCGCCGGGGCCGGATCGCGATCGCCGCACAGGAAGATATCGAAGGCGAGATACCCAAGCTCGGGCCAGCTGTGGGCGCTGATGTGGGATTCGGCCAGCAGGGCGAAACCGGTCACGCCGGCCCCCTCGCCGAAATCATGCACCTTGATGTTGATCGCCCGGGCACCGCAGGCCTCGGCCGCCGACAGCAACAGGCGGCGCAGGGCATCGGCATCGTCGAGCCCGGGACCACAGTCCCAGAAGTCGGCCAGGACATGGGTGCCGGGGCGATGATTGGGGCTCGTCGTCATCGCTTCAGCCTTCCCTCATCCCGGCGAGATAGTCCAGCGCCTTCCTGGCCGCCCCGAGGCCGGAGACATAGGCTTCCTCGAAGATCGACATGCCGCCGAGATCCGAATGGGCAGCGAAGACCGGCGGCCGCGACAGGAGGGCCCGGCGCCGCGCCTCGCCCCAGATGAAGCCGGGCACAGGACGGATCATGGCATGGCCGAAGACGCGGACATCCACCCGTTCCACCGTGCCCTCGAGTTCGGGGTGAATGCGCAGCAATTCCTCGAGGAAGATCGCCTGCCAGCCGGCGATATCGCGCGACAAGGCCTCCTGCCGCGCTTCCGCCGGCGGCAAATGCGAGAGAGGCCAGTAATAGGTCAGCACGGTTCGGCCCGCGATCATGCGCAGATCCTGATGCGTGGCGACGACATAGCCCAGCAGCCTGCTGCCGAAGACCACGTTATCCCAGGCCAGGGCCTGTCCCCTACCCTCCGGAACCCGGCCAAGGGTGATATTGGCGACGGCCCAGGGGGCATAGGTAAAACCATCGGCATCGAGGCGGGGCAGCAGCCTTGACGCGATGAAACGGGGCACCGCCAGCACCGCCGCCCTCGCCCGGACCCGGAAACTCGTTCCCTTGATCGTGTCGAGAATATCGATGGCGACACCCCGCGGCCCTTCCTCGATCCGGAAGGCCAGCATCCCGGTCTCGATCCGGGTTTCGCAATCCCTGGCCAGGCGCTGGACCAGCCAGCCGTTGCCCTCGGGCCAGGTCACCACGGCGTCCGGCCCGGCATTGGCGGCGCGGCCACTGCGCGCGGCGAAATAATGGATACCGGCCCAGGCCGAGGTTGCCTCATGGCTCGTGCCATAATCGTCCCGGCAGCAATAGTCGACGTGCCGATGCAGACGATCGGCGGTGAAACCTTCGCGGTTCATCCAGTCCTTCATGGTCTCGCGGTCGAGAGCGCGGAAATGCGCATCCGCCGAACTGGCGTCGACCGGAATGGCGAAGGCACGGCGGCCGTCAGCCCCACGCCGCGCCCCGAAATCCTCCATCCTCTCGTGAAAGCGCGCGAATTCGGCCCGCTCCGCCCCGCTGCCGCCGAGCAGCGGCACCAGCCCGTCCTGCCAGCGGCCATGGAGAAACAGCCTCTCCTGTGGGGCGGCGGAAATCATGAATTCGTCGTAGATCGGCAGCCCGGCGGCATCGTAACCGGTGATGATGCCCAGCTCCTCGAATAGGCGGCGGACCTCGGTGGATTCCTCTGTCGCCAGCGGCACGTAGTGCGCCCCCCAGGGGTAGGCGGAGACGTCATTCCGGCCCGAGACGGCATTGCCGCCCGCCTCGCTCTCCAGCTCGAACAGGGTGAAATCGGTGAAGCCGCGCTGCGTCAGATGCCGGGCCGCGGCGAGGCCGGCGATACCGCCGCCGATGATGGCGACGCCGGTCGTCCGCTCCGCCGTCACCGGGGGAAAGCCGCCGCCGCGCAAGCGGTGGCCATGCGCGGCATCGGCGCCCAGGATGCGCCCCGGCACGACATCGGGCGCCCGCTCCAGCGTCAGGGCGCCGGCCGCCAGCAGGGCGCCGCCGGCGGCGCCCACGGCCATCACCTGGCGTCGGGTCGGGGGCTTTCGCGCCATGTCAGTAGACGAGATAGGACGACCATTCGTCGTCGAAATAATGGATCAGCACCTGGTCGTCGAGGCGCTGGATGCCGGTCTCGACCCGGGCCATGTCGGGCGGAAAGCGGAACATTTCCGCCGTGCCGGCGATGGTGAGGAAGCGCAGGCCCTCCGGATATTCCACCGGCGGCCGATAGGAGCCCCTTGTGGCGAGGACATAGCCCCAGTCGCCGAAGGACGGCACATAGGCATGATAGGGCGAGGTGACGAAACCCGCCGCCCCGATCGTGTTGTTCACGCACCAGAAGGACTTCCGGGCAACGAGCGGCGAGGTGCTTTGCACCACGAAACCGCCCCCCTCGGCCAGGATGCTATCGAGCAGCCGGTAGAAACTGAGGGAATAGAGCTTGCCGATCGAGAAATTCGACGGGTCCGGCAGGTCGATGACGATGGCATCGAACCGCGGCGCCTGTCGCTCGGTCCGGTCCCGCAGCCACAGGAAGGCGTCGGCATTGACGACCGTGACCCGGGGCGAGGCAAAGGCCCCGCCATTCAGCGAAACCAGCATGGGGTTGGTGGAGAACAGCCGCGTCATCGCCGGATCGAGATCGACGAGGGTGATGCTCTCCACCGCCGGGTATTTCAGGATTTCGCGGATCGCGAGACCATCGCCGCCACCGATGACGAGGACCCGGCGCGGCGCTGCCAGCGACGCCAGCAAGGGATGCACCAGCGCCTCGTGATAGCGATATTCGTCGAGGCTGGAGAATTGCAGATTGCCGTTGAGGTGAAGCCGCAGATCTTCGTTTCGCCGGGTCAGCACGATACGCTGGTAGGGCGAGGATTCGGCGAAGATGACCGTCCCCGCATAGCTGCTGGTTTCGGCCAGCGCGGTGATCCGCTCCGCCCCGATGAAGCCGCCGATCAGCAATGCAAGGGAAGCAAGGACCGCCCCCATGTGCAGCCGCAGCGCCGGCACATGCCGCCGCACCATGATCAGCACCCAACCCGCGACCAGGACATTCAGCGTCCCGAACAGGAAGGACGAGCGCACGAGACCGAGATAGGGCACGAGCACCAGCGGGAACAGGATCGAGGCGAAGAGCGCGCCGATGTAATCGAAGGTGAAGACGCGGGAGACCAGATCCTTGAATTCCAGCTCGTCCTTCAGGATGCGCAGCAGGATCGGGATCTCGACCCCGACCAGCATCCCGACGAGGCCGACGACGGCATAGAGCAGCACCCGGAACGAGCCCACATGCTCGAACATCAGGAAGAGCACCGCCGCCGAGGCGCCGCCGACGAGACCGACCAGGATCTCGACCCGAACGAAGAAGGCGATCAGGTTCCGCGTGACATAGCGCGACGCCCACGACCCGACACCCATGGCGAACAGGTAACAGCCGATGATGGTCGAGAACTGGGTGACGGAATCGCCCAGCAGATAGCTGGCCAGCGTGCCCGCGATCAGCTCGTAGACGAGGCCGCAGGTTGCGATGACGAAGACGGAAGCAAGCAGAAGCGGCGCCAAGATGATCCCTGCGCCTTCAGCCGTGGATCGATGCGGCGACGATGATGGCGATGCCGAGCGCGATCGCGCCGAGGAAGATGCCCATCGCGACATTCTGCTTCTCGACGAGTTCGCGCCACACGCCCACCCGCGGCGTCAGCAGGTCGAGAAGGACGAAGCCGGCGGCGAAAATGGCGATGCCGATGGCGGAATATACGATGGCGCCGACGACATATTTCAGCTGGATGAGTTCGAGAATGTCCATGTCCGTTTCCCTATTTGTGCGACAGGCCCGGCGCGGCGCCGGTCCGGACGGTGGTCGTGTTGATACTGCCGAGGGCCAAGCCCGTCGCATTGGCGTAGACGAGACCGGCGATGACCATCGCGCAGAAGGCGATGTAGAGTTTCAGCATCTCCCCCTCCCCTCAGCCATCCGCGTTATCCGCCTGCCGCCGGTGCTCGAAATGAATGCGGAGTATCAGGAGGATCATCGGCCAGGCCATGATCAGGCCGAGGGCGAGAACGAGACTGCCCACCGACATCGCCCCGGTATCGACCGCGATCCCGAGCGGGATCGACTGTCCGCGGGTGAAGGCCCCGGCATCGACGTCGATGGCCAGGGTATAGGTGCCGGGCGGGACGGCGGAAATCACCCCCGTCGCCTGTCGGCTGCCCTCCGTCCAGTAGCCGTCGTCATAGCCCGAATAGAATTCCATGCCGAGGATAACGGACGAGGTTTCATCCGTCGCCTCGTTGGTCAGGCTGACGCTGGCCTCGACCCAATCGTTGGCGAGCGCGGGCGCTTCCGTGGTGATGGCGACGGCACCCCGGCGCGCGATCTCGAAGGGCGGCGAGACATAGGTATGCTCGCGCTGCGACGGCGCCCAGTCGAAGGCCTGGCCCAAGGCCCGGGTTTCGGGGAACATGCCCCATTGGACGAGGCAGATCGCGAGCGCGCCCGCGCCGGCGATCATCGCGATCCTGACGACATCCTGCAATTGCCGGGTGACGAAAGGCGGCGGCTGATGGGCGCCGACGCCCTTCACGGGCGGCATCACGTCGATCGGGATCGAGAAGGCCACGGCCACGACCTCCCGGGGTACATAGGTTCCGAGCGAATAGCTGATTTCCGCCGCCGAGATTTCGACCGACAGCATCCGGGGCGGCGCGATGTAATCCCGGACGTCGACACTCTCGCCGACGCTGGTGCGCCAGTAGAATTCGCCCTTCACCGCCTGGACGATGGCCCTGCCCGACAGGATCCGTTGAAAAACCGTGCCGTCCAAGGTCAGCACACTGGCGCCCGCCCCGCCTTCCGGCTCGACCTTCAGCAGCCGGGCCAGACTCCAGTGTCCGGCCGACTGGGAGAGGAAACGAAAGCCATGCCAGGGGTTGAACAGAAGATATTCCTCCCAGAAATAGACCCCGGGGCCATCGGACTTCAGGACATAACCGATGACTTCCCATGGGATGCCCTCCAGCGTGCCCCGCGCGCCGATGTCGATCAGCGTTTCGGGCACGGCCTGCGTGGCCTCGCGGATGAGTTTCAGCGACGGGTTGGCGACATCGACGGTCGCGCCGCAGTGAAGGCAGATCGCCTCGATCGAATGACCGGCGGCGCGCAGCGTGATGGTGCCACCGCAGGACGGGCAATCGAACAGCCGGACCGATCCGCTCATGACCAGCCCTCCAGCACCCGGAGGTTACGGGCCTGCAAGGCATCCCAGTCGAGATAGCGGCCGGCGAAGAACCGTGTCGGCCCGCTGCCCAGTTCGATGCAGCCGAATTCGCCCCGGGGGCCGAGGAGATCGACCGACCAGGCCTTCCGTCCCTCGGGTGCGGCAAAGGGCAGTTCCCCCTCGCTGCCGAGGCAGGTGACGGGACGCAGATCGACGATCTTGAGAACACCGCCCGCATACCGGAAGCTTTCACCCAGGGGATTGCGCTGGCCCTTGCCCGCGCCGGCCCGGACATAGGCATCGAGGGCGCGCAGCACTTCCCCGGCGTAATCGTCCCGCGGTAGGGGCTCGTCCCGACTGAAGGCATAGGTTCCCTGCGCTTCCGCCAGCCAGGCATCGCTGCCGTCGTCGGCCAGGGCATACCATTCGCTCCACTGGCCATCGGCCCAGCCGACCTTCAGCCGGCCGACGAGCGTGAAATCGCGCTCGTCCCAGGAACAGATGCTGCCGATCTGAAACGGGCTCATGTCCGGGGCAAGCCCGGCCATCTTGCCGATACGCTCGATCTTGGCATCCCGCCGCACGATCATGGAGCCGCAATAGGCGCAGACGGCATAGACCGAATGGCTGCCGCGAAAGGGCACCTCGGCCCCGCAGGCGGGACAGGGAAAGGATATCATCGATATTACTTGATGCGAGCGAGGAGTTCCGCCTTCTTGGCATCGAATTCCTGCGGACTCAGGATGCCCTTGTCGCGAAGGCCGGCCAGACGCTCCAGCAGCGCGATGGGATCTTCAACCGGCGGCGCCGTGCCGGCGCCAAGGCCCGGCATCATCGCCTGACCGATGGCGAGGCCGGCCGCCATGCCGGCCCCCGCGCCGGCAACGCCGCCCGGGTTGGCGGCCGCCGCCTCTATCGCATCCGCCGCCTGGAATTTGGCGTAGCGGTCGAGGTCGCCCACCATGCGCATGGCCGCGACCTTGTCGAGCCTTGCCTGAAGCGCCTCGGGCAGCGACAGGCTCTGGACGTAGAAGCTGCGCAGGGCGAGGCCGTGATCCGCCAGAGCCGGCCGTACGGCTTCGGCCAGCGTCGCCGACAGGTCCTGCTGGCTGGCCGCCAGATCGAGAAAGGCCACCTCCCCCTTGCCGAGGCGGCTGGCGAGCGCGGTCAGGATCGCCGCCTTCAGCTGGCCTTCGACATCGGCGACAGTCAGCCGCTCGGCGGTGCCCACCAGCTTCCGCCAGAAGATCTCGACATCCTCGACGACGAAACTGTAACTGCCGAAGGCGCGCAGGCGGATGGGACCGAATTCCGGATCGCGCAGGGTGATGGGCTGGGGCGTGCCCCACTTGCGGTCGATCTGCTCGCGCGTGCTGAAGAAATAGACGTCGGACTTGAAGGGAGATTCGAAGCCCTTGTCCCAGTTTTCCAGATAGGTCAGCACCGGCAGTGTATTGGTGGTCAGCGTGTAGGTACCGGGCTGAAAACGGTCGGCGAAACGGCCTTCATCGAAGAACACCGCCGCCTGCGCCTCGCGCACCACCAGTGTCGCTCCGTTCTGGATCTCGCGCCCTTCCATCGGATAGCGGAAGGCGAGCACCCCTGCCCCTTCTTCCATCCACTGGATGACGTCGACGAATTGCTTGGTGATGAAGCTCATCAGGGCCATCCGCCCCTCCCCGGTTGCACGTCAAGGGTGACGCCGGAGGCGAGCCCCTGTCAACCGAAGGTGAACCCGGCACGCGCGAAACGGCGTGCCGGGCCTTTCCTTTCGCGCGATCAGCCGCAGGAATAGATGCCGGACGCCTTCTTGAGGACGGCGTTATAGTCCTTGAAGATGCCGACGACCTTGGCTTTCAGTTCGCTTTCGGCCGCGATTTCGTCCCAGAACTTCAGGGCCGCATCCTCGACCTTGCCCCATTCGGCGGCCGGAACGGTGGTCAGCTCCAGCTTGGTGCCGGTGGCGCGCAGCTTGGCCTCGCCGCCCCAGTACCACTGGTTGCGGTAGGTGTGGCTGGCTTCTACGCAGGACATGTAGAGCTGCTTCAGGTGTTCCGGCAGTTCGGCCCAGCGCTTCTCGTTGGCGAACCAGGAACCGATCCAGGCGCCCGAGATATTGTTGGTGAGGAAATATTTGGTCACATCGGCCCAGCCCACCGTGTAATCCTCGGTGATACCCGACCAGGACATGCCGTCGAGCTCGCCGGTCTGCACCGCGACCTGCACGTCCTCATAGGGGATCGACACCGGCACCACGCCGAACTGGGCGAGGAAGCGGCCCGCCGTCGGGAAGGTGTAGAGCCGCAGACCCTTCAGGTCCTCGAGCGAGCGGATCGGCTTCTTGGTGTTGAAGTTGCAGGGATCCTGGCCGGCCGCCGAAAGCCAGACGACGCCGCCCGCCTTCTTGTAGGCCTCGCGCCAGATATCGGCGAGACCGTATTGGGTGAACAGGGTCGGCACGTCGAGGGCATGTTTGGTGGCGAAAGGGAAGTAACCGCCGAAGACCGAGATCTCGACCGGGGCCGACATCGAGTCGTCGTCGGAATGGACGGCATCGATCGTGCCGCTCTGCAAGGCGCGGAACAGCTCGCCCGTCGGCACCAGCTGATCGGCGTAAAAAAGCTCGATCACCATTTCGCCCTTGGCCGCCTTGTTGAAGGCATCGACCATGGGCTTGGTCACATGCTGGCCCAGAACCGAGCCGGCATAGGTCTGCAGGCGCCACTTGATCGGCTCCTGCGCCTTGACGTAGGGCGCGCCGATCGTGGCGGCGCCGGCGGTGGCGGCCGTGGCGAGGCCGGCCTTCTTCAGGAAATCACGCCTGTTGGTCTTCTTCATCTTGGCCTCCACTGTAAATGCGGTGAAATCAGTTGTTGCCGTAGAAATGATTGGGCAGCCAGGTCGCGATCTCGGGGAAGACCCCGATGATCACGAGGGTGATGATCATCAGCCCGACGAAGGGCACCACCGAACGGTAGATATCGGTCAGCGTGATCTCCGGCGGCGCCATGGAGCGCATCAGGAACAGGTTGTAGCCGAAGGGCGGCGTCAGATAGGCGACCTGACAGGTGATCGTGTAGAGCACGCCGTACCACACCAGGTCGAAGCCGAGCGCGCCCGCCAGCGGAATGAACAGCGGCGCGACGATGACCAGCATCGCCGTGTCGTCGAGAAAGACGCCGAGGATCAGGAAGGTCAGCTGCATCAGGATGAGGATGGTCCAGCGGTCCAGATGCATCTCGCCGACGAACAGATGCTCGATCGACTTGACCGCGCCGAGACCGTCGAACACGGCGCCGAAACACAGCGCGGCCAGCAGGATCCACATGAACATGCAGGACACGCCCAGCGTCTTCCGCGTCGTGTCGTGCAACACCTTCCAGGTCATGCGCCCGCGGACGATCGCCGCGAGGACCGAGGCGGTCGCGCCCACGGCCGAGCTCTCGACCAGGCTGGTGACCCCGGTCAGGAACAGGCCGGTCATCGAGATGAAGATGGCGAGCGGAATGATCCCGCCGCGCAGCAGCGCGATACGGTCGGCCCAGGAATATTGCGCCCGCTCCTCCTTCGACAGCGGCGGACCGAGTTCCGGCTGCAGCAGGTTGCGCACGACGATATAGACGATGAACAGCGCCGCCATGAGGAGGCCGGGAAACACCCCCGCCATCCACAGATGGCCCACCGGCTGGCGTGCGATCATGCCATAGAGCACGAGGACGACGCTGGGCGGCACCAGGATGCCGAGGGTCGATCCGGCCTGGATGACGCCGGTCACCATGATCTTGTCGTAGCCCCGGCGCAGCAGCTCGGGCATGGCGATGGTCGCGCCCACGGCCATGCCGGCGACCGAAAGCCCGTTGATCGCCGAAATGATGACCATGAGCAGGATGGTGCCGACGGCGAGACCGCCACGCAAAGGCCCCATCCAGACATGGAACATCTTGTAGAGATCGTCGGCGATGCGCGATTCCGCCAGCATGTAACCCATGAAGACGAAAAGCGGCAGGGTCAGCATCGGATACCACTTCATCAGTTTCATCGCCGAGGTGAAACTGAGTTCGGCCGAGCCGTCGCCCCACAGAAGGAGCGCGGCTGCCGAGCCGACGAAGCCGATGACGGCGAAGACCCGCTGCCCCGTGAGGAGCAGCAGCATCATGCTGGCGAACATCAGAAGGGCGATGAACTCGTAACTCACGACACGGCCTCGCCCCTGATGGTGGCCCAGTCCTTGAACAGGATCGCCACGGCCTGGATCAGCGTCAGCAGGATGCCGATGCACATGACGATCTTCACCGGCGCCACATAGGGCCGCCAGGCGGAGAAACTGCGCTCGCCGGTCTCGATCGCGTAGATCGAACTGGCGATGCCGCCAAACAGCAGCATGCAGAGAAAGAAGATCATCGCGCAGTCGGTGAAGAGGTTCACCTTCGCCTTCCGCTTCACCGTCCAGCCGCCATAGAGCAGGTCCATGCGGACATGCTCGTCATGGCGCAGGGCCCAGGCCCCGCCCAGCAAGTAATAGGACACCATGACGAATTGTGCCGTCTCCACGCCCCAGTTCAGAGGCAGGAAAAACACTTTCATGACCGAGGCATAGAGCAAGATGAGAAGAAGAACGAACACGAGATACATCGCGAACAGACCCGAGTAATGACTGATCGAGTCCGCGAAGCGAATATAGGCCCTCATGGCTTTCGGCATGAAATCGCCCCCAATACCCCGACATTTCGCCGGGAGAAAGAAACTCTATCCGACGATCCGTCGCCTTGGCCAGTCCGAATTGTGGCGATCATATGGCGCTGAAACCATTGTCGACGTAGAGATGCGTGCCCGTGATGAAACTCGATTCATCGCAGGCGAGGAACAGCGCGGCCTTGGCCACTTCCTCGGGCTCGCCGATGCGGCCCTGCTGGGCGGCGATCGCGGCTTCCGAGACATCGACGCCGAGGGCCTGCAGCTCGGCGACTTCGCGGAGGCCGTGGGGGGTGCGGATGAAGCCGGGACAGACGGCGTTGCAGCGGATATTGCGGTCGCGGAACTCGACCGCGATCGCTCGGGCGAACATGTGACAGGCGCCCTTCGTGGTGTCGTAGAGCACTTCCATCGGCGTGCCGAGCACGGCCGAGATCGAGGAGGTACAGACGATCGAGCCGCCGCCGGCCGCGATCATGCCCGGCAGGACCGCCCGGGTCATCAGGAACATCGAGCGGACGTTGACCGCGTGCAGCCCTTCCCAATCGCCCAGGGTCGTTTCGAGGAAGGGTTTGATGACGATCGAGCCAGCGTGATTGAACAGGACGGTGACCGGGCCGAAATGCGCCGTGGCGGCCGCGACCGCCGCGTTCACCTGCGCCTCGTCCGAGACATCGGCGACGAAGACCGCCGCCTCGCCGCCGGCGGCGCGGATCCGGCCGGCGGTTTCCTCGGCGGCACTTTCATTGCGGTCGATGATGGCGACCTTCGCCCCTTCGGCGGCGAAGAGTTCAGAGGCGGCACCGCCCATGCCCGTCGCCCCGCCCGAAATGATCGCGACCTTGCCCGCCAGACGTCCCGCCATGACCGATACTCCACACGATGGTCCACGGCCGTTATTCCAGCCGCAATTTAGTTTCCTGACAAGGGATGGTCGATGGCGCCCCCGCGTTGCGTATATATCCCCAAAGGGATAGGGTTCCACCCGGACGGACGGTAGCGGGGACGAGGGGGTGACAGTGGAACTCGGCCGCTGGCATGGGCATACGCCGGGCCTCGTCGCCCGCATCGGTCAACCCGGTTTCGCCGAAGGCCTCGATGCCGCGCTGCGCAACCTGGTCGATTTCGACCTGTCCTGCGCCTTCGCCTATCCGGGAGAGAATTCGCCCCTGCTCCTGCATGACGGGCTTTGCCGGGTTTCGCCGCCGGATATCATGGCCAGCTATCTCGGTGGTACCTATCTTCTCGACGCGGTCTATTCCGCCTGTCGCCGCGAGGTCGCGGAAGGTCTCTATCGCCTGGGCGACCTCGCGCCCGACGATTTCTTTTCCGGCGATTATTTCAATTCGCCCTTCGTCCACCCTTGCATCTCCATGGAGACGGGCGCGCTCGCCGAGGAAATCGTCTTCATCGCGGCCCTGTCGCCGACGACGCGGATCGCCTATTCGCTGATGCGCCAGAATGGCCACGCGGCCTTTTCGGACGCGGAATTCGAGCTGCTGCGCCAGGCGGCGCCCCTTGTCACCGCGCTGATCGCGCGCCACTGGCGCCCGGCCGTCGATCTGGCCGGGCCGGGCGACGACGGCCCGCTGGAGCGCGCCTTTCGCAGCTTCATGCCGAGCCTTCTCACCGCGCGGGAACAGGAGGTGGTCAGCCTCGTGCTGCGCGGCCATTCCAGCCTGTCGATCGGCCGCAATCTGAAGATCGCCGAAGGCACGGTGAAGATCCACCGCAAGAACATCCACGCCAAGCTGGGCATTTCCAGCCAGACGGAATTGTTCAACCGCTTCATCGCCCATCTGCTGGGCGAGCGGCTCTGACGGTCAGCGCCGCCCGGTCCTGGGCGGCTGGGGTTTCTGGAACTGGGGCTTCGCCTGCTGGGGCTTTGGCGGCTGCGCCACGATCGGCGCCGGGGCCTTGTCCGGCGCGGCATCGGCTATTTCCGCGAGGCGGAGCGCGAGGTGGAAGGCGCCCTTCAGGCGCTTGTCGAGATCCGACCAGTCCTGCAACCAGACCAGTTTCTGATCCGGACGCAGCTTGATCGTGCCGGCCGATTTCGACAGCCACTGCACGAGGCCGGCGGGATTGGCGAAAGCCTGGTTGCGGAAGGTGACGGTGCCGCCCTTGGGCCCCGCGTCCAGCTTCTCGATGCCGGCGCGTTTCGCCATCGCCTTCATCTCGACGATGGAGAGCAGGTTCTTCACCTCGTCCGGCAGCGGGCCGAAACGGTCGATCAGCTCGGCCGCGAAACCGTCGATCTCGCCCCTGTTCTCGAGACGCGAGATGCGGCGATAGAGGGTCATGCGCAGGTCCAGGTCGGCGACGTAACCTTCCGGGATCAGGACCGAGGCGCCGACATTGATCTGCGGCGACCATTCGCCGTCGTCCGCCTCGTCCTTGCCGCCGCCGGCGAGGCGGGCGTTGGCGATCGCCTCCTCCAGCATCTCCTGATAGAGCTCGAAGCCGACCTCGCGGATGTGACCCGACTGTTCCTCGCCCAGCATGTTGCCGGCGCCGCGAATGTCGAGATCGTGGCTGGCGAGGGTGAAGCCCGCGCCCAGTTCCTCCAGCGACTGAAGGACTTCCAGCCGGCGCTCCGCCGTCGAGGACAGTTTCATGCGGGGCGGCGTCGTCAGGTAGGCGAAGGCGCGGTTCTTGGAGCGGCCGATGCGGCCCCTGATCTGATAGAGCTGGGCGAGGCCGAACATGTCGGCCCGGTGCACGATCAGCGTGTTCGCGGTCGGAATGTCGAGGCCGGATTCGACGATGGTGGTCGCCAGCAGCACGTCGAACTTGCCGTCGTAGAAGGCGTTCATCACGTCGTCGAGCTCGCCCGCCGCCATCTGGCCGTTGGCCTTGACGAATTTCACCTCGGGCACATGCTCGCGCAGGAATTCGGCGGCATCGTCGAGATCGGCGATACGCGGCACGACATAGAAACTCTGCCCGCCGCGGTAATGCTCGCGCAGGATCGCCTCGCGGATCACCACGGGATCGAAGGGCATGACGAAGGTGCGGATCGCCAGGCGATCCACCGGCGGCGTCGCGATGATCGACAGCTCGCGCACGCCCGACATGGCGAGCTGAAGCGTGCGCGGAATGGGCGTCGCCGTCAGGGTGAGGACATGGACATCGGCGCGCAGCTGCTTCAGCCGCTCCTTGTGGTTGACGCCGAAATGCTGTTCCTCGTCGATGACGAGAAGGCCGAGATCCTTGAAGGCGATGGTCTTGCCCAGCAGCGCATGAGTGCCGATGACGATATCGACATCGCCGTCCGCAAGGCCCTTCCGCGTCTCCGCCGCTTCCTTGGCGGTGACGAGGCGGGAGAGCTGGCCGATCCGCACCGGAAGCCCGGCGAAGCGCTTGGAGAATGTCGCGAAATGCTGGCGGCACAGCAGGGTCGTCGGCGCCACCACCGCGACCTGCTTGCCGGACAGGGCGCCGATGAAGGCGGCGCGCAGCGCGACCTCGGTCTTGCCGAAGCCGACATCGCCGCAGACCAGCCGGTCCATCGGCTTGCCCGAGGTCATGTCGGCCATCACGTCGGCGATGGCCTTCAGCTGATCCTCCGTCTCCTCGTAAGGGAAACGGGTGCAGAATTCCTGATAGAGCCCGTCCGAGACATCGAGCCGCGCCGCCGTCTTCAGGGCGCGCTTGGCCGCGATATCGATCAGATGGGTGGCGATTTCGCGGATGCGCCGCTTCAGCTTGGCCTTGCGCGCCTGCCAGGCGCCGCCGCCCAGCTTGTCGAGCTGGACCTCGCCCTCGCCCGAGCCGTAGCGGGTGAGGAGTTCGATATTCTCGACCGGCAGGAACAGCTTGTCGCCGCCGTCATAGGTCAGATGCAGGCAGTCGTGCGGCGCGCCGGTCACCTCGATGGTCTTCAGGCCCTCGAAGCGGCCGATGCCGTGATCGACATGGACGACATAATCGCCGAGCGACAGGGTGGCCGCGTCGGTCAGGAAATTGTCGGCCTTGCGCGCCCGGCGCGAGGCGCGGATCAGCCGGTCGCCCAGCAGGTCCTGTTCCGAGACGACGGCCATTTCCGCCGTCTCGAAACCGTGATCGACATTGAGAATGCAGAGGGCGACGCAATTGCGCGGCAGGTCGCCGATCGCCTTCGCGCTGTCCACGGCCATGATGGGCTCGATGCCATGATCGCGCAGCACCATCATCAGCCGGTCGCGCGAGCCGGTGGAGGCGGCGGCGACCACCGGCCGCTTGCCCGCCTGCACGGTGGCGGCGAGATGGCCGGCCAGCGCCTGATAGGGGCTGCCGCCCTGCGCCCGCTCCGGCGCGAAGTCGCGGCCCGGCTTGCCCTTCAGGTCGATGGCGGCCTTGGCCGAGGTGAAGGGCTCGAATATCCGCACCCGGCGCCGGTCCAGCGCCTTTTCCAGCGTATCGCCGGTCAGATACAGCAACCCGGGCGGCGGCGGCTTGTAGACCGTGCCCTGCACCACCATCGTCTTCTGGCTGCGGGCGGCGACGCGGGCGGCATGATAATCGGTGACGAGGGCGAGGCGCGCCTCGATCGCGGCGTCGAGCTGGGCATCCTCTGTCACCAGGGCGCCGGGGCAATAGTCGAGGATCGAATCCAGCCGCTCGTGGAACAGCGCCAGCCAATGCTCGACCCCGGCATGGCGCCTTCCGGCCGAAACCGCCTCATAGAGCGGGTCTTCCTCGGTCACCGCGCCGAACAGCTCGACATAGGCCTGGCGGAAATGGCGGATCGCCTCCTGATCGAAGGGCACTTCCGAGGCCGGTACCAGGGCGATTTCCCCGGCGGTGCCGGTGGTGCGCTGGCTCGCGGGATCGAAGCGGCGGATGCTCTCGATGGTGTCGCCGAAGAAATCGAGGCGGAAGCCCTCCTCCGCCCCCGGCGGTAGGATATCGACGATCCCGCCGCGCACGGCGAATTCGCCCGGCTCGCCCGCCGTTCCCACCTTGACATAGCCGATGCGGGTGAGATGCCCGGCCAGTCCGTTGATGGCGAGATCCTCGCCCACCCTGGCCCGCAGGCTCTGCGCCGCGATGGCGGCCCGGGGCGGCAGGCGCTGCAACGCCGCCTCGACCGAGACGAGGGTGACGCGCCCGCCCTGCCCGGCCTTCGGCACCGCCAGCCGGCTCAGCACATCCATCCGCCGGGCGGTGATCTCCGCTCCCGGAGAGACCCGGTCATAGGGCAGGCAATCCCAGGCCGGCAGCACCAGCACCTCGAGATCGGGCGCGAAGAACTGAAGCGCGGCGACGAGCCCCCGCAGCCGCGATTCCTCGCGCGCGATATGCAGCACGTCGCACTGCCGCGCCATCTCGGCGATGACGAGCGCATCCACCCCCTCCGGCCCATTGGCGAGGGTCAGGCGCGGCCGGTCGTCGAGCAGCGAAGCGAGGGGGAACATGGGCGAAACAGGGTTCAGGAATGAACGTCGAAAGCCAGCAACAGGTCCATGACCGGCCCTTGCATCCGCTCGGGCACCGGCGCGGTGCCGGTCACCCAGGCGTAGATATCCGGGTCCTCTTCCTCGAGCAGCGCCTCGAAAGCGAGGATTTCCGCGACCCCGAAGCCACCGACATGGGCATCGGCGAAGCGCCCGAGAATGATGTCGGTCTCCTTGGTGCCACGATGCCACGACCGGAACCGCGCCCGCCGCCGCCTGATATCGAGTTCGTCATCCTGCATGGCCGAGAGATATAGGGCGCCCGGCGCCCGCTGTCACGCGGGAGGTTGGGTGGGGATGCGCGCGGCCCACCTTCCCTCGCCGTCCCGTTCATGGCAAACTTTGCCATATGCCCGCCGGAAGGCGCGAACGGGAGGGTGCCCCTCATGGCGACAATGAATATTTCCCTGCCGGACGCGCTGAAAGCCTGGGTCGAGCGCCAGGCGGAAAGCGGCCTCTACAGCAATGCGAGCGACTATGTCCGCGACCTGATCCGCAAGGACCAGGAACGAAAAACCGCCGTGGCAACCCTGCAAGCCGCCATCACCGAGGGCGTCGAGAGTGGCAAGGCCCAGCCCCTCGACACCGCCGACTTCAAGCGGCGTATGCGGGCAGGCCATGGTGCCGGCTGAGCCACCGGCCTACCGCCTTTCCCCTCGTGCCCTGGCCGATCTCGAGGACATCTGGCGCTACACGGCGGCGACATGGTCGATCGAACAGGCGGACCGCTACGTCGACGACCTGACCCGCGCCTTCGAGACCGTCGCCCGGATGCCGACCCTGGCCCGCGAGCGCGGCGAATTCACGCCGCCCGTCCGCATCCACGTCCACCAGAGCCATCTGATCGTCTACACGATCGCCGACACAGACATCGTCATCCTGCGCCTGCTGGGCGGCCGACAGGACTGGCTCTCGATCCTCAAGGCGGCGGACCTGTAGCGGTGCAAGATACCGCAAGGTGGGGCCTGCCCCTCCACGGCCACCAAGACGGCCGTGATGCCTTCGACCCTTCGATATCCGATGCCGAACCGAAACCGCGCACAGCACCTGAGGCGCGCGGGAGGAATGGAGGCCAATTTAATATAGCGTCCCCATAACATGCCCCGAAGGTTCGATGCTGCTCACGACTCCGTCAAACCCGCCCCTGAGGCGGCATGGCCACATCGGCCCCGCACGGGAC
>JAOZVS010000156.1 GCA_025869435.1 Zavarzinia sp.
ATGGCGATGGTTCGCCCGTGCTGTTTCTCTGTCGCTCGGGGGCCCGATCGCGTTCGGCGGCGATCATGGCGACCGCGGCCGGGATCGCGCCCGCCTACAACATCATCGCCGGCTTCGAGGGCGACCTAGACGGCGACGGTCACCGCGGCGCGAGCGGCGGCTGGAAGGCCGAAGGCCTGCCCTGGCGGCAGACGTGACGGCGGTGACGCCCCGGCCGGCGCAAGGCCCCGGGGATGCGGTTGATGGCGGGCGACCAGGTCGGGCGGATTCGGCGGGCATGTTCCAGAACCAGCAATTCGAGGCAGCCTGGACGGCGGTGAAGAAACGCCTTCGGCTCGAACTCGGCGACAACACCTTCCAGAGCTGGATTCGTCCGCTCAATCTGGTGGAATTGCGCGCGCCCGACACGGTCGTGCTGGCGGTGCCCACCACCTTCATGCGCGATTATGTCCGCAGTCATTTCGCCGACCGGCTGACCGCCCTGTGGCGCACCGAGGAGCCGGGCGTGACGCTCGTCGACTTCCTGGTCGCGCCGCGCATGGCGGCCCCGGCCGCCAGCGTGGCCGTCGCCGCCCCGGCCGTAGCGGCCGCGCCCCGCCCCGTCGCCGCCTATGGCGCGGCGCCGGCCGCCGTGCCTGCCGTCGCCATGGCCGCCGCGCCGGTGGCCCAGACTTCCAGCATTCAGGATGTCGGTGTCGGCGCCCCGCTCGATACCCGCTTCACCTTCGACAATTTCGTCGTCGGCAAGTCGAACGAACTCGCTCATGCCGCGGCCCGCCGCGTCGCCGAAGGCGAGGCGGTGAAATTCAATCCGCTGTTCCTCTATGGCGGCGTCGGCCTCGGCAAGACCCACCTGATGCACGCCATCGCCTGGGCCCTGCGCGAAAAGGCCCCGGAGAAGAAGGTCCTGTATCTCTCGGCCGAGAAGTTCATGTACCAGTTCATCCGGGCGCTCCGCTTCAAGGACACGATGGCCTTCAAGGAGCAGTTCCGCTCGGTCGATGTCCTCATGATCGACGACGTCCAGTTCATCTCGGGCAAGGACAGCACGCAGGAAGAATTCTTCCACACGTTCAACGCCCTCGTGGACCATAACCGCCAGGTGATCATTTCCGCCGACCGCAGCCCGACCGACCTCGAAGGCATCGAGGAGCGGATCCGCTCCCGCCTCGGCTGGGGTCTCGTCGCCGACATCCACCCGACCGACTACGAACTGCGCCTCGGCATTCTCGAGCAGAAGGTCGAGGGTATGGGCACCCAGGACGTGCCGCGCCGGGTGCTGGAATTCCTCGCCCATCGCATCACGTCCAATGTCCGCGAACTGGAAGGCGCGCTGAACCGCGTCGTCGCCTTCGCCGAACTGGTCGGCCGGCCGATCACGGTCGAAATGGCCCAGGAAGTGCTGCAGGACCTGCTGCGCGCCAACGACCGCCGGGTGACGATCGAGGAAATCCAGCGCAAGGTCTCGGACTATTACGGCGTCCGCCTCGCCGATCTCCTGTCGGCTCGCCGCGCCCGCGCCGTGGCCCGGCCGCGCCAGGTCGCCATGTATCTGTCGAAACAGCTCACCTCGCGCTCGCTGCCCGAGATCGGCCGCAAATTCGGCGGCCGCGACCATACGACGGTGATCCACGCCGTCCGCAAGATCGAGGAGCTGTGCTCGACCGACACCGCCTTCCAGGACGACATCGACGCCCTGCGCCGCGTCCTCGAGGCCTGAGGCCCCGAGGTTTCCTGAAGGCGGTGCGGGCCCCCGCGGCTGATGCCGCGGGGTGAGAGGTGTCAGGCGAAGAGGAAATCGCTGGCGTCCAGGGCCATGATCTGCGGCGTGGTGCTCGACACGTCGATGCTGTCCGAAGCCGCCGACAGTTTGACCTCCGCCGCATAGGGGCTGTAGCTGGCCGCGCCGATCGAGCCGCCGGCGGCGTATATATCGTCCAGCGAGTGATAGCCGAAAGCGCGGACGTCGATCTTGTCGTGCCCGCGCTCGAAGTCGTAGATGGCGTCATTGCCATGGCCGGCCTGGAACACGAAGGTGTCGGCGCCGCCCTGACCCTGCAACACGTCGTTGCCGGCACCGCCGTCGATGATGTCGTCGCCGTCGCCAGCGAAGACATACATGATTTCCCCGGCGCCGATGATCGTGTCGGCCTTGGCGCCGCCATGCATCCACAACACCGAAAGCTCGGCCTGCGGGCCGCTCGGCCCCCGCAGATCGAAGATGTTGCCCCGGTCGCTGAGGAAGACATAGCCGATGTCGAGTTCGGCCTTGTCCCAGAGGTCGATGCGGCCGCCCGTGATGAAGCGCAGGTCGCCGGTGTGGACATTGTCGAAGGGCGCCAGGGATTCCGGCGTCAGCGCCAGGTCGACGCCGTAGGTTTCCAGCGTCTCGATGTTGACGACGGTAACCTTGCGAAGGTCGAGGCGAACCTCGTCGTAGCTCTCGGAGGTGACTCCGAAGCTATCGTTGCCGCCCTTGCCATCGTAAACCTCCCCGGCGGCGAGGTCGCCGGCCGAAGTGATCTCGATATAGTCGTTGGCGCTGCTGCCCGTGACCTTGTCGACGCCGCGGCCGCCGATCAGGCGGGCATGTCCCGTGCCGTCGTAGACGTCCACGCCGCCGGTGCCGGTGAAATTCGCCAAGACTGTTACTCCGTCGTTGTCATGGGGGGAACTTCTTCAGCGCGCAACGTGCAGAGTGAAGCGCGCATGGCGGGAGTACAACGGTGGATCGTGGCGCGAGTGGGGCACTGCTGGAAAATGGGGTGCCCCGCGGTGTGAACCGCAGGGCGATTGCATCAGGCGAAGAGGAAATCGCTGGCGTCGATGGCGGAGGCGGCAACGCCCCACAGCCTGACGGATGCGCCGGGGCCCAGATCGACCACGCTGTATCCGATGCCCGAGTCCTCCCTGACCTTGAAGCCCGCCGCGACCATGTCGTCGAAGCTGTGGTAACCGAAGTCGCGGACATCGAGCTTTTCGACGCCATTTTCGAAGTCGGTGATCGTGGTCTGCTTCTTCGCCTTGAGCACGAACTGATCCGTGCCCGCCCCGCCGGTGATGATGGAAGTTCCGCAATAGAACACGTCGTCGCCGGCCCCGCCGATGAATTCGACGGCGTAATAGCCTGCCCGGAAGACGTCGTTGCCGCTGCCGCCCTGGACCGTGTCGATGTCGAAGGTCGAGTAATCCCGAGGAAATCCGCGAAGATCGACGGTGGTCGCCTCATTGGCGAGGTAGATGTTGCTGATGTTGATATATGTCGCGCCGGAGAAATCGAGCAGGCCGCTATCTTTCAGATAGATATCGTTTGCGCCGATCCTCGTGAACCGCTCCAGGTCTGCCATCTTGATCCGCATGCCGGCATCCCAGGCACCGATGAGTCCTTCGATGTTCAGCAGGGTGACGCCCGTCAGGTCCGCGTCGACGATTTCGCCCTTGCGTGTCGTCACGATAGAGAGCGAGTCGATGCCGGCGCCGCCATCGTAAATCTCGCCCGCCACGAGGTCGCGCGCGGCGATCCTGAAAATATCGTTGTTGCTGCCGCCATAGACCATGTCCTTGCCGCGTCCGCCGACGAGGATGGTGTAGTTGTTGTCGCCAGCCCGCAGGATGTCGTCGCCCTTGCCGCCGTCGAGCGTGACGGTTCTGAAGGCGTTGCCGCCGCCACCGGTCAGCGTGTCGTTGCCGGCGCCGCCCACGACGGACAGGGTGCCGGACAGGCTCGTAGCGCCCGCCATCTGCGACAGATCGACGACCGTATCCAGGTCGGACAGATAGAGGCCGTCGCCGAGGGCCAGAGCCGGCAGGCCGGAGAGGTCGAGGGTGCCGCCGTCGGTGATCTTCAACGCATAGGCGTCTAGCGTGCTCAAGGCCTTGATCTGCGCCAGCGACGTGACCAGCGTGCCGCCGTAGCTGACGATCTTCTCGAAGCCGGAATAGGGAAGGGTCGCCAGATTTAGAATGTCGCGCCGGCCCATGCCAGAGAACACCAGCGTATCGAAACCGTCGCCGCCATCGTAGCTTTCGCCGTCAACGAGATCGGTGGCCGGGGTGATATAGATCGTGTCGGTGCCGGCGCCGCCGAAGACGAGATCCTTGCCCGCGCCGCCCTCGAGCCTGTCGTTGCCGTCACCGCCTTCCAGCCGGTCGTTGCCGGCGCCGCCGATAAGCGTGTCGGCGCCGGCTTCGCCCAGCAGCGTGTTGTCACCGTCGTTGCCGACGATCACATTGTTCGCGGCATTGCCCTGTCCGCGCTTGCCGGCGAGCAGCGTGAGGTTCTCGAAGCCGTCGAGCAGCGTGTAGTCGAAGTTGGAGATGACCGTGTCGGTGCCGTCGCCATCTGCCTCGCTGATCGTGTCGCGGCGTACATTGCCGGGGTCGAGATAATAGGTGTCGTCGCCCTTGCCGCCGTTCAGCGCATCGGTGCCCAGGCCGCCGATCAGAATGTCGTTGCCATCGCCGCCGTAGAGCTTGTCGTTGCCGCTGCCGCCGTCCAGCGTGTCGTTCCCGGCCTCGCCTTTCAGGGTGTTGCTGCCGCCATTGCCGGTGATGACGTTGTTCAGCGTGTTGCCCTGACCAAGGGTGCCCTTCACGAGGACGAGATTCTCGACACCCGCTGTCAGGGTGTAGTCCATGCTCGAAAAAACCGTGTCGATGCCGTTGCCGCCCTCTTCGCTGACCGTGTCGGGCACGGTTTCCGCATCGAGATAATAGGAATCATTGCCGAGACCGCCGGTTAGCGTGTCGGCGCCGGCGTCGCCCCACAGGCTGTCGTCGCCCTTGCCGCCGATCAGCGTGTCGTCGCCGGCGCCGCCGTGCAGCATGTCGTTGCGCGCGCCGCCGTCGATCTTGTTGTTGCCACTGTTGCCGATGATCGTGTTGTCGAGATAATTGCCGTTGCCGATGCTATTGGCGGTCCCGGTCAGGGTCAGATTCTCCAGCGAGCCGTTCAGGCTCCAGGAAATCGAGGATACGATAGTATCGACACCGGCACTGTCGATGATCGTATCGCCCTTAGTGTCGACGACATAGGTGTCGTCGCCGGCGCCGCCCTCCATACGGTCGTTGCCGGTGCCGCCGTCCAGCCGGTCGTTGCCCGCCCCGCCGAACAGAAAGTCGTCGCCGCCCTTGCCGTAGAGTTCGGCGCCGCCGTCGTGGGCCTGCAGCGCGTTGGCCTGGTCGTTGCCGTAGGCCTTCTTGCCGGCGTAAAGGTAAAGGCCCTCCACGTTGATCGGCAGCGTGTAGTCGAAGAAACTGATGACCGTGTCGAAGCCGCCGGTCGCGGTTTCGACGATCGTATCGACGGTATCCTCGTCGAGCACATAGATGTCGTCGCCGTTGCCGCCGATCAGCCGGTCGGTGCCGGTTCCGCCGCCGATCAGGTCGTCGCCTTCGCCGCCCTCGATCGTGTCGTTGCCGGCGTCGCCGTAAAGCTCGTCGTCGCCGCCCAGGCCCTTGATGGTGTCGTTGCCGGTGGTGCCGTCGTAAACGTCAACGCCGCTGGTACCGGTGAAATTCGCCAAGACTGCTACTCCGTCCAAGGAAACAAGGCCCTGTGCGAGGGCGGGCGGCGATCACATTGGCGCGCGCAATGCGCGAATTCAATTGGAAAGCGTGTCGCGACGGTAACCGGCGCGAAGGTGCGAATCACCGCCGCGCCGGGGTTTTCGCCGGCCTGTGGCAAGACCCCGGACGGGCGCCGGATAAGCCCGTGAAATCAATATGTTGCCGAGGGTTAAAAACCTCTGGCGGGCGCCCTGCCTTTTGCTATCCTCTAGCACCGTGCCTCCGCCCCATCGGCGGGGCGCGGGGGCGCCGCTCGGCGCCGTTTCAGCCCGCCTGATCCCCTTCACACGGATCACGACCGACGTTTCGAGACCTGACGTATGCAGCTGATCATTGAACGCGGCGCCCTCCTGCGCACCCTCGGCCATATCCACAGCGTCGTCGAGCGTCGGAACACCATTCCCATTCTCTCGAACGTGCTGATCGAGGCGCGCGACGGGCAGCTGCACCTGACGGCGACCGATCTCGACCTCGCCATCGTCGAAAGCGTGCCGGCCAATGTCGTGCAGGCGGGCGCGACCACGGCCCCTGCCCACACGCTGTTCGACATCGTGCGCAAGCTGGCGGAAGGCACCGATGTCGAGCTGACCTACCGGGCCGAGGAGGGCGGGCGCATGACCCTCGCCGCCGGGCGCTCGCGCTTCCAGCTGCAGTGCCTGCCGCGGGAGGATTTTCCGGTCATCGCCGATGCCGGCCTGCCCCACCGCTTCGCCCTGCCGGCCAAGGCCCTGCGCGACCTGATCGACAAGACGCGCTTCGCCATCTCGACCGAGGAAACCCGCTATTACCTGAACGGCATCTATGTCCATGCGACGGAGTCGAATGGTCTCGCGGTGCTGCGCGGCGTCGCCACCGACGGCCATCGTCTCGCCCGTTTCGAGGTGCCGCTGCCCCCGGGCGCGGCGGGCCTGCCGGGCGCCATCGTGCCGCGCAAGACGGTGAACGAGGTGCGCAAGCTGGTCGACGAGACCGAGGGCGACGTCGAAGTGTCGCTGTCGGACACCAAGATCCGCTTCGCCTTCGACGACATCGTGCTGACCTCCAAGCTGATCGACGGCAGTTTCCCGGAATATTCCCGCGTCATCCCGACCGCGAACGACAAGGTGCTGGAAATCGACCCCCGGCTCTTCGCCGCCGCCGTCGACCGCGTCTCGACCATTTCGACCGACAAGACGCGGGCGGTGAAGCTGATCCTCGACCAGGACCGCGTCACCCTGCAGGTGACCAGCCCGGACAATGGTTCGGCGGTGGAGGAGGTCGCAGCCTCCTATCGCGCCAGCCCGATGGAGATTGGCTTCAACGCCAAATATCTCCTCGATATCACCCAGCAGATCGGTTCGGACGTGTTGCGCATGGTGCTGGCGGATTCGCTGGCCCCGACCCTGGTGCGCGATCAGGGCGACGATGCCACCCTCTATGTCCTGATGCCGATGCGGGTCTGAGGCGGCCTGTGCTCGCGGTCCGGTCGGCGCCCATGGCGGTAGAGGTGGCGCATCGCCATGTCTCGCGCCTGATGCTGACCGATTTCCGCTGTTACGAGCGGGTGGTGCTGGCGCTGCGGCCGGGGCCGGTCGTCCTGTCGGGGCCGAATGGCGCCGGCAAGACCAATATTCTCGAGGCGGTGTCGCTGCTCTCGCCGGGGCGGGGCCTTCGCCATGCCAGGGCGGCGGACATGGCCCGCATGGGCGGCGGCGGCGGTTTCGCGGTGGCGGCGACCATCGAGGGGGCGGATCTGGTCGCCCCGCTCGATCTCGGCACGGCGACGGCGGGCGATGGCGAGAGGCGCATCGTGAAGCGCGCCGGGGCCATGGCGACCCAGTCCAGCCTCGCCCGCGATCTGTCGATCCTGTGGTTGACGCCGACCATGGACCGTATCTGGACCGAGGGGGCGGCCGGGCGGCGGCGCTTTCTCGACCGGCTGGTGCTGGCCCGGCGGCCATCCCACGCCGAAGCCCATATCGCCTACGACAAGGCGCGCGAAGAGCGGATGCGCCTTCTGCTGAACGGCCCGCGCGACGCGACCTGGCTGGCCGCGATCGAGGAGCGGGCGGCCAGGGCCGGGGCCGCCATCGCCATCGCGCGGCGGGACGCGGTCGCCGAGCTGAACGCCGAAATGGCCGCGGCCGAGACACCGTTCCCGGCGGCCGAACTGACCCTGACCGGCGAGGTCGAGGGCTGGGCGGAGACGGAGGAAGCGGCCCTCGCGGCCCGGCTGAAGGCGGCGCTGGCGGCGACGCGCGGGCGGGACGCGGAAGCGGGCGTGCAGGTCACCGGCCCGCACCGGGGCGACATGGCGGCGCGCCACGTCGCCAAGGACCTGCCGGCGTCCCATTGTTCGACCGGCGAGCAGAAGGCGCTGCTCATCGCCATCGTGCTGGCGCAGGCCGCGCTGGTCGCGCGGGCGGAGGGGCGGGCGCCGATCCTGCTGCTCGACGAGGTGGCGGCCCATATCGATCCGGGCCGGCGCCAGATGCTTTACGACCTGATTTCCGGGCGGGGCCTGCAGGCCTTCCTGACCGGAACCGAACGGTCGCTGTTCCACGGTCTCGAAGACCGTGGCCAATTCTTCGATGTCCGCGACGGCCAGGTCGCCGCGGCTTCGTGATCCCGAGGGTAACGACATGACCACCAACGAGTCCCACCGCCGCGATACGGCCGAAGGCGCCGCCCATTATGGCGCCGACGCGATCCAGGTGCTGAAAGGGCTGGACGCGGTGCGCAAGCGCCCGGGCATGTATATCGGCGACACCGACGACGGCTCGGGCCTGCATCACATGGTCTACGAAGTCGTCGACAATGCGATCGACGAGGCGTTGGCCGGCTATTGCGACCGGGTGCTCGTCGTCCTCAACGCCGACGGCTCCTGCACGGTCGAGGACAACGGCCGCGGCATCCCGACCCAGATCCACGAGGGCGAGGGGGTTTCCGCCGCCGAAGTGATCATGACCCAGCTCCACGCCGGCGGGAAATTCAACCAGGATACCTACAAGGTTTCGGGCGGGTTGCATGGTGTCGGCGTCTCGGTCGTCAACGCCCTGTCGAGCTGGCTCGACCTTCGGGTCTGGCGCGGCGGCAAGGAGCATTACATGCGCTTCCGCCACGGCGTGCCGGAAGCCCCGCTCGCCATCGTCGGCGATGTCGTCGACAAGTCGGGCACCCAGGTCACCTTCCTGCCCTCGACCGAGACTTTCACCCAGGTCGTGTTCGATTACGACACGCTGGAACATCGCCTGCGCGAACTCGCCTTCCTGAATTCCGGCGTCCGCGTCGTGCTCGAGGATCGCCGCGGCGTCGAGCCTCGCGTAGCCGAGCTCTATTACGAAGGCGGGGTCGAGGCTTTCGTGCGTTACCTCGACCGTAACAAGAAGCCGCTGGTCGACACCCCCATCGTGATCCGGGGCGAAAAGGACGGCATCATCGTCGATGTCGCCATGCAGTGGAACGACAGCTATCACGAAAACGTCCTCTGCTTCACCAACAACATCCCGCAGCGCGACGGCGGCACCCATCTGGCCGGCTTCCGCGGCGCGCTCACGAGGACCGTCAACGGTTACGCCAACGAAAGCGGCCTCGCCAAGAAGGAAAAGGTCACCCTGACCGGCGACGACGCGCGCGAGGGCCTGACCTGCGTGCTCTCGGTCAAGGTGCCGGACCCGAAATTCTCCAGCCAGACCAAGGACAAGCTGGTTTCCTCCGAAGTCCGCCCGGCGGTCGAGAGCCTGATCAACGAGAAGCTGCAGCAATGGTTCGAGGAACATCCGGGCCCGGCCCGCATCCTCGTCTCCAAGGTCTGCGAGGCGGCGGCGGCGCGGGAAGCGGCGCGCAAGGCGCGCGAGATGACGCGGCGCAAGGGCGCCTATGACGTCTCGAACCTGCCCGGCAAACTGGCCGACTGCCAGGAGCGCGATCCGGCGAAATCCGAACTCTTCATCGTCGAGGGTGACTCGGCGGGCGGCTCGGCCAAGCAGGGGCGCAACCGCGCCAATCAGGCCGTGCTGCCCCTGCGCGGCAAGATCCTGAACGTGGAACGCGCGAGGTTCGACAAGATGCTGTCGAGCCAGGAAATCGGCACGCTGATCACCGCGCTCGGCACCGGCATCGGACGCGACGATTTCAACATCGAGAAGGCGCGCTACCACCGCGTCATCATCATGACCGACGCCGATGTCGACGGCGCCCATATCCGCACCCTGCTGCTCACCTTCTTCTACCGCCAGATGCCGGAGCTGATCGAGAAGGGTTACCTCTATATCGCGCAGCCGCCGCTCTACAAGATCAAGCGGGGCTCGTCCGAGGTCTACCTGAAGGACGAGCGGGCGCTGGAAGACAATCTGATCGATGTCGGCCTCGAGGGCACGGTGCTGACCCTCGGCGACGGCACCCAGCTGGCGGGCAACGACCTGCGGGCCGTCATCCAGCAGGCGCGCCAGGTGCGGAGCCTCCTGGTCGCGCCGGCCCGGCGCTATGCCTTGCCGGTCGTCGAACACGCGGCGATCGCCGGCGCCCTGTCACCCGCGGTGCTGGCCGATCCCGAAACGACGGCGGCGGCGGCGGCGCGGGTCGCCGCCCGTCTCGATCAATTGGCCGCCGAGGGCGAGGATGGCTGGGCCGGTGAAGCCGGGGTCGAGGGCGGTCTCGTCGTCGCGCGGGAAGTGCGCGGCGTGCGCGAGGCCCATGTCCTCGACATCGGGCTGTTCCGCTCGGCCGAGGCGATCCGCCTCGACGAGATCTCGCCCGATCTGCAGCATATCTACAGCCAGCCGGCCCGCTTCACCCGCAAGGACCTGGACGCGAAAGTGTTCAGCCCGACCGCGCTCCTCGACACGGTGCTGGCCATCGGGCGCAAGGGCCTGACCATCCAGCGTTACAAGGGTCTGGGCGAAATGAACCCGGAGCAGCTGTGGGAAACCACCCTCGATACCGAAGCGCGCACGCTGCTGCAGGTGAAAGTCTCCCACGCCGATACGGCGGACGAGATTTTCGCCAAGCTGATGGGCGACGTGGTCGAGCCCCGCCGCGACTTCATCCAGGAAAACGCCCTCTCGGTCGCCAATCTGGACGTGTGATTTGTAAGGTCCCGGCGTAACCCCTCACCCCGCTTCCGGGGCGAGGGCCAGGGCCAGTCGTTCCGCCCAGCGGCTGGCGCCTTCGATCGTGTCGATGCCGTCGCTCCGAATCTCGATCAGGACCGCGTCGAGGCCGCGCACTTCGCCGTGGAGCGGGATCGCGTAATCCTCGTCCGCCGTGATCCGATAGGGCTCGTTCGCCGCGATGACGAGGTCCGTTTCCGCCGACAGGCGCTCGATCAGGCGGTGGGCGAAGGCTTCCGCGCGGTTGAACAATATGCCGGCGTGCCAGGGCCGGCTCTTGCCCAGATAGACCGGCGTGAAGCTGTGGACGGTCACCAGGATCGTCGGCACGCCCCGGGCGAGGCGATCATCGAGAACGCTGGCTACCCGGTCATGGAAGGGCTTGAAGATGCGCCCGATCCGCCGTTGCCTCTCCCCGTCGTCAAGATTCCGGTTGCCCGGAATCTCCGTCGCTTCCGAGCGGGCGGGGATCAGCGTTCGCGACTGCGGCGGGCGGTTCAGGTCGATCAGCAGGCGGGAGTAACCGGCGAGGAACAGTGGCGCATCGAGGCGGTCGGACAGGCGGGTGGCGACATCCGCCGCGCCGATGTCCCAGCCGATGTGGCGGCGCACCTCCGCCTCGGGCAGGCCGAGATTGGCATATTCGGACGGAATATGCCGGCTGGCGTGTTCGCACAGGAGGACGAAGGGGGAGTGTCTGTCTTCGTTGCGGGTCGTGACGGCGGGCGGCCAGTCCGCGTCGGTCATGGGCGGATCTTTCCGGCCGGGTCGTCGAGGGTGACCCGATTGGCGCGGCGGATCCGCTCGATCCGCTCCATCCTCGCCCGAGGGCGCGGCGAATCGCGGCTGATCATCAGGTGGCCCAGCGCCTCGACCTGGGCGAGGGCGGTGATCTGGCTGTCGAAGGGCGAGTCGATTTCCACCGGCGCGACGATGACATGGGCAGCGTGGCGAGCGACCGGCGACATCCAGGGGTCGGTGAACAGCACGATCTTCACGCCCAGACCGGCGGCCTGAAGGGCAAGCTCCACCACATCGCCCTGATAGCGGCGGTAATCGAAAACGACGAGGACATCGCGCTTTCCCATGTCGGCCAGACGGTCGACGCTTTCGGACGAGCAGGGGCCGATGTCGATCACGCCGTCGCGGAACTGCGAGAGATAGGCGGCGAGAATCGAGGCCAGATGACGGCTGAACCGGCCGCCCAGCAGATGGATGCGCCCGGGCGCTTTCAGCAGGAGATCCGCCACCGGATCGAAGACCGCCGGCGTGACCCGGTCGGCGTAATCGCCGAGTTGCCGCGCGGCCGAGCGGAAAAAGGCCCGGGCCGGATGGTCGGCTTCGGCGGAACCCCGCTTCGCGCCCATCATCAGGAGCGGCGAATGCAGGCCCGCCTCGACCTCGGCCAGAAGCGCGGCCTGGAAATCGGCGAAATTCGCGAAACCCAGCTTGGCGACGAAGCGGGTTACCGTGGGATCGCTCACCCCGGCCTTGCGGGCCAGGGCTGAGGCCGTGCCGATGCCGCCCAGCGGATAATCCGTCAGCAGGGCCTGCGACAGCCGCGTCTCGGCCGGGGTCGGCGCCGGCATCCCGCCGGTCAGTCTGTCCCTGATGTTCATGGCGTCCTCACGTCATGAAAGAGGATTAACATGGACGATGAATATGACAAGGACGAAAGATTGTTGACATGATCGGACGCCGCCCGCCTTAATTCGGGGGGCAAGCGCCGGGCTGCGATGCCTTGAGTTACCGGGGAGTGCACCTCATGACGCGGGAAGCGATTACTTATCTGCTGTGGAGCGATCTGGTCGGTGTCACCCGGACGAGGGGCGTGCCCAGCGCGGATCTCGCCAGCAAGGCGGAGGCGGGCCTCGGCTGGGCCTGCGCCGGTCAGGCCCTGACCGCCTTCGGCAGTATCGTCGACAATCCCTGGGGCCCGATGGACGAGGCGCGCCAGATCCCGGACATGGCAAGCCGTTTCGACTATGAAGGCATCCCGGGCGAAGGCTGGTCGGCGGTCATCTGCGATTCCCGCGCCTCGGTGACCGAGGACTGGGATTGCTGCACCCGGAGTTTCTATCGCCGCGCGCTGGAAGCCCTGCGGGCCGAAACCGGCCTGTCGTTCTGCGCCAGTTCCGAGCATGAATTCACCCTCGAGGCGCCAGGCCCGGTCGAGGCGGGCTTTTCCTTCGCCGCCGCCCGGCGCGGCAATGGCTTCCTGCGGGCCTGCTGCGCCGCGTTGCGCGCGGCCGGCGTTACCCCGGAGAGTCTGGAGCCGGAATATGGCGTGTCCCAATACGAGATCGCCTGCGCCCCCGAAATCGGCGTCGCCGCCGCTGATGCCGCGCTGAAGGCGCGTGAAATCATCCGGGCCGTCGCGGCGGATCACGGCGCGCGCGCCAGTTTCACACCGAAACCGGCGCCCAAGGCGGTCGGCAATGGCGCCCATATCCATTTCAGCCTGGTCGACGCGGCCAGCGGCGAGAATGTCACCCATGATCCGGCTGACGCGCTTGGCCTCACCGCGCGGGCGGCGGCCTTCTGTGCCGGGATTCTCGCTCATCTCGAGGCGCTGGTGGCGATCACGGCGCCGACGCCGGTGTCCTACTACCGGCTGACGCCCCATGCCTGGAGCTGCGGCTTCAAGGCGATCGGCCTGCAGAACCGGGAAGCGGCGCTGCGGGTCGCGCCCTCGCCCTCGGCGGATCCGGCGCGGCGGCGCAAGGGCTGGAATGTCGAATATCGCCCGTCGGACGGTTGCGCCTCGCCCTATCTGACACTGGGCGCCCTTGTCCTCGCCGGGCTCGACGGCATCCGCCGGGGCCTCGCGCTGCCCCCGGCGATCGATCGCGACCCGGCCGACATGACGCCGGACGAGCGGGCGGCGCTGGGCATCGTGCCCCTGCCCCGGTCGCTCGATGCCGCGCTCGATGCCCTCGAGGCGGACGAGATCGCGAGGGGCTGGTTCTCGCCCACGCTGTTCGATGTCTATCGCCGGCTGAAGCGCTGGGAAGCCGCGACGGCCCGCGAGACCGACGAGGCGACGCTCTTCGCCCGCTATCTGAACGCCTATTGAGGGGCCGAGATGAAGAGTTTCGTCGGCAGTCTGCCGCTGATCGACCACCATTGCCATGGCGTGGTCGCCCGAGATCTCGACCGTCCCGCCTTCGAGGCGCTGATGAGCGAGGGCCACCGCCCGGTGCCGGGCTGCAGCCAGTTCGACAAGCCGCTGGGCCTCGCCCTGCTGCGCCATTGTCCGCCGGTCCTCGGCCTCGATCCCCATGCCGAGCCGGGCGACTATCTCGAGCTGCGCCGCAGCCTCGGCTTCGAGGAAGTTTCGCGCCGGCTGATCGGCGGCAATGGCGTCTCCAGCCTGCTGATCGACACCGGCCACCGCTCGGATTCGATCTTCGATCCTGCCCGCATGACCGCGGTCAGCGGCGTGCCCTCGCGCGAGGTGGTGCGCATCGAGGCGGTGATGGAGGAGGTGGCGCGGCAGAAGCCCGTGAGCGGCGCTGCCCTGCGCCAGGCCTTCGAGGCGCGGCTGGCGGAGCGGTCGGCCGGGGCGGTCGGCCTCAAGTCCATCGTCGCCTATCGCACGACCTTCGACATCGACCAGACCGAGCCGTCGCTGGCCGAGGTCGACGCGGCCGGTGACCTGTGGCTGCGCCAGCTGGACACGGGCGAGGCGAAACGGCTCGAGGACGCGGTGCTGATCCGTCACGGGCTGTACGTCGGCGCCCGCCTGTGCCGCGAGAAGGGTTTTCCGATGCAGCTTCATGTCGGTTTCGGCGATCGCGACGTGTCGATGCCGAAATGCGATCCCACCGTGTTCCTGCCCTTCATCGAACAGATGGAAACGATGGGCGTTACCATCACCCTGCTGCATTGCTGGCCCTTCCTGCGCGAGGCGGCCTGGTTGGCGGAAGTCTTCTCCAATGTCTATGTCGATACCGGGGTCAGCCAGAATTTCACCGGCGCCTCGGCGCCGCGGGTGGTGGCGGAAATGATGGAACTGGCGCCATTCCACAAGCAGGTCTACAGCTCCGACGCCTTTGGTCTGGCCGAATTGCATTACATGGGGGCGCTTCTGTTCCGCGATGCCCTGGCCGATGTGCTGGGGGGCTGGATCGCCCGGGGCGACCTGCTGCCCCGCCGGGCGGAGCAGATCGCGAAGGCCATCGCCTTTGGTAACGCCTGCCGGATCTACGGTCTGCCGTTGCCCGCGTCAGCCTGAGAATTCGACCCGGTCGCGGCCATTGCTCTTGGCCGCGTAAAGCGCCCGGTCGGCGCGGTCGAGCAGGCTTTCCAGCGGCTCGCCCTCATGGGTTCGGGTCGCGCCGCCGACGCTGATGCGGACATCGACGGCGACCGCGCCGCATTCGATCGGATAATCGGCCAGAGCACGGTTCAGCCGGCCGGCGATCGTCACCGCCTCGCGGGTGCCGGTCGAGGGCAGCAGGACCGAGAATTCCTCGCCGCCGATGCGGGCGAGCAGGTCGCCGAGGCGCAGGGCCTTGCTGCAACGCTCGGCGACGACGCGCAGCACATGGTCGCCGACGGCATGGCCGTGCTGGTCGTTGATCGCCTTGAAATGGTCGATGTCGATCATCAGCAGGGACAGAGCCTCGTGGCTGAGGTCGGTATTCCTGCGCATCACCTCGCCCTGTTCGAAGAAATGGCGGCGATTGCACAGGCCGGTCAGCACATCGGTACAGGCATATTCGCGCCATTCTTCCTCGAGGCGGCGACGTTCCGTGACATCCCAGAACACGACGGTGTAGAGATCGCCGACGAAACGGAAGCGGAACTCGAAATTGCGGTCGAGGCCATCGGCGCAACGCACCTTCCATTCCGCCGAGCGGGAGCGCCCCTGATCGGCGCGGGCCTCGGCGATCCGCTCGTGCCATTCGAGGAAGGCATGGCGGCGGTCGCCTTCGTCGGGAAAGGCGAGGCCCCACCAGTCGTCATGGTGGTCCATGTGGACGTCCGGATAGTCGAAGAAATGATCCGAGACTTCGTTGCACAACAGGGGCCGAAAATCGCGATCGTAGATCTCGAGCCCGATGGGCAGGCCGGCGGCCACCTCCTCGAGGCTTTCCAGCCAGGCGCGCTCGTCCGGCACCGGATGGCCGAGGGTAACCGCGAAGCCCTCGTCGCAGGCGATGCCGTCGAGACACAGGGCGCGGAAACCGCCCCGAGTCCGGCAGGTCGCCACGATGCGGAACTCCCGCTTGTCCCGTGTCGATGCTTCAAGGGCCTCGACGGCCTCCTCGCCGATGAGCAGGACGAGGGAGGCGGGCAACGGGAGCCTGGACGGCAGGGCGAGAATACGGCGCGCCCCCTCGTTCGCCGCGACGAGCGTCTCGCCGGCGGCGTTCACGATGATGACCGGCGCTTTCACCAACCGCAGCCAGGGCGGCTCTTCGATGGTGGCCATGATCCCCTTCCGGGCCGTAACTTGGCCATGATGTCGTGACTCCTGTTAAGCGAGTGTTAGCACTGCGAGTGAAAGGGACGCCCATATGCGCTCCAGATTGAGCCGTCTGACCCTGGGTCGGCCGCGCTTCCTGCTGGCCGGCCTCGTCGTCGGTCTCGGCTTTCTGCTGTTGCCGGAAGACCTGCCCGAGGGCCTGCGCCCGGTCGTCGCCTGGAATACCGGGCTTCTCGTCTATCTGGTGGCGACCGGCAGCATGATGGCCCGGGCGACCGAGGCGGACATAAGGCGTCGGGCGCGCATCCACGACGTCCGGCAATGGGTGATCGTTCTCCTCGCGCTGATCGGCACGGGGGCGATCGTGGCGGCCCTCGTCGATTTCCTGCGGGTCTCGCATTTCGGCCAGAACGGCGGAGGCCTGCTCGATTTCGCCCTGGTCTTCTGGACCATCCTTTCGACCTTCACCATGCTGCACATGCTGTTCGCGGTTCATTACGCCCATGCCTATTACGCGGCGATCAGCACGGCGCCGCCGCTCGGCTTTCCCGGTGGCGAAAAGCCCGACTACTTCGACTTCCTCTATTTTTCCTTCGTCGTCGGTCTGACGGCGCAGGTTTCCGATGTCGTCGTGAACAGCCGGCGGCTGCGCCGGACCGTGCTGGTGCATGGCGTCATCGCCTTCTTCTTCAACACGCTGATCCTGGCACTCATGGTCAATATCGCGGCGGGCCTCGTCGGTCGGGGGAGTTGAGGCATGGTCCGGCGGCTGGGCCGACTGGCCCTCGCGGGATTGGGCGTGCTGGTCGGTTTGCCGGTGCTCTATCTGCTGGTGGCGCTGGCCGGGGCGCTGCCCCTGTCGCCCGGCCGGCCGGTGGCGGGACCGGCGACGGTAACGATCTTCGTCGTCTCCAACGGTGCCCATGTCGACATCCTGGTGCCGATGCGACACCCGGTCATGGACTGGGGCGACTGGCTGCTGCCGGAACATTACCCGGAAGGGAATCCCTTCATGGCGGCCTATGCCGGTTTTGGCTGGGGCGACCGGGATTTCTATCTGAACACACCGCGCTGGACCGATCTGACGCCGGTGGCGGCGGCCCGTGCCCTTTTCGCGTCACGTGGCAGTCTCGTCCATGTCACGCTGTGGTACGGCACGCCCCTGCCGGGGGGCGGGGTGCGGAGCCTGCGCCTCGATCCCGCCGCCTATGGCCTTCTGGTCGAGGGCCTGAAGGCGGGCTTCGAGACGGGTGACGCGGGTCGGCCCCGGCTGATTCCCGGCTATCGCTATGGTCCGGCCGATGCCTTCTATGAAGGCCGGGGGCGCTATTCGCTGATCCTGACCTGCAACGAATGGGCGGCGCGGCGCTTGCGGGCGGCGGGTGTCGCCATCGGCTGGTGGACGCCGCTGCCCTTTGGTCTGTTGTGGAGTCTCTGACCTTGTCGCGGATGAGATTGCGGATTCACCGGCGGCCGAATCACCCTTATGGTGAGCCATGGCTGGCGTGAACCAAACCGGAACAAAAAAGGCGGGAACCTCTCCCCGGCCGGCGCCCCGCGTCGACCGGCTGGACCGCCGCGCGGGCGGCGGCGGATCGGCGGGCAAGGGCAAGCCGCCGGCCGGGCGGCGCCGGGGCATCGCCTATTGGCTGGCGGTCGGCTTTGTCTGGAGTTTCGTCGCGTTCGGCGTGTTGCTGGCCTGGTTCGCCTGGGACATTCCGTCCATGAGCCGGCTGAACGACATCGACCGGCGCCCGGCGATCAAGGTGGTTTCGGCCGATGGCACCACGGTCGCGACCGTCGGCGATCTCTACGGCGATGCCCTGACCCTGACGCAATATCCGGATGTTCTGGTGAAGGCCGTGCTGGCGATCGAGGACCGGCGCTTCTACGACCATGGTGGTTTCGATCCGATCGGCATCCTGCGGGCGATGGTCCACAACATCATCGCGGGCGGGCTGGAGCAGGGCGGCTCGACCATCAGCCAGCAGACGGTGAAGACCGTCTTCCTGTCGCCCGAACGCTCGATCCGCCGCAAGGTGCAGGAAGCGATCCTGACCCTGCGGCTGGAAGGCCGGCTGAGCAAGGACGAGATCCTCGCGCTCTATCTCAACCGGGTTTATCTCGGCTCCGGCGCCTATGGCATGGACGGCGCCGCCCGGCGCTATTTCGGCCATTCGGCGCGCCAGATGTCACTGGCCGAGGCGGCGATGCTGGCGGGCCTGATGAAGGCGCCGTCGCGCTATTCGCCGCTCGCCGATTACGCGGCGGCGACGGCGCGCGCCGCCCTCGTGCTCGACGCCATGGTCGAGGCGGAATTCATCACCGCCGACCAGGCGGCGGCGGCCAAGGCCATGCCGGCCCGGCTGGCGGCCCGGCCCTTCAGCAATGATGCCCGCTATTTCGTCGACTGGGTGGTCGAGCAGGTGGCGGATTTCGCCGGACCCGAGGCGGGCGACCTGACCGTCTACACCACCCTCGACCGCCGCCTGCAGCAGGCGGCGGAGCGGGCGCTCGATGCCGGGCTCGACGGCGAGGGGCTGAAGCTCGACGCGGGGCAAGGGGCGCTGGTGGCGCTGGCCCCCGACGGCGCGGTGCGGGCCATGGTCGGCGGGCGGAATTATTCCGCCTCGCCCTATAATCGCGCGATCCGCGCCCTGCGGCAGCCGGGTTCCGCCTTCAAGCTCTTCGTTTATCTCGCCGCGCTCGAGGCGGGTTTCGCGCCGGATTCCATCGTCAACGACGGCCCTGTCGATATCGCCGGCTACCGGCCGAGCAATTTCGAGGGCGGCTATGCCGGCGATGTCAGCCTGACCACGGCTTTCGCCCGCTCCCTGAACACGGTCTCGGTGCGGCTGCTGGCCCGGGTCGGCGCGCGGAAAGTCGTGCAGATGGCCCGGCGCCTCGGCATTTCCAGCCCGATTCCGGCCAATGCCTCGATCGCCCTCGGCAGCGCCGAGGTGACGCCGCTCGAACTGACCTCGGCCTATGCCGTGCTGGCCAATGGCGGCCGCGCGGCCGAAGCCTATGGCATTCGCGAGGTGCGGGGCGATGACGGCGGCGTGATCTTCTCGCGCGAACCGGCCGCCGCCGCGCCCCTGCTGTCGGCCCAGGTGGTCGGCCAGATGAACCGGATGCTCGCCGCCGTGATCAGTGGCGGCAGCGGCCGCGCGGCCCAGATCGGCCGGCCCGCCGGCGGCAAGACCGGCACCAGCCAGGATTACCGCAACGCCTGGTTCGTCGGTATCACCGGCAATCTCGTCGCCGGGGTCTGGGTCGGTAATGACGATGGCACGCCGATGATCAAGGTGACCGGCGGCGGCCTGCCGGCCCATATCTGGAAGGCTTTCATGACCGAGGCCCTGGCCGGCACCGCGGCCACGCCCCTGCCGGCCGTCCCATCGGACGAGGACCGCGATCTTCTCGACCGGCTGGTCGATTTCCTCGGCGGCGAAGGGCCGGCCGAAACAGCGGCGCCGCCGGCAGGACCGGGCGGTGGCCCTGCCGACACCACGGCGCCGGCCCGTCCCCGGCAGGGGCCGACCATCGAATACAGCTACCCTGCTGAAAAGCGTCGCTAAGGCCCTTTCCCGCATGAGGGCCGCTGTCTCATCCCTTCTCGTCATGCCGGCCCTTCTCGTCATGCGGGCGAAGGCCGGCATCCCGTGCCAAGTCAGGCGCCTTTCCGTCGCAAGGCTCCGACCTGCGCCGGAGCGACGAGGGCAATTCAGTGCCCTTGGTCCGCGTCCCGCTCCTGGATGCCATAGCGATGCAGGGCGGCGCCGTTCCGCTTCAGCCAGTTTCGGGCCTCGTCGGCATCGGGCACCAGCCGGTCGACGAGGGTCCAGAAGCGCGGAGCGTGGCTGAACACCGACAGATGCGCGACCTCATGGGCGACGACATAGTCGAGGACGAAGGCGGGCGCGAGGATCAGCCGCCAGGAAAACGACAGGTCGCCCCGGGGCGAGCAACTGCCCCAGCGGCTGGACGGATCGCGCAGCGTAAGGCCACGGATATCCTTCTCGGTCTGGCGGGCGAAGCGCTCGGCCCGGGGCGCGATCTCGGCCCGGGCGCGGCCGCGCAGGAAATCGCCCACCCGCCGGGCGAAATGCGCCGGCTCGCCCGTCACCTGGATGGTGCCAGCCTCGGTCCAGACCGCGCCGCGTCGCCGGGGCGCGCCGGGGGGGACGGGGGTGAGGACATGGGGCTCGCCCAGCAGGGGCACCCTCGCGCCCGGGGCGAAATCGATGCGCGGCGGCAGGCCGGCGAGACGCGCCGCGATCCAGCCGGCGTTACCCTTGGCGAAGGTCAGCCCCTCGCGTTTCGAGACCCGGGCCGGCAGGGTCAGCACCACCACCTCGCGCCGCTGGTCGACGCGCAGCAGCAGGCGCCGCGCCCGTTCATCCGTGCGCATTTCGAGGGGAACCGAGGTTCCCCCGATATCGAGCATGATTTCGCTGACGGCAGCCATGTTCCGTGATCCTGTACCGGGAAGCGGGCATGCGCAGGCCCGAGACCCATTCTAGTGTCCGCGTCGCCACGATGCCAGCGGCGGGCGGCGAGCGAAGGCGAACCCCATGACCACGAAACGCCCCCTGGCCCTGATCACCGGCGCTTCGAGCGGCATCGGCGCCGATCTGGCCCGCGAATATGCCGCCGATGGCCACGATCTGATCCTCGTCGCCCGCGGCGAGGCCGCTTTGGCCGCCCTCGCCGCCGAAGTCGCCAAGGCCCATGGCGTCACGGCGACGGTGATCACCGCCGATCTGCTCGATCCGGCCGCGCCGCGTGCCCTGCTCGCCGATATCGAGGGGCGGGGCTTCGTGGTCGATGTCCTCGTCAACAACGCGGGCTTCGGCGACGGCTCCCCCTTCGCGGGTGCCAGCCGGGACAAGACCCTCGGCATGGTCCAGGTGAATGTCACCGCCCTGACCGACCTGATGCACGGCGTGCTGCCGGGCATGGTCGCGCGCGGCAAGGGCATCATCCTCAACGTCGCCTCGACCGCCGCCTTCCAGCCGGGACCGAGCATGGCGGTCTATTGCGCGACCAAGGCCTATGTCCTGTCGTTGTCCGAAGCCGTGGCGGAGGAATTGAAGGGCACGGGCGTCACCGTGACCGCGCTCTGCCCCGGGCCGACGCGGACCAATTTCATGGAGGTCGCCGATGTCGCCGGCAATGCCCTGTTCTCCAAGGGGCTGGTGCCGGTCATGACCTCGGCCGAGGTGGCGCATATCGGTCACAAGGCGGCGAAACGGGGTCAGGTCGTCGCCATCGCCGGCCTCATCAACCAGATCGGCGCCCTGGCGCCCCGTTTCACGCCCCGCTTTGTCACGCGCAAGCTGACCGGCCGTCTGCTGGCATCCGGCCGGCATTGACCGCACCTGAAAAAACATTCGGCCCCCGGCGCCAGAAGGCTTGCGCAAGGGTCGGTCACCCCCCCATCATGAAAAAAAGATAAAAGTCGCTCACAGGCCCGGGGGAGGTGACATGACTGTCGAATCAATCCTGAAACACAAGGGGAGCGACGTCTTTACCGTCGGTCCCGAGGATTCGCTGGAAGCAACCGCCAGCCTGCTGCATTCGCGCCGGATCGGCGCCGTCATCGTGAAGGCGATGGACGGTGGCGTGGTTGGTGTCCTGTCGGAACGTGACATCGTGCGCGGCATCGCCCAGGGCGGCGGCACCTGCCTGCAGCGTCCGGTGAAGGATTTCATGACCGGCAAGGTCGTGTCCTGCCACCTGAAGGACACGGTGATCGAGGTCATGGCCCTGATGACCGATCGGCGCATCCGTCACCTGCCGGTGATCGAGGAGGGCAAGCTGGTCGGCATGATTTCCATCGGCGACGTGGTGAAGCGCCGCATCGATGAAGCCCTGATGGAAGCGGACGAACTCCGCCGTTACATCGCCGCCGGCTGATCGGAGGCTGTTTCTTCCCATCATGCCGTTGGTGTTTCCCTGGTATCGCGACCTTCAAGCGGCCCTGGGTCTTGGCTTCGATGGCATCGACCGGATGCTGGCTCTTCTCGAGGAAAGCCATGCCGGCATCGCCGAGGCCCTGACACCCATCTGGTTTCGCGGGGTGTTGCCGCCGGCCGCCTTCGCCCGTCTGGCCTATCGTCTCGCCCGTGACATCAATGGCGCGGTCGGGCAGGGGCTGGGTCGGGGGCTCGCCCTGCTGCCGGCACCGGCGGCGGCGCCCGATGGCAGTCTCGACCTGCCGGGCCGGGCCATCACCGTCGCCGCGCTGAACGGCGTGGTCGGCGATCATCTGGAGGCGCGGGGCAATCCCCTCGCCATTCCGATGCATGTTCGCCATCGCGGCCGGCTGCTGCGTCCGGGCGTGGCCGGTACGGCCGAGATCCTGGGCGATGCCGCCGACCATCTCCTGCTGATGGTTCATGGCCTGTGCATGGCCGATGTCTTCTGGCACCGCTATGGTCACCATCACGGCCATTTCCTGTCCGGCGAAGCGGGGGTGACGCCGGTCTCCGTCGTCTATAACACCGGGCGTCACGTCTCGGCCAATGGCGCCGATCTGTCGGCGCTGATCGATGATCTGGTCCGCGACTGGCCGGTGCCTTTGCGCCGCCTGTCCATCCTCGGCTACAGCATGGGCGGGCTGGTCACCCGGGCGGCGATCGCGGCCGGGCGGCGCCAGGGGGCGTCCTGGCTGTCGCTCGGCGCTCATGCGATCTATCTCGGCTCGCCCCATCACGGCGCCCCGCTGGAGCGCGGCGCGCATCAGCTGCAGGCGATGGCCGAGCTCAATCCCTTCCTCGCCTCGATCGGCCGGCTGACCCGGGTGCGTTCGGCCGGGATCACCGATCTTCGCCATGGCAATATCGTCGAGGAAGACTGGCGGGGGCACGACCGTTTCCACCGGACCGCCGGACGGAAGCGGCGGCCGCTGCCGCTCGATCCCGCCTTTCGCCACCATGCCGTCGCCGGAACCCTGGGGCTGGCGCCCGGCGACATGACCGACCGGATGTTGGGCGATGGTCTCGTGCCGATCGACAGCGCCTTTGGCCGTCATGCCGATGCGGCCTATGATTTCGGTCTTGGCGCCGCCGACCGGCTGCTGGTGACCCAGACCGGGCATCTCGATCTCCTGTCCTCGATGGCCGTGGCCGATGCCATGGCGAAATGGCTGAAATCTTGAAAGTCACCCTCGATCTCGACCAACTGGTCGCCGCTGGCGAATTGACCCCGGCCGAGGCTGAACGCCTTTCCCTGCTCGGCCGGCAGACCACCTCCATGCTCGCGTTCAATATATTGGTCGGCTTCGGCGTGCTGGCGGTCGCGACCGGCGCCCTCGCCCTCGTGCCCCAGCCGGGAACGGCGGTGGTGATCGGCCTCGTGATCGCGGCGGCGGGGTTTGGCATCGCGCGGGGCGGGCTCGCGGACTGGGGCCTGCTCGCGCAGCTCTGCATCATCACCGGCAGTCTGATCGCCGGCGGCGGCGCGCTGACGGCCGGCGATTTCAGCGTGTCGGCCTTTCTGATCGTCGCCCTCGTCTATGCGATCGGCGCCGGGGTGGCGGGCAATGGCTTGCTGGCCGCCCTTGCCGTGATCGCCGTCTCGGGCGCGGTCGGGGCGCAGGCCGGCTATCTGGGCGAGGGCGGCTATGGTCTCGCCGTGCCGGATTCAAGCCTCGCCATTCTCGTCATGGTGGCCCTCGCCGCGATCCTCGTGGGACTTGCGCGGGTGCTCGGGCCGGCGGCCGGGCGCCTGCCGCGGGTCGGAGCGGGGACGGCGGTGATCGTCGCCAATTTCGGCTTCTGGGTCGGCTCGCTGTGGGGCGATACCATCGATCTTGGCGGGACCGAGCCGCTGGTGGTGCCCGAACTCGCTTTCACCATCGCCTGGGCGCTGGTCCTGCTGGTGGCCGGGATCCGGGCCGGACTGTCCGGTGCCCGCTGGATCCTGAACTGCGCCGCGATCTTCGCCGCCATCCACCTCTATACCCAATGGTTCGAGCGGCTGGATACGACACCCGAATCCATGCTGGCGGCGGGTATTCTCGCCCTCGTACTCGCGCTGGGCCTCGCCGCCCTGAACAAGCGCCTCTCTACATGAGGCCGCCCAGGGCTTCGTCAAGATCGGGCCAGGCCCGCTCCACCGCCGCGGCGCCGAGGCTGATCATGTCTTCCGCCCGGTCGAAATCCATGAAGCCATAGCTGTTCAGGCGGGGCGCGATGGTCACGTCCGGTGGCTCGCCCGCGAGGCGGCTGCGGGTCAGCCGGTCCTGAACGATATCGAAGGCCGAGGCGACGACGGACATGATGCCAGGGGTATCGCGCCGGGGCGGGGTCTTCACCTTCCCCTTTCCCCGGGGGCGGGGCACCGGCAGCCAGCGCAGACGGGGCCTGGCCGGATCGGCCGCCTCCGCCTCGGCTTCCGCCGCCTCGATATCCTGCAGGATATCGTCGGCCTCGGGCGCCGGACTCTGCACCCGGGCGCGGCCGAAACTGTCGGCGTTCAGATTGACGGCGATGACGATGCGCGCCTCCATCGCCCGGCAGACCGAGATCGGCACCGGATTGACCAGCGCGCCATCGACCAGCCAGCGGCCCTGCCGCTCCACCGGCGGGAAGATCCCGGGCAGGGCATAGGAGGCGCGCACGGCATCCACCACCGGCCCTTCGCGCAGCCATATCTCGTGACCCGAAACGAGATCGGTGGCGACGGCGATGAAGGGGCAGGACAGGCCGCCGATATCGACATCGGCCAGATGCTGCAGCAACTGGTCCGACAGGCGCTGGCCACCAAACAGGCTGCCGCCCGACATGCGTGGGTCGAGATAGCGCCAGAATTTTCGCCGGGCGAGGCTGTGGGCCCAGTCCTCGAACATATCCAGCTTGCCCGCGGCATAGGCGGCGCCGACCACCGCGCCGATCGAGGTGCCCGCGATCACATCCGGCCGCACCCCCCGGGCCTCCAGGGCGCGCAGCACGCCGATATGGGCGAAGCCCCTCGCGACGCCGCTGCCAAGGGCAAGGCCGACATGGGGAAGATTGCGTGCCATGATGCGCGTGCCTCGCAGAAGCTGAACCTGTCCGATTAAGACGGTATTCCGGGCCGGGTTCCAGCCCTGCAAGGACATGGCGTTGGAGATTTGAAGGTGCCTGACATGCTGGAACAGATCGCTGGCCTCATCCGCGACGTGGCGGAGACGGAACTCCTGCCGCGCTTCCGCCATCTGGCGGATCACGAGATCGAGGAGAAGTCGCCGGGCGATGTCGTCACCGTCGCCGATCGCGCCGCCGAGGACCGCCTGACCGAGGGGCTGTCCCGCCTGGTGCCCGGCTGCACCGTGATCGGCGAGGAGGCGGCCCATGCCGATCCCGCGATTCTCGACCGTCTCGCGGATGAAGGCCCGGTCTTCGTGGTTGATCCTCTGGACGGCACCGCCAATTTCGCCGCCGGCCGGCCGGAATTCGCCGTGATGGTGGCGCAGCTCCGGTGCGGCCGGCCGGTCGCCGCCTGGATTTACGATGCGCTGGGTGGCCACATGGCGGTCGCGGAAGCGGGCGGGGGCACATGGCTCGAGGGCGTGCGGGTCCGACTCGGCAAGGCGCCGCCATTGGCCGAGGCTCGGGGCGCGGCCCAGACGCGCTTTCTCGATCAGCCCTGGCGCGACCGGCTGGATGCGCGGCGGGGGGATTTCGTCGATGTCGGCTCCACCCTCTGCGCCGGGCACGATTATCTGCGCCTGCTCGGCGGTCAGGTGGATTTCCTGCTCTATTGGCGGACCCTGCCCTGGGATCATGCCCCGGGCTCGCTTCTCGTTCAGGAAGCGGGCGGGAAATCGGCGCGGCCCGATGGCCGGGATTTCATCTGCGATCGCACGAGTCGGGGGATTCTCTCGGCCGTGGACGAGTCGCTGTGGCGCCAGGTCCGGGCCAATCTGCTGCCGCATCTCGGAAACTGACGGGAATCCGCGGCTCTTCGCGGCACTGCCAAAAAAACTTCATTTAAGGCTTGCGCGGCATCGGCCCCGGGCCTACAAACCGCGCCTCGCCGACGGGCACCGGGTGACTGGGTTTTGTAGGCG
>JAOZVS010000157.1 GCA_025869435.1 Zavarzinia sp.
ATCGAACTGACCTGATCTGCTTACACAAGGCCCAAGGCGCGGGGCAACCCGAGACGCATCAATGAGGGGGGGGCCGCGAGCCCCGGGTTCTTGCTCCCGGCCCGCCCCCTTCGAGGCGGGCCGGGTTGCCCTCACATCCTGAAGACGCCGAAATGCGGGCGGTCGATCGGGCGGTTCAGGGTGGCGCTGAAGGCAACGCCGAGGGCGTTGCGGGTGTCCACGGGATCGAGGATGCCGTCGTCCCACATTTCCGAGGTCGAATAGAGCGCGCTGGACTGGCGGCGATAGTCGTCGAGGATCGGCTCGCGGATCGCCGCGATCGCCTCGGCCGACAACTCGCCGCCGCCTCTCGTCGCCTGTTTCACCTTGAGTTCGGTCAGGACATTGGCGGCCTGATCGGCGCCCATGACCGAAATCTGGCTCTGCGGCCACATGAAGAGGAAGCGGGGGTCGAAGGCCCGGCCCGACATGCCGTAATTGCCCGCGCCGAAGGAGCCGTTGACGATCACCGTGATCTTCGGCACCTCGAGGCCGGAGACCGCCATGATCATCTTGGCGCCGTCCTTGGTGATGCCGCGGTGCTCGTATTCGCGCCCGACCATGTAACCCGTTATGTTTTGAAGGAACAGGATCGGCGTGCGGTTCTGGTCGCACAGCTGCATGAAATGGGCGCCCTTCAGCGAGCTGTCGTTGAAGAGCACGCCATTGTTGCCGATGATGCCGACGCGCATCCCCCAGATATGGGCGAAGCCGCAGACGAGGGTGGTGCCATAGGCTGGCTGATACTCGTGGAAGCGGCTGCCGTCGACGATGCGGGCGATCACTTCGCGCATGTCGAACTGCACCTTGATGTCGCGCGGGATGATGCCGTAAAGCTCGGTCGGGTCGTAGAGCGGCACTTCGGGCGCGATCCGCTCGATCTTCAGTTTCTCCACCCGTTTCCAGGTGCCGACGATGTCGCGGGCGATGGCGATGGCGTGCATCTCGGTATCGGCCGGATAGTCGGCGGTGCCCGAAATCTGGGTATGGGTGTCGCAGCCGCCCAGTTCGTCGACCGTGACGACCTCGCCGGTCGCCGCCTTCACCAAGGGCGGGCCGCCCAGGAAGATGGCGCCCGTGCCGCGCACGATGACATTATATTCCGACAGGGCGGGGATATAGGCGCCGCCCGCGGTGCAATGGCCGAGCACGATGGCGACCTGGGGAATGCCCAGTTTCGACAGGGTGGCCTGATTGCGGAAAATGCGGCCGGCCAGATATTTGTCGGCGAAGAGATCGGCCTGGAGCGGCAGGAAGCCGCCGGCGGAATCGCACAGATGAACGACCGGCAGGCGGTTCTCGATCGCGATGTCGAGGGCGCGGACGATCTTCTTGACCGACAGGGGATACCAGGAACCGCCCTTCACGCTCGGATCGTCGGCGTGGATGACCACCTCCTGGCCGGCGACGATGCCGATGCCGGTGACGATGGCCGCCCCCGGCACGTCGCCGCCATAAGCCTGATTGGCGGCGAGGGTCGAGAGTTCGAAGAAGGGCGTGCCGGGATCGAGCAGGGCCTCGATCCGCTCCCGCACCGACAGCTTGTGCTGGCGGGCGAGACGGTCGAGATCACGTTGCGGCCGCTCGAAACGGGCCTTGCGGTGCTTATCGCGCAAACCGTCGGCGAGGTTGCGGTTGTGGATCGCATTGGCCTGGAAATCGGCCGAGGTCGTGTCGATCTGGCTGTGAATGAGGCGCATGGTTCAGGCTTCCTCGATGGGGGCGAGGGTGATCAGGGCGGCGCCCTTGTTGAAGGTCTTGCCGGCGGCGACATGGGTGGTCGCGACGATGCCGTCGCGCGGGGCCTTGATCGCGGTTTCGAGCTTCATGGATTCGATCACCATCATGATCTGGCCGGCGGTAACATTCGCTCCGGCCTCGACATTGACCGCGACGACCGAGCCGGGCATGGGCGCGACCAGCGTGTCGGCTCCGCCCTCGGCGCCGGCCTTGGCGAAACGGGCCATGGCCTCGCGGAATTCGACCCGGAAGGCGCGGCCGTCGAGATGGATATGAGCGACATTGCCTTCGACCGCGACATGAACCCGGTCGCGCCGGCCGCCGGTGACGAGCTGCGTGCCTTCGAGCGCGACGGCCAGGGTGTCAGCGCCGACGAGAAGATGGTGAAGACCGTCGCCGGCCGGGGCGAGGCCGGCTTCATGCTCGGCCTCGTCGATCAGGAAGAGATGGCGCATGGGCGTTTCCCGCGTCTTTCCGAAGCTGATGTTCGAATGATTGAATATTGAAGATCGTCGTCCCGGCGCAGGCCGGGACCTTGTGCCGAGCAGGGCGCCCAGGCCTTCACAAGATGCCGGCCTTCGCCGGCATGACGAGAATGGGGGAGTGGTTCCATGGCCCGCGAAGCGACGCTAGTTGCGCCAGCCGCCCATGGCGGCGTGCAGGGCGGGAATGCGGTCGGCGGCGTCGCGCACCGGCCGGATGGACAGGGCGGCGGCGGCCAGCAGGCGGCGGCGCAAGCCTTCGTCGAGCGCCGGTTCGGCGGCGAGGTCGGGCCTTGCGTCGAGCGTGCCGGTGTGCACTTCGCCCGTGGCGAAGACCGCGTCGGCCAGCAGACGGTCGAGGAAGGCGATATTGGTCTCGCAGCCCAGCACGACGGTCTCGGCCAGCGCCTTGCGGGCGCGGGCGATGGCCTCGCCCCGCGTCGCGCCGTGAACGATCAGCTTGGCCAGCATGGGATCGAAGGCGGTGGTGACGGCCTGGCCCGCGGCGATGCCGGCATCGACGCGGATGCCCGGGCCTTCCGGCCAGTCGAGGCGAAGCAGGCGGCCGGTGGTCGGCACGAAACCGCGCGACGGGCTTTCGGCGTAGATACGGAGTTCGATGGCATGGCCGCTCGACGGCACCTCGCCCTGAGTCAACGGCAGGGCTTCACCGGCGGCGACGCGCAATTGCACCTCGACGAGGTCGAGGCCGGTAATCTCCTCGGTCACCGGGTGTTCGACCTGCAGGCGGGTGTTCATCTCGAGGAAGAAGAATTCGCCGTTGCCGTAGATGAATTCGACCGTGCCGGCGTTGCGGTAGTGGGCGGCGCGGGCGATGCCGGCCGCGGTCTCGCAGATGTCGCGGCGCTGTTCGGGCGTCAGGGCGGGCGAGGGCGTCTCCTCCACCACCTTCTGGAAGCGGCGCTGGACGGAACATTCGCGTTCCCACAGGTGGACGACGTTGCCATGAGCGTCGCCCATCACCTGCACCTCGATGTGGCGCGGGTTCTCGACGAAACGCTCGACATAGAGCCGGCCGTCGCCGAAATAGCGCTGGCCTTCCGAACGGGCGCGCTCGATCTCTTCGTCGAGGAGGGCGAGGTCGCGGACGATGCGCATGCCCTTGCCGCCGCCGCCGGCCGACGGCTTGATCAGCAAGGGCGTGCCGACCGCCCGGGCACGGGCGTTGAAGGTCGCGGGATCGTCATCCTCGATCGCCGAGGGGGCGACGGGAAAGCCCCGGTCGGCGACGAACTTGCGGGCGCGCACCTTGTCGCCCATCAATTCGATGGCATCGGGCAAGGGGCCGACGAAGGCGATGCCGGCGGCGGCGACCATGGTGGCGAAGCCCGCGTTTTCCGACAGGAAGCCGTAACCGGGATGGATCGCGCCCGCCCCGGCCGCCTTGGCCGCGGCGATGATCTGCGCGCCGTCGAGGAAGGCGGCGACAGGCGTCACCCCCTTGATCTCGATGGCGATATCGGCGGCGGCGATGGCCGGCGCGCCCTTGTCGGCGGCGTGATAGACGATCGCGCCTTTAAGGCCGAGGCGGCGCACGGTACGCAGGATGCGCAGCGCGATCTCGCCCCGGTTGGCGACGAGGACGGTATCGAAGGGAAAGGACAGGGTCATCTCCTCGGACTTTCTTTTTCTTGTCAGATGGTGGCGGGCAGGCAGATGCCGCCGCAGATGAGAGCGGTCACCGTGTCGGCCGTCGCCGCGACATCGAGGGTTCCGTCGCCGGTGACATAGGGCCAGCTGATATGCTCGACCGCGCCGAAGATGACATCGCGCACCAGACGGGGGGAGACGTCGGGCCGGACCTCGCCCTTGGCGATGCCTTCCTCGATCAGGGCTTTCAGGACATTGGCATAGCGCCGGTTCAGGGCCTGGATGTCCGAGCCCTTGTAATCGCCGGCGACCCGAACTTCCGACAGGAACAGGCGGCACAATTCGCGGTCGGCGACGAAATTGGTCAGGTGGCGGCGGATCAGGTGGTGCAGCCGCTCGCGGAAATTGGCGCCCTTGGCCGATTCGGTCTCGAGATCGGCGACCACCCGCTCGTAGAAGACCTGGAGCACGCGCAGCAGCAGATCGCGCTTGTTCGAGAAATAACGATAGATCAGCCCGTCCGAAACCTCGGCGGCGCGGGCGATCTCGGCGATCGAGGCGGCTTCGAAGCCCTTGGCGGAAAAGGTCGCCGACGCGGCCTCGACGATGGCGTCGATCCGACCCTGCATTCTCTCGGCGCTGATCACGGGCATGGCGTGCATGTCCCCCCTTGTTTCCGTCGCCATATTGAATATGCTTCATTTTAGACATGTCAACCGGGGACATGCGGCGAAGCCGTCGCCCCGGGACGGGAGGAGAGAGAGATGAGCGCGAGTGCCGCCGCCGAAGACCTGCGCGTGAACAGCAGCAGCCTGAACGGATACCGCCTGACCCCGGACCAGCAGGAAATCCTCGATCAGGCCGACAAATTCGCCCGGGGCGAGCTGTTCGACCTCGCGCCGAAGATGGACAACGAGGAATGGTGGCCGCCGCAGGTGATGCCGGCGCTGGGCCGCATGGGTTTCCTCGGCGTGACCGCCGAGCCGGAGCTGGGCGGCGCGGGCAGCGACTTCTTCACCTCGGGCCTGATCGCGCAAGGGCTGGCGCGCTGGAACCACGCCGTCGCGCTATCCTATGTCGCCCATGAGAACCTGTGCCTGAACAACATCGCCCGCAACGGCAGCGAGGACATCCGCAAGCGCTACCTGCCGGGTCTGATCGACGGCAGCAAGATCGGCGCTCTCGGCCTGACCGAGCCGGGCGCCGGCTCCGATGCCCTCGGCTCCATGGCGACGACGGCGCGGCGGGACGGCGATCATTACGTCCTCAACGGCAGCAAGCTCTACATCACCAACGGGCCGGTCGCCGACTACCTGCTGGTCTATGCCAAGACCGACAAGGCGGCGGGCGCCAAGGGCATTTCCGCCTTCGTGATCGAGAAGCATTTCCCCGGCTTCAAGGTCGCGCAGAAGCTGGACAAGATGGGCTTCCGCGGCTCGACCACCGCCGAACTCGTGTTCGAGGATTGCCGCGTGCCGGCGGAAAACCTGGTCGGGGTCGAGAACCGGGGGGTCGCCGTCGTCATGTCCGGCCTCGATCTCGAACGGGCCATCGTCGCCATGATCAACCTCGGCATGGCGGAGCGGGCCTTCGACCTCGCCCTCGACTACGCCAAGACGCGCCAGCAGTTCGGCAAGCCGATCAGCCAGTTCCAGATGATTCAGGCGAAGCTGGCCGAGATGTGGACGACGATCGAGACGATGAAGACCTTCTGCTACCGGACGCTGGCGGAAGCCAACGATCTGGAGGAAGGCGCCGGCGGCCGGGGCGACATCCACAAGCTGACCGCCGCCTGCATCCTCTATGCGGCGGAAGGCTGCACCCGCGTGGTCTCGGACGCGGTGCAGATCTTCGGCGGCGCCGGCTACATGCGCGAATCGGAGGTGAACCGCCTCTATCGCGCGTCGAAACTGCTGGAAATCGGTGCCGGCACGTCGGAAGTGCGCAAGCTGATCATCGCCGGCGAATTGCTGCGCTGAGGCGACAGGCCGCTGTCAAGGGACGGCGGCCAAAGCCTGCGATCAGGCGCCGTGCGGCCGCGCGAGGCCCATGGCGGCATGGCCGGTCCGCGCCAGGCGCGGCGCGGCCGGCAGGCTGCCGATGAGGCCGAGCAGGCTGCTGAGCAGGACAAGGCCGACCGTCAGGCCGATCAGGCCGAGCGGACCCTGCCACAGGCCGAGCGCGAGGCCGACCAGCGCCCAGCCCGCGCGGGCGAGGAAATTGCCGAACAAAGCGTCGTCGGCACGATTGGCGAAGAGACGCAACATGGACATGGCATCACCTGAACAAGCGTAATGGGTCCATTAGGTAGGTTTTGACGCCGCCGCGACAACAGCCATTTTGTCGCGGTGCACAATCGTTTTCTGCAATGCAACTAAAGTACGGGGGATCAAAGGGCTCGTCGCCGAGGCCTGATCCAGGCTTCGAGGGTGTGGAAGGACAGGGCGGCCAGGGCCAGGGCGATCAGCGATCCGGCGATCAGCGCGATCTCCCGGCCCGCCGTCTGCCGCAGGTAGAGCATCACCGGATCGTGGAACAGGTTAAAGTCCATAGGACAGGCGCCCGAGATAGGCGGGCAACGCCGCGCCGAGCAACAGGCCGCTGAGGACGAAAAAGACATCGACGCCGTAAAATTCGCCGCGGAGGAGCGGTGCCCCGGCGTGAAAGACCATGACCATCAGGACGGCGATGGCTCGCAGACCGTCGAGCGCGGGCAGATAGATCATGGCCGGGACAGGGGCCGGGGGGATGCCCCGGCCCGTCTCCGCTTACTTCAGCAGGTCGGCGACGCCTTCGGCTTCCGACAGCAGCTCGTCGAGGGTGATCTTGAAGCGCTCCTTCGAGAAGTCGTCCATCTCGAGGCCCTTCACGACCTTGTATTCGCCATTCTCGCAGACGCAGGGCATGCCGAAGATGATGCCTTCCGGCACGCCGTAGGAACCGTCCGAGGGCACGCCCATCGAGACCCAGCCGCCCTTGGTGCCCAGCACCCAGTCATGCACGTGGTCGATCGCCGCATTGGCGGCCGAGGCGGCCGAGGACAGGCCGCGCGCTTCGATGATGGCGGCGCCGCGCTTGCCGACGGTCGGCAGGAAAGTGTCGCGGTTCCAGGCTTCGTCGTTGATCTTGGCCTTGACCGATTCGCCGTTCGAGGTGGTCAGGCGGTAGTCGGCATACATGGTCGGGGAATGGTTGCCCCACACCGCCAGCTTCTCCAGCGAGGAGACGGCGACGCCGGCCTTGGCGGCGAGCTGCGACAGGGCACGGTTGTGGTCGAGGCGCAGCATGGCGGTGAAATTCTTGGCCGGCAGGTCGGGGGCCGACTTCATCGCGATATAGGCATTGGTGTTGGCCGGGTTGCCGACCACCAGGACCTTGACATCGCGCGAGGCGACCTTGTTCAGGGCCGCGCCCTGAACCTTGAAGATGGCGGCATTGGCGGCCAGCAGGTCGGCGCGCTCCATGCCCTTGGAGCGGGGACGGGCGCCGACGAGGATGGCGATGTCGGCGTCCTTGAAGGCGACTTCCGGATCATCGGTGATGACGACGCCGGCCAGCGTCGGGAAGGCGCAGTCCTCGATCTCCATGACGACACCGCCGACGGCGTTGATCGCCTGGGGCAGGTCGAGAAGCTGCAGGATGACCGGGGTGTCCTTGCCGAGAAGGTCGCCATTGGCGATGCGGAACAGCAGCGAATAAGCGATCTGGCCGGCGGCGCCGGTCACCGCTACGCGGACGGGAGTTTTTGCCATCATGGATCTCCAGGACACGGGGAAGGGAGGGGATTCACCCCTCGCGAAAACGAAGCATCAGGCAGCACAACTGGCGCTGTTTCGCAACACTCAATTGCCCGATCGAGCAATGACCTTTGCCGCGTTGCGCGAAATCTCCCCGCGCTGCATCCTGTCGGTGGGGAAGGAATCCCCTGCGTAAGGCAGATGGACGGGAAACAGGCGACGATGAGCAAAAAGGTCTACCCGGACGCGGTAACGGCCCTTGCGGGGCTGCTGCGCGACGACATGGTGATCATGGCCGGGGGCTTCGGCCTCTGCGGCATTCCCGAAAACCTGATCGAGGGCATCCGCCTCGCGGGCGTGAAGGGCCTCACCTTCATCTCGAATAACGCGGGCGTCGACGGTTTCGGCCTCGGCGTCCTCCTCGAGACCAAGGCGATCGCCAAGATGATTTCGTCCTACGTCGGCGAGAACAAGCTCTTCGCCCAGCAATATCTCTCGGGCGCGCTCGAGCTCGAGTTCAACCCGCAGGGCACGCTGGCCGAGCGCATCCGCGCCGGCGGCGCCGGTATCCCCGCCTTCTTCACCAAGACCGGCGTCGGCACCGTGGTCGCCGAGGGCAAGGAATTGCGCCAGTTCAACGGCGAGACTTACGTGATGGAAACCGGCCTCGTCGCCGATCTTTCCATCGTCAAGGCCCATTGCGGCGATACCGCCGGCAATCTCGTCTACCGCAAGACCGCGCGGAACTTCAACCCGATGATGGCGACCGCCGGCAAGGTCACCGTCGCCGAGGTGGAAGAACTGGTCGAGCCGGGCACCATCGATCCCGACCACATCCACACGCCCGGCATCTTCGTCCAGCGCATCGTCAAGGGCGCCGCTTACGAGAAGCGCATCGAGCAGCGCACCACCCGGAAGAAGATCTGAGGAGACCGCCATGGCCTGGACCCGTGAACAGATGGCCGCCCGCGCCGCCAAGGAGCTGCAGGACGGTTTCTACGTGAACCTCGGCATCGGCATTCCGACGCTGGTCGCCAATTACATTCCCGAAGGCGTGCATGTCACCCTGCAGTCCGAGAACGGCATGCTCGGCATGGGCCCCTTCCCCTTCGAGGGCGAGGAAGACCCGGACCTGATCAACGCCGGCAAGCAGACCATCACCGAATTGCCCGACTCGTCGTTCTTTTCCTCGGCCGACAGTTTCGCCATGATCCGCGGCGGCCATATCGACCTGTCCATTCTCGGCGCCATGCAGGTGGCCGAGAATGGCGATCTCGCCAACTGGATGATCCCGGGCAAGATGGTGAAGGGCATGGGCGGCGCCATGGACCTCGTCGCCGGGGTCAAGAAGGTCGTCGTCGTCATGGAACACACCGCCGGCAATTCTCCGAAGCTGCTGAAGGCCTGCGACCTGCCCCTGACCGGCACCAAAGTCGTCGACATGGTCGTCACCGACCTCGGCGTCTTCAGGATCGACAAGCTGGGCGGTACCGGCCTCACCCTGATCGAACTCGCCGAGGGCGTCACCCTCGACGAGATCACCTCCAAGACCCAGGCACCTTTCGAGGTCGCCCTGTAACTTCGCGACGAGACCGGCCCCCGCCGCCCTCGAGGCGAGGGGGGGTGAAAATAATCCTTGATCGGCGAGCCTCCTGGCCTCTCCCTAATGTGGGGCCAGGAGGACAAGTCCAGGAAAGGAACAACGATGGTCTCTCGCGTCGAAGTGACCGGGGCCGCCGAGGCGGTCATCGAGAAATTGAAGGCCCTGCACGGGCCCCTGATGTTTCACCAGTCGGGCGGCTGCTGCGACGGCTCCGCCCCCATGTGCTACCCGCGCAAGGAATTCCGGGTGGGGGCGCGGGATATCTATCTCGGCGCCATCGCCGGGACGCCCTTCTTCATCGGCGCCGCCCAGTTCGAATATTGGTCCCATACCCAGCTGATCATCGATGTCGTGCCGGGGCGCGGTTCGGGCTTCTCGCTCGAGGCGCCGGAAGGCGTTCGTTTCCTGACCCGCAGCCGGGTCTTTTCCGACGACGAATCGCAAAGCCTGACCACCCCCGCGACCGGCGAGGAATGGGCTGAAAGCGCGATCTGAATGGTGTATGGCTGACGGCATCGGGCCGCCCGCCCGGTGCTCGTCCTAAAGGACAATCCAAAAGGGTCGGCATCACGGCTAGAGTTTGGCGTCGTGAGGCGACAGAACCCGCAAACGAGGGAGTAGAACGAATGAAGAAGTGGACCAAGCCCAAGATTTCCGAAGTCCGCGTCGGCATGGAAATCAACTGCTACGCCTGCGCCGAGCGCTGAGCTTCCTGACCATCGCCGGCCGTGAGGCGCCATGCGCATCCTGCTTCTTGGAACCGCGGCCGGCGGTGGCTTTCCCCAGTGGAACTGCCGCAGTCCGAATTCGCTGCGCGCCTGGTCGGGTGACCCCGCCGCGCCCGCTCGTACCCAGACCTCCGTCGCCGTCACGCTGGACGGCAAATCCTGGGTCCTGATCAACGCCTCCCCGGATCTGCGCAGCCAGATCCTGGCCAATCCCGCGCTGTGGCCGGCGCAGGGGCTTCGCCATTCGCCGATCACCGACGTGGTGCTGACCGGGGGCGAGATCGATTTCATCACCGGCCTGCTGACCTTGCGCGAAGGCCATGCCTTCACCCTGCACGGCTCGGCCGAGACGCTGGCGACGATCGACGCCAATCCGATCTTCGGCGCCCTGCCCAGGGACCGGGTGCCGCGCCATGCCTTCGAGCTCGACACCGGCTTCGAGGTGCTGCCCGGCCTCGCCGTCACCGCCTTCGATGTGCCGGGCAAGGTTCCGCTCTATCTCGAGGGGCAGGGTTCGTTGGCCGGGCGAAGGGGCACCACCGTCGGCCTCGAGATCACGGGCGGCGGGCGCCGCGTGCTGTTCGTTCCGGGCTGCGCCGCCATCGACGATGGATTGCGCGCCCGCATCGACGGCTGCGATATCCTGCTGTTCGACGGCACGCTGTGGCGCGACGACGAGATGGTGACCCTCGGCGTTTCGGCCAAGACCGGCCAGCGCATGGGCCATGTCAGCATGTCGGGACCGGGCGGCGCGATGGCTGGCCTCGCCGGTCTTCGCATCGGTCGCCGCGTCTTCATCCATATCAACACGACCAACCCGGTCCTTGCCGCCGACACGCCGGAGCGTGCCGTGGCCGAGGCGGAGGGCTGGCACATTCCCGTCGACGGGGAGGAACTTCACCCATGAGCGCGATCATGACACCGGACGAGTTGGAAGCGGCGCTGCGCGCGATCGGCGCCGCGCGCTATCACGACAAGCATCCGTTCCATGGCCTGCTGCACGGCGGCCAGTTGAATCGCGACCAGGTCGCCGCCTGGGCCCTCAACCGTTACTATTACCAGAGCCGGATCCCGCTGAAGGACGCCGCCCTGCTGGCCCGGCTGGAAGATCCGGCGCTGCGCCGCGCCTGGCGCCAGCGCATCGTCGATCACGATGGCGAGCGGGAAGGCGACGGCGGCATCGAGCGCTGGCTGAAGCTGACGGATTCCTTCGGTTTCGACCGGGATTGCGTCATGTCCGGCCGGGGCATCCTGCCGGCGACCAAATTCGCCGTCGAAGCCTATGTCCATTTCGTCGCGGAAAAGCCCCTGCTCGACGCCATCGCCTCGTCCCTGACCGAGATGTTCGCCCCCGGCATCATCGCGGCGCGGGTTCCCGCCATGCTGTCGCATTACGATTTCGTCTCGAAGGAGACCCTGGCCTATTTCGAAAAGCGCCTGACCCAGGCGCCGCGCGACGCCCATTTCGCCCTCGATTACGTGAAGCGCGAAGCCCGCCGCCCGGACCAGCAGCAGGCGGTGCTGAACGCCCTGACCTTCAAGTGCGACGTGCTCTGGGCCCAACTCGATGCCCTGCATTTCGCCTATGTCGAGCCGGGCCTGATCGCGCCCGGCGCGTGGCGGCCGTGAGCAACGAGATCGAGCCGCCGCTCGCCCTGCTGGCCGAGATCACCCATCGCTGCCCGCTGCAATGTCCCTATTGCTCGAACCCGGTCGAGCTGGTGAAGGCGGCGGACGAACTGGCGACGGACGAATGGCTGCGCCTCATCGACGAGGCGGCGGCCCTCGGCATCCTGCAGATCCATTTCTCGGGCGGGGAGCCGATGGCGCGCGGTGACCTGCCGCGTCTCGTCGCCCACGCGAGGGCGGCCGGGCTCTATACCAATCTCATCACCTCGGGCGTGATGCTCGACCGCGCGAAATGCGATGCGCTGGCGGCGGCCGGGCTCGATCATGTGCAGATCTCGGTCCAGGACACCGATCCCGCCGGGGCCTTGCGCATCAGCGCCTATCCGGACGGACTCGCCAAAAAGCGCGCGGCGGCGCTGCTGGTCGGCGAGGCGGGCCTCGCGCTGACCATCAATGCCGTCGTCCATCGCCAGAATCTCGACCGGCTGGGCGAGATGATCGCCTTCGCGGAAAGCGTCGAGGCACAGCGGATCGAGGTCGCCCATGTCCAATATTATGGCTGGGCGCTGAAGAACCGCGACTTCCTGATGCCGACCCTCGACCAGCTCGATGCCGCGACCGCCCTCGTGGACGAGGCGCGGGCGCGACTGGGCGGCCGTCTGGTGATCGATTACGTGATCCCCGATTACTACGCCCGGCGTCCCAAGGCCTGCATGGGCGGCTGGGGCCGGCGCTTCATCAATGTCTCGCCCTCGGGCCATGTCCTGCCCTGCCACGCGGCCGAGACCATCCCCAATCTCACCTTCGCAAATATCCGCCAGCACAGCCTGGCCGAGATCTGGGCCGGCGATCCCGCCTTCGCAGCCTTTCGCGGCACCGACTGGATGCCGGCGACCTGCCGCGCCTGCGACCGGCGCGAGATCGACTGGGGCGGCTGCCGCTGCCAGGCCCTGGCCCTGACCGGTGATGCCGGCGCCATCGATCCCGCCTGCGACCGCTCGCCCGCCCATGCCGAATTGTTCGACCTTGCCCGGGTGGCCTCTGGCGGCGAGGCGGTGGTGCGGGCCTATCGCCGGATGAACACCCGCTGAGGGGGTGAGGTGGGCGTCTGCCAAAAAAGAGACCCCTCGGCTTGCGACGAGGGGTCAGGCGGGGGGCTGCGATGATGCCGTGCGGAATGGGAGCATCACCGCGGCCTGACCGGGGTCAGGGCACGACCACGGCCCCCCATGGGGCACGCCCCACGGGAATGGACTTCACGACCTCGAGCGCGCCGACATCGATCACCGAGACATCGTTGCTGACGCCATTGGTGATGTAGAGCCGGCTTTCGTCGCCATTGAAGGCGAGGTGCCAGACCCTGCGGCCAACGAGAAGGTAGTCCTTCACCTCGAAGGTCTTCGCATCGATGACGGCGACCCGGTTGGCGGGGCCGAGGGCGGCGAAGGCCAGGCTGCCGTCCCTGGTCAGCTTGACGCCGACGGGCTGGATCTGGTCCGCCGGCACGCCCTTGACGGCGAAATCGATGGTCTTGATCACTTTTCGCGTTCCGACGTCGATCACCGTCACCGTGCCGCCGATCTCGGATGAAACCCACAGGGTCTTGCCATCGGCGCTGAATTCGGCGTGACGCGGGCGCTGGCCGACCGGCGTATTGTCGACCAGCTTCTGCTGGGCCGTGTCGATCCAATGCACCATGTTGGTGGTCTCGGACGTATTCACCGCCCAGGCGCCATCGGGACTGACCGCCATGCCTTCCGGCTCGACGCCGACCTCGATCTGGGCGACCACGGACCTCGTCTCGACATCGACGACGGTCGCGATATTGTCGTCTTCGTTCGAGATATAGAGATGGCGGTCGTCCGGGTGCAGGGCGAACTGCTCGGGATCGTCGCCCGAGGGCAATTCGCCGATGATCTTTCCGGTCGCGAGGTCGAGGACCTGCACCGTGTCGTCGTCGCTGGCGCAGATGTAAAGTCGGGTGAATTTCGAATCCGCGAGGATGCCGCGCGGACGCTTGCCCACCTTGATGGTTCCGGTCACGGCCAGGGTCGCGCCATCGATCACGCTGATGGTGTTGTCGCGCTCGTTCGTGACATAGATGGTCTCGGCCCCGGCGGTCATCGGCATCATGAACGCGGCCAGGGCGGCCACGGCGAAGTGCCCCGCCCGGAGTTGGCGATCCGGCATTCTGTCCTCCCCCTTTTTCCTAGGATCGACGATAGCGGCGGCCGGCGGGGGCGCCATCGCACTTTAGGACGAGATGCGGATGACGATCGATCCAAAGTACAATGGTGCCTCATCCCTTCCCCTCCTAGCTTGCCTGCAACAGCTCCTGGGGAGGAATGACCACCATGGCCGCGTACCGGCATCCATCGCGCACTCTTGTCCTGGCGGCCCTTGGCGCCGCGGGGATCGCCATCGGCGCCGTCTCGGGCGCCTTCGCTCATGGCGATGTGACGCCGCAACCTGTCGATACCGCCGGCCTTGACCCTGTCGGCAAGGAATGGCTGGAGACCAACCCCTATACCGGCAACAAGCGCGCGATCGAGATTGGCGCTTCGGGTTACAATCAGAACTGCGCGCGTTGTCATGGCCTCGAGGCGAAGTCGGGCGGTATCGCGCCGGACCTGCGCCTGCTCGACCTCGGCCCCGATGGCGATGCCTGGTTCGTCGAGCGGATGAAACATGGCGCGGTGCGCGACGGCAAGGTCTACATGCCGGTGTTCGATGGCGTGCTCAGCCAGGAAGCGCTCTGGGCCATCCGCAGCTACATCGAAAGCGTGCACGAGGATTGAGATGCCGCGCCGCCGCGATGTACTGAAGCTGGCGGGTGCCCTCGGCGCCGGCCTCGTGCTGGGGGGCCGGAGCGCCCGGTCCGACGACGATCCCGTTGGCCCCTTGCGCTACGACACGATCCGCGAGCGCGGCATCCTGCGCATTCCCTATTACGAGGATTTCGCGCCCTATTCGATCACCACGGCCGAGGGGCCGCGGGGCATCGATATCGACGTGGCGCGCGAGGTGGCGAAGCGGATCGGCCTCCAGCCCCACTTTTATCCGCTGGTCGCCGGCGAGAAGATCGACGACGACCTGCGCAACGGCATCTGGCGCGGCAATGTCATCGACCGCAGCGTCGGCGACCTGATGTTCCATGTCCCCTACGACCGCCAGATCCAGCTGAACAATGACCTCGTCGTCCTGTTCGGCCCCTATTTCGAGGAAGGCTTCGCGATCGCCAGCAACCCGGAGGTCCTGCCCGGTGGCTTCGATCCGGAAAGCGACGAGGGACGGCGCATCGGGGTCGAGATCGACACCATGCCGGATTTCTGGCTGTCGTCGGCCAATGGCGGGCGTTTGCGCAACGCGGCGGTGCATTTCGCCCGCCCGCTCGACGCGGTGAAGGCGCTCGGCAAGGGTGAGGTCGACGCCATCATCCTGCAGGCGGCGCAGATCGAGGCTTTCGCGCCCCATCACGTGCCGAAGGCCAGCGTGAAACCCTTCCTGATGGGCGGCATGTTCCGCTCGCGCTGGACCGTGGGCTGCGCCGTGCGCGAGACCTGCAGGCCCTTCGTCTACGAGGTGGGCGATGCTCTCGGCGCCATGGCCGGGGACGGGACGATGGCGCGGATCTTCGCCGAGGCCGGCGTCACCTGGCTGGCGCCCCAGCGATGATCACGCGCCGCGCCCTCCTTGGCCATGGGGCCGGCGTCGCCGCGTTGGCGGCTGGCCGGGCGTGGGGCGCCGCGCCCATGGATCCGCTGCAATCGGTCGCTTGGGAGGATATGCGGGCGCTGCTGCTCGGCAAGGGGCCCGTCGTCTTCGACGACAGGATCACCGTCGCCGCGCCAATGGCGGCCGAAGATGCGCTGCAGGTGCCCTTTCTCGTCGACGCGGGGGCGCTTGGCCGGGTTCAGCGCATCCTCGTCTTCGCCGATCTCAACCCCATTCCGCTGATCCTCGATTTCGCGCCCGGCCGGCTGGCGCCGCTGATCGCCACCCGCTTCAAGATCCAGCAGGCCACGCCCCTGCGCGCCGCCGCCCTCGACCTGAAGGGAACCTGGCATGTCGCGGGGCAATGGGTCGACGCCATGGGCGGCGGCTGCACCACGCCCGCCCTTGCCCATGGCGAGGCGGACTGGACCGCCCGCCTTGGCGAAACAGAAGCCCGGGTCTTCGACCGCGACGGCCGCCGCCGCATCCGCCTGTCCATCCGCCATCCGATGGATACCGGCCTCGCCGCCGGCATTCCGGCCTTCTTCATCGAGAAGGTGATGGTCGAGGACGCGGGCGGCATTTTGCTGGGCGAGCTGGCGACCTTCGAGCCGGTCTCGGAAAACCCGCTGCTGACCTTCGAGGTTCCCGCCGGCATCGGCGGCGACATCACGGTCACCGCGCGCGACAACAACGGCAATATCTTCCGGCGAAAGGTCGCCCTGTCATGAGGGCGCTGGCGGCAGGCATCGCCCTCATGCTGGTGCCGCTTCAGGCGCTGGCTTTCGATTACCAGCTGACGGCGCGGGAAATCGCCCCCGATACCTATGTGGTGCCGGGCCGGATGGAGCATTTCAACCGCGCCAATGGCGGCAATATCGTCAACACGGGCTTCATCGTGACGACCGCCGGCGTCGTCGTCATCGACAGCGGGCCGTCCCTCGACTATGGCCGGCAGTTGCGCCAGCTGATCGGGACGGTCACCGACCGGCCGGTCAGGCTCGTGCTGATCACCCATGCTCATCCGGATCATTATCTCGGCAATGGCGCCTTCGGCGACGTGGCGATTTCCGCCCTCGACGGCACCAGGGCCGAGATCGCCGGGGCGCCGCCCGCCCTGCTCGACGGAATTTACCGGCTGGTGGGCGATGCCATGGCGGGAACCACGCTGGTTCCGCCGACGGGCGTCGTGACCGAAGGCCCGCTTGTGGTCGGGGATCACGGTTTCGAGCTGCTCGCCCTCGATGGTCACACCCGATCGGACCTCGCGGTCCTCGACCGGACCACCGGCGTTCTCTTCGCCGGCGACATCGCCTTTCTCGACCGGACGCCGACGACGCCGCAGGCGGATATCGAACACTGGCTCGCGGCGCTCGACCGCCTGCGCGCCTTGCCGGCGAAACTCGTCGTGCCCGGTCACGGCCCGGTGGCGCCGCCGCCCCAGGCCTTCGACCAGACCGCGGCCTATCTGACCTGGCTGCGCGAGGCCCTGGCGGCGGCGGCGGCCAGGGGGCTGGACGCGGCCGAAGTCATCGACATGAAACTGCCCGAGGATTTCGCGGGGCTTGCCGTCGCGAGGGCCGAATTCGCCCGCACGGTCGCCCATCTCTATCCGACTTTCGAACGATCGGTACTTTCGGACAAGTAACAATATTGGTGTCGTACTATTGGGCAATAGGCGCGTTCAGGCCGAAAGCCCAGTATTCGCAGGCTTTCGATCGGAGGGGAGGACTCCGCCGGAAGCTGGAGATGCCCCGATGGGGCGCCATGACGCAAGGGAGACTGGGATGGCAACGACATTCAGGCGGTCGGTCGCGGCGGCAACGCTCGCGATCGCCGCCATGGGCTTCGCGGGCCTTGGCCACGCCAAGCCTGTAACCGACAAGGATATCCTGGGCGATGTCGAATCGACCGGCGACGTCCTGACCTATGGCCTCGGCATGCAAGGCCAGCGCTTCAGCCCGCTGAAGCTGATCGACAAGGAAACAGTGAAGGGCGTGGTCCCGGTCTGGGCCTTCTCCTTCGGCGGCGAGAAGCAGCGCGGCCAGGAAAGCCAGCCGCTGGTGGTCGACGGCGTGATCTATGTCACCGGCTCCTACAGCCGCATGTGGGCGATCGACGCCAAGACCGGCAAGGAACTCTGGGAATATAATCACCGCCTGCCCGACGGCATCATGCCGTGCTGCGACGTGATCAATCGCGGCGCCGCCGTCTATGGCGACAAGGTCTATTTCGGCACGCTGGATGCCAAGGTCGTGGCGCTCAACCGCGAGACCGGCAAGGTCGTGTGGTCGAAGGCGATCGAAGACTACAAGGCCGGCTATTCGATCACCAATGCGCCGCTGATCGTGAACGGCATGGTCATCACCGGCATCGGCGGCGGCGAATTCGGCATCGTCGGCAAGGTCTATGCCCTCGACGCCGAAACGGGCGAATCCAAATGGACCCGCCCGGTGATCGAAGGCAATGTCGGCACGGTGGATGGCAAGCCCTCGACCATGACCGGCACCAAGAATGCCTCGTGGGAAGGCGACCAGTGGCAGACCGGTGGCGGCGGCACCTGGCTGGGCGGCACCTATGATCCGAAGACCGGCCTTCTGTTCTATGGCACCGGCAATCCGTCGCCCTGGAACTCCTGGCTGCGCCCGGGCGACAATCTCTATTCGTCGTCCCGCCTCGCGATCGATCCCAAGACCGGCGAGATCAAATGGTCCTACCAGACCACCCCGCATGACGGCTGGGATTTCGACGGCGTCAACGAACTGATCTCCTTCCCGCTGAAGGGCGCCGACGGCAAGACCATCGACGCGGCGGCGACCGCCGACCGCAACGGCTTCTTCTTCGTCCTCGACCGCACCACGGGCAAGTTCATCAGCGCCAGCCCCTTCGTGAGCCGTCACGACTGGGCCAGCGGTTATGACGACAAGGGCCGGCCGATCTACAATCCCGACTTCCGTCCGGGCGATCCGTCCAAGGGTGGCGGCGCGGATGGCAAGGGCAAATCGGTGTTCACCGCGCCGTCCTTCCTCGGCGGCAAGAACTGGATGCCCATGGCCTACAGCCAGAACACCGGCCTGTTCTACATTCCGTCGAACGAATGGGGCATGGACATCTGGAACGAGCCGATCACCTATCGCAAGGGCGCGGCCTATCTGGGCGCCGGCTTCACCATCAAGCCGCTTTACGAGGATCACATCGGCGTGCTGCGCGCGATGGACCCGGCCACCGGCAAGATCAAGTGGGAATACAAGAACCGCGCGCCGCTCTGGGGCGGGGTGCTGACCACCGGCGGCGGCCTCGTCTTCACCGGAACCCCCGAGGGCTATATCAAGGCCTTCGACGACGAGACCGGCAAGGAGTTGTGGAGCTTCAACACGGGCTCGGGCGTCGTGGCCAGCCCGATCACCTGGGATATGGATGGCGAGCAGTATATCGCCGTCGTCTCGGGCTGGGGCGGCGCGGTGCCGCTGTGGGGCGGCGATGTCGCCGATTATGTGAAGAGCTTCAACCAGGGGGGGATGCTCTGGGTCTTCAAACTGCCCAGGAAGTCCTGATCTTACAGTCACGCGCGTTTGGACCGGGGTGGCGCCGCCACCCCGGTCCTTGCCTTTGGTCCCGTTGCCAAGCGGGGCCGCAAGGGCTCAAATGATGGAAAGGCCGGCCAGCAAGAAGCCGGCGTTCATGTCTGTACCCGGGGGGATATGCCTGATGCTGAAAGTCCTGATCGCCGACGACCATCCGCTGTTCCGCGAGGCGCTGCAGGGGGCCGTCGTCGCGGTGCGCGGCGATGCCCTGGTGGTCGAGGCCGCCAGTCTGGGCGGCGTTCTCGACCTCGTGCGGGACGATGATGATTTCGACCTGGCGCTCCTCGACTTGCGGATGCCGGGCATGGACGGGCTCGCCGGCCTCGTCAACCTGCGCAAGGTGCGGCCCGACCTGCCCATCGTCATCGTCTCCGCCCTCGCCGACGAGGACACGGTGGCGCGCTGCCTGGCCTGCGGCGCCGCCGGCTATATCCCGAAATCCCTGGGGCGGGAGCGGATCCGCGCGGCGGTCGAACAGGTGCTGGCGGGCGGCATTTTCGTGCCCGATGCCGCCCATCTCGCGGCGCCGACCCGGCCGGTGCCCAAGGGCCGCGCCCTCGACGAGCCCTTCGCCAAGATCGGCACCCTGACACCGCAGCAGATGCGCGTGCTGGAATTGATGGGCGAGGGCCGGCTGAACAAGGAAATCAGCCATATCCTCACGGTCTCCGAGACGACGGTGAAGGCCCATGTCTCGGCCGTCCTGCACAAGCTGGGCGTCGCCAGCCGCACCCAGGCGGTGCTGGCCCTGCGCCGGATGAAGGAAGTGCAGGACGTCGGGGCATAGGCGGACGCCTAGCCGTCCAGCAAGGCCGTCATCAGGGCGCGCAGCTTGGCGGGCTTCACCGGCTTGTAAAGGAGGGCGCAGCGCTCCATCGCCGAGATGTTCTGCTGCAATTCGGCGCTGCGGTCGGCGGTCAGCAGGGCGGCCGGCACGGTGCCGCCGAGGCGGCGGCGCAGGGCGCCGATCGCCTCGATCCCGGTTTCGCCCCGGTCGAGATGGAAATCGGCGAGGACGATGTCGGGCGGGCGCTGGCCGATGGCATTCATCGCGTCGCGCAGGCCTCTTGCCACTGAAACCTCGCAAGACCAGCCTTCGAGCAGCGAGCGCATCCCGTCGAGGATCGCCTGTTCATTGTCGATGACGAGAACGCGGGTGCCGACGCGGGCGACCGGCGCGACCGCCGGCATGACGACAATGGGCCGAAGCGCCGGCCGGGCCGCCGCGACCGGCAGATCGATCGAGAAGGCGGATCCATGGCCCAGGGTGGAGTGGACCCTGATGCCATGGCCGAGCAGACGCGCGATGCGCCGCACGATCGACAGGCCGAGGCCGAAGCCGTTGACCATGCCTTCCGGCTGGTCGAGGCGCTTGAACTCTTCGAAGATGTCTTCCATCCGGTCGGCCGGGATGCCGACGCCGGTATCATGGACGATGACACGCGCCTGGTTGCGGCCCCGGCGGACACCCAGCAGGATGCGGCCGCGCGGCGTGTAGCGGATGGCGTTGGAGACGAGATTCTGCAGGATGCGGCGGAGCAGCCGGGGGTCGGTCCGCACGAAGAGCGAGGTCGGCACCAGCCGCAGGTCGAGGCCCCGGCTGCGCGCCACCGGCGCCATCTCGTCGACGAGGCCGGACAGAAGCGAATCGAGCGACACCACCTGTTCCTCGATGGTCACGCGGCCGGCGTCGAATTTCGAGATGTCGAGCAGGGTGCCCAGCAGGTCCTCGACCGCGGTCAGGGAATTGTCCAGCTTGCGGGTCAGATTGGCGCTCTGCGCCGGCAGGGCCTGATCGGTCAGCGACGAGACGAAGAGACGGGCGGCGTTCAGCGGCTGCAACAGGTCGTGGCTGGCGTCGGTCAGGAATTTGGTCTTCGACTGGTTCGCCCGCTCAGCGTCGAGCTTGGCCTGCCGCAATTCGACCGTCATCCTCTCGCGCTCGGCGATCTCGCTGCGCAGGGTCTCGTTCAGGGTGACGAGGCTGGCCGTCCGTTCGGCCACCCGCCGCTCCAGCATTTCATTGGCCTCGGCCAGGAGGCTGGCGGCGCGGCGCCGCTCGGTGATGTCCTGGATCAGGGTGAAAAAGCCGATCACGCTGCCGTCGTCGGCGATATGGGGGACATAGGTCGCGATGCCGAAACGGCCCTGACCCGGCAGGTTCAGCTCGAAGGTGGTGAAGTTGCCGCCGAGGGCGCCCTCCATGTGGCCCTTGCGGGCGACGAAATCGGCCGGCGCCAGGATCTGCGCGACATGCAGCCCGACGGGGTCGCGCCCGGTGGCGAAAGCCTCGCGGTAGGGCCGGTTGGTGAAGCGATAGATCATCCCGGCATCGACGTAGCAGATCATGGCCGGCATGGCGTCGGTGACGAGGCGGATGCGGCGCTCGCTGTCGATCAGGGCGACCTCCGCCTCCTTCCGCACGGTCACATCGTCGAACGAACAGACGAAGCCGCCATCGGGCATGCGGTCGCGCTTGATCGAGAACCAGCGCCCGGCCCAGTGCCGCTCGTCGGTGGCGCCGCCCTCGGGGATCAGCGCGGCGGAACCCCGGCGCCGGTTGTAGGCCTTGAATTCCTCGAAGGTCGCGCCCGGCATGGCGAAGACCGGCGGCAGGTCCAGCAGGCGCCAGAACCGCTCGTTGGCATGGACCAGCATGCCCGAGGCATCGAAGACGGCGACGCCGAGCGACATGCTCTCGATCGTCGCCTGAAGATGCAGCGACCGCTCGGCCAGTGCCTGCTCGCGCATCTCACGCTCGGCCCGTTTCAGGTCGGTGATGTCGGTCAGCACCGAGGCGATACCGCCTTCCGCCGACAGGCGGTCGTTCATCTGCACCCAGCGCCCGTCGCGCAGCGCGTGGATTCCGCGCGCCTGCTGGCCCCGGCGGACATTCACCCGCTCGCCGAGGCGGGTCTTGATCCAGTCGGCGGCGAGTTCCTGGGCCATGGCGATGTCGCCGTGACGGAAGGCCTGGGTCAGGATCTCGTGATAGGTGATGCCGGCGCGGATGCGCTCGCGCTGGGAGGGCCAGTAGTCGAGGAATTTCTGGTTGAACAGGATCAGGCGGTCGTCGCGGTCGAACAGGGCGAAGCCTTCCGACATCGAATTGATCGCGTCGTGCAGGCGGTTCTGCGCGGTCTGGCTGGTGATGATCGCCGCGTTCAGCTCGTTGTTCGTCGTCTCGAGCGAGCGCATCGCCTCGGTCAGCTCGCGGGTGCGGTCGTTCACCTTGCGATCGAGGAAGATCGCCGATTCGAACAGGGCGAAGGCATTGCCGTGAAAATCGAGGCTGCGCTCCACCCGCCCCATCAGGGCGCGGTTGATCTCGGTCAGCTTGGCGACGCGCTTCTCGAGTTCGGCGATCCTGGCGGCGTCATTCATCATTCACCTCCGCCGCCGAAGGCGATGCCGGTGAAGGTCTGGTTCACATGCATCATGCCGAACTGCTCGCCGTAGGTGGAAAAGCCGATCACCCGGTTCTCGATGAAAAGCCGCGACACGGTGCCGAGCAACTGGCGCTGTTCCATCTCGAGATAGCGAAAGACGCAGTCGAAGCCGAGCACCGCCTCGATCCTGCCGCCGACCGCGCGTTTCAGCCCGTCGAAAGTGTCGATCAGATTGGCGACGAGATCGATCGAATTGGCCACCGTCATCACGATGCCCTCGTCGATCGCGCAGAAGAACGACAGGCTGCCGTCGCCATGGACGCGCTGGATGGAACGGACATAGTCCCGCCCACCGGCCCGGACGACGAGCGGCCGGGCGGCGAAGACGGGCGGCGTCAGGTCGCCGGTCTTCAGGCCGATCAGGCGGGCATATTCCTCGGCCGCCGGCTCGGCGTTGATCTCGGCGACCAGGCGGCGGGTGGGGTCGGCCCTGGTGACCACCAGCTTCTCGCTGGACGAGACGAAATGCTGGGTCTGGAACACCTGGAACGGCAGGTCGGTGGTGATCAGGGTGACGATCGCCGCATCCTTCCGCGTGACATCGCCAAGCAATACCCGGGTCTCGCGGAACATCAGGTCATCCCCGGCCGAGCCGCCGACCAGGGGAATTTCGTCGAGGGCGTCGCCGAGGACGGAAACCAGCCGCTCCTCGCTCATCGACAGGCCGTCGGAGACGAGAAGCGCGAAGGTCTGGCCGCCGCGGCCCGAACAGGCCTCGGCATGGATCTGGCGCAGCGAGCGGACGAGACTGTGTCCCTCCTCGAAGCTGAAGGCCGACATGGGCTCGATCAGGCGCGAGGTGGCGATGAACTGCGGCGCCGAAAAGGCGACGGCGGTCACGGTGCCGGTGCGATAGCCGAAGGGCGTGATTTCCCCGGCCGTGGTGCAGCCGGCGATGGCGATGCCCGGCAATTCGTCCTCGATCCCGGCGGCGACCCCGGCCAGCGGGTGGCTGGGCGAACAGAACAGGAGCAGCAGCGCGACCGGCGCCCGGCCGATGCCGGCGACGATATCGGCGACCGCGGTATCGACATCCATCGCCTCGCTGGTCGCCCGGCGGATGGCCGGCCCGCTCTGGGGTGCCCCGTCTTCCGTTGCCTCGTCTTCTGTCGCGTGTGTCGACATGCTCTCCCCGGTCGCGGGCGTCTGCGCGGCCCGCGTCTCGTCGTGATCATGGCGCGCGCGGCTCCGCCAAGTCTACTGATCGAAAGTGCAATTGGCCCTGCGGGCGATCCTCCCTAGCGTCCATGCCAACGACAGTCCCCGGGGGAGGATGTTTTCCGTGCCTGCCATTCGCTCGCTCGCCTTTGCCGCCGTCTTCGTCGCGCCCACCCTTGCCGTGGCGCAGGATGTGACGGACGGCGAAAAGGTCTTCAAGAAATGCATGTCCTGTCATTCGGTGAAGGCGGGCGAGAACAAGGTGGGACCCAGCCTGTTCGGCATTGTCGACCGGCCCGTTGCCTCGGTCGAAGGCTTCAAGTATTCCGAAGCGATGAAAGCCAAGGGCGGCGCCTGGACCGAGGCGGAACTCGACCCCTATCTGCTCAACCCGAAACAGGCGGTGCCGGGGACGCATATGAGCTTCATGGGCCTGAAGAAAGCCGAGGACCGGGCGGCCATCATCGCCTATCTCGCGACCTTGAAATAGGCGGGGCATGGGCGTGGGCGATCTCGTCACCCTGCCGCGCCGAAATGCCGGGGCCGGTGTGCTGAACGCCACCGGCGTCAGCCGCCATTACGGCACCCGTCAGGCCCTGGCCGGCGTCGATCTGACCGTTGGTCCCGGCGAGATCGTCGCCCTGCTCGGTCCCAATGGCGCCGGCAAGACGACGCTGTTCCGCATCATCGAAGGCCTGATCCCGGCCGATGGCGGCGAGGTGCGCGTGGCCGGCTTCGATGTCGCGGCCGCGCCGATCGCGGCGCTGTCCGCCCTCGGCATCGTCTTTCAGGAGACGACCCTCGATCTCGACCTTTCGGTCTTCGACAATCTCGCCTATTACGCCGCGCTGCGGGGCGTGCCCCGGCTGCGGCGCAAAACCTCGATCCGGCAGGCGCTCAGCCGCCTTGGCCTTACCGACCGGGCGCGGGCCAAGGCGCGTGAACTTTCGGGCGGGCTTCGCCGAAGGGTCGAGCTGGCGCGGGCGCTGATCGGCGATCCCGCGCTTCTCCTCCTCGACGAGCCGAGCGACGCGCTCGATCCCGCCAGCCGCCTCGCGCTGCGCGCCGAAATCGACCGGCTGCGTCACCTGACGGGTTGCGGCGTGCTCTGGGCGACCCATCTGGTCGAGGAGGTGGGGAACGCCGACCGGGTGGTGATCCTCGACGAAGGCCGCGTGGTCGCCACCGGCGCGCCCGCCGATGTCGTCGCCGCCTCGGGACGCGCCACCCTGACCGAGGCTTTCCTCGCCCTGACCGGAAAGGGGGGGCGGCCATGAGCGGCATCGGGCATCGGCTGGACGCGGGCCTGGCGATCATCCGGCGCGACCTGCGCCGGTTCATCCTGCAGCGCAGCCGCCTCGTCTCGGCGCTGGTGCGGCCGCTTCTGTGGCTGATGGTCTTCGCCGCCGGCTTCCAGAATGTCTTCGGCGTTTCGATCATTCCGCCCTACCAGACCTATGTCACCTATCAGGTCTATGTCCTGCCCGGGCTTGCCGCCATGGTGCTGCTGTTCAACGGCATGCAGTCCTCGCTCTCCCTCGTCTACGACCGGGAAATGGGCATGATGCGGCTGTTGCTGACCGCGCCCCTGCCGCGCTGGTGGCTGCTCTTCGCCAAGCTGGTGGCGGGGGTCGTGCTGTCCCTCGTGCAGGTCTATGTCTTCCTCGGGGTGGCGGCGCTCCTCGACGTGCGGCTGCCCTGGTTCGGCTATCTCACGGTGTTGCCGGCGCTGATCCTGGCGGCGCTGATGCTGGGGGCGGTCGGCCTGCTGCTGTCGGCGACCATTCGCCAGCTCGAGAATTTCGCCGGGGCGATGAATTTCGTCATCTTCCCGATGTTCTTCCTGTCGAGCGCGCTCTATCCCCTGTGGAAGATCGGCGAGGCGGCGGCCGTGCCGGTCTATTACCTCTGCCTCGTCAATCCCTTCACCCAGGCCGTCGAGCTGATCCGCTTCGCCGCCTATGGCAGGGTGGCTGGCACGGCGCTGGCGGTGGTCGCCGGCACCGGGCTCGCGGCCTTCCTGCTCGCCTCTCTGGCCTATGATCCGCAGCGCGGGCTGCTGGGCCGGGCGCGGCCCGCGGCGGCATGAGCCTGACCCGCCGCGCCCTGCTGGCGGCTTCCGCCCTGCTGTTGCCGGCGGCGGCGCGGGCGGGCGATGGAGCGGGCCTGCGGCTTGCCATCGTCGGGGCCGGGGTCGCGGGATCGAGCGCGGCCTTCGCCCTCCGCCGCCGGTTGCCTGCCGCGCGGATCGAGGTGTTCGAGCCTCTCGCCCGCTATCACGCCTGTTACGGCGCCAATCAGGCCCTGGCCGGCTGGCTGGACGAGGCGCGTCTGCTCCATGGTCATGAGGCCCTGAGCCGGGCCGGCATGATCCTTCGCCGCGAGGATCCGGCGCGCATCGATCTGGACGGGGAGCGGCCCCGCCTCGCCGGCCATGCCTTCGATCACGTGGTGGTCGCCGCCGGCATCGCCGTGCGCCCGCCGGACTATGAAGGTTACGACGCCGCCGCCTTCCCGCCGCACTGGACGGCGGTGGAGGCGATCGGACCCTTGCGCGACCGGATCGATGCTCTCGAGGATG
>JAOZVS010000158.1 GCA_025869435.1 Zavarzinia sp.
TGCGGCGGCTGGGCGGCACGGCGCTGGGCGACCAGGGTACGCTGCTGGGCAAGCTCGAGTTCCCCGGCGGCGCCCGCCCCGACCTTGGCGGTGACGAGGGCAAGGACATCTTCGGCGATCGAGAGATTCTGCCGGGCGACCGCCAGCCGGTCGCGGAAGGACAGGATCTGCAGATAGGTGGTGGCGACCGAGGCGGAAACCGTCAGCGCCACGGTCTCGCGGTCGAAGCGGCTGGCGGCGAGGCTGGCGGCGGAAGCGCCGCGCGCCGCCGCGTTGGCGCCCCAGAAATCGACCTCGTAAGAAGCGCCAAGGCTGCCGCTGTAGCCATCGGTCCAGGCATTGTCGCCGTCGCCGCGCCTTGCGTTGCCATTGGCGGAGAGGGAGAGCGAGGGCCACAGGCTGCTGCCGGCGATGCGCAACTGCGCCTCGGCCTGCAGGATACGGGCGGCGGCCTGGGCGAGATCCGGGTTGTTCGCCCGCGCTTCCGCCATCAGGCGATCCAACTCGGGACTGCCGAAGCCGCGCCACCAGTCGGCGTCGGGCCACAGCCCCGCCCCTGCCCCGGCCGCCTCGAAGGTCTGCGGAATATCAGCTATCGGCGGCGGCGCCTCGGGCGTGAAGCCGCAGCCGGCGAGCAGCAGCGCGAGGGCGGAGGACAGAAGGCGGCGATCCATCGGGCGGCCCCTATTCGCTGGCGAGGGCGACGACCGGATCGAGCCGGGCGGCCTTGTGGGCGGGGGCGAAGCCGAAGACGAGGCCGACCAGCGCGGCGCAGCCGAAGGCGAGCGCGATGACCGCGCCCGAGAATTCGATCGGCACATTGAAGGCGCTGATGACGAGGGCGGTGCCGATGCCGCCGGCCACCCCGATCACCCCGCCAAGGCCGGAGACCACCACGGCTTCGGTCATGAATTGCTGCATGATGTCCCGGGTCCTGGCGCCGGTCGCCATGCGGATGCCGATTTCCCGTGTCCGCTCCGTCACCGAGACCAGCATGATGTTCATGACGCCGATGCCGCCGACCAGCAGCGAGATGGCGGCGATGGAGCCGAGCAGCACGGTCATCGTGTCGCCCGTGGCCGAGGCGGCCTCGACCACCGAGGCCATGTTGCGGACGCGGAAATCCTCCTGCCCGCGATGCCGCTCGACCAGAAGACGGGTCACCTCCGCCTCGGTCTCGTCGATGCGGGCGACATCCTCGACCGCGACGGTGATGGAGCGCAGGTTGCGCGCCCCGAACAGGCGCAGCTGGCCGGTCTGCAACGGCACGAAGGCGACATCGTCCTGATCCGAGCCGTTGGAAGAGGCGCCCTTGACCGCCAGCACGCCGATGACCTGGAACGGCACATTGTTGAAGAGGACGAAGCGTCCCACCGGGTCCTCGCCATCGGGGAACAGATTGTCGGCCACGGTCCTGCCGAGGACGGCGACGGTCGCATAGGCCTTGCCGTCGGCGGCAGTGAAGAAACTGCCCCGTTCCACCGGCCAGTCGCGGGTCAGCGGCAGGGCATCCGACGTGCCGGTGACACCGGTCTGATAATCGCGATTGCCATGGCGAAGGGTGACGTTCGATTGCAGCTCGGGCAGGGCCGCCATCACATTGGGGAGATCGCCGATTGCGTCCGCGTCTTCCTCGACCAGGGTCGCGACCTGGCCGCCCACCCCGCGCTGCGAGGGCGGCGCCGGACGGATCAGCAGGAGATTGGTGCCCATGGCGCTGATCTGGTCGAGCACGGCCTTGGTCGCCCCCTGCCCCACCGCCAGCATGGCGACGACCGAACCGACACCGATGACGATGCCGAGCAGCGTGAGGGCGGTGCGGAAGATATTGGCGCGTAAGGAGCGCACCGCCATCTTCATCGCTTCGCCGAAGGCCGCGAGCAGGCGGCCCGCGCTGTCGACTTCCCGGGTCAGTTCGACCGGGGCAGCGACGGCATGCTCGCGCTTCCGGGTGTCGGCGGTGATCAGCCCGTCGCGGATTTCGATCACCCGGTCGGCATGGCCGGCGACCTCGGGATCGTGGGTGATCACGATCACCGTATGGCCCTGACGGGCGAGATCGGCGAGCAACGCCATCACCTCGGTGCCGCTGCGGCTGTCGAGGGCGCCGGTCGGCTCGTCGGCGAGAATGACCTTGCCGCCGTTCATCAGCGCCCGGGCGATCGAGACCCGCTGCTGCTGCCCGCCCGACAATTGGCTGGGGCGATGATTCAGGCGCTCGCCGAGGCCGAGGCTGGAGAGCAGCCGGCGCGAGCGCTCGTGCCGCGCGGCGGGGGCAAGGCCGGCATAGATCGCCGGCACCTCGACATTTTCCGCCGCCGTCGCCGTGCCGATCAGGTGATAGCTCTGGAACACGAAGCCGAAGGCTTCGCGCCGCGCCCAGGCCAGTTCGTCCCGGTCGAAGCCCGAGACATCGCGCCCGGCGAAGAGATATTGCCCCGAGGTCGGCCGGTCGAGGCAGCCGATCAGATTCATCAGGGTCGACTTGCCCGAGCCGGAGGCGCCCATGATGGCGACGAATTCGCCGCTGGCGATCGACAGGCTGACGCCGCGCAGAACTTCGACCGCGACCTCGCCCCCGCCGGAGACATAGGTCTTGCGGATGTCGCGCAGCTCGACGACAGGCGCTGCGGTCATCGGAAGCCGCCCGGCGGCCGCGTTCCGGCGCCGAGGCCGCCCAGCGGATTGGCGCCGCCATTCCCCGTACCGCGCTGGGCCGCCGCGCTGCGCTCGCCGATCACGACCATCTCGCCCGGCTGAAGCCCGTCCAGCACTTCGCCCGACAGGCGGTTGGTGACGCCGACGCGCACCCGGCGGTCGACCGGCACGCCGTCCTCGCCCATGACCTGGACGCGGTAGGGCTTGCCCGGCCTCGCCGGGTCGTCCTCGGTCGGACGGGCCTCGCCCTGCTGGCCCAGACGCTGGCGCTGACCGGGCGCCTTCAGGGCGGCGACGGGCACGGTGATCACGTCGCGCGCCTCGTTGATCACGAAGAAGACCTGGGCGCTCATCTGCGTCATCAACAGGCCATCCGCATTGTCGGCATCGAACAGCGCATTATAGAGAACGACGTTGTTCACCACCTCGGGCGTCGGCAGCACCTGTTTCAGCGTGCCGCTCCAACGCTTGCTGCCGCCGCCCAGCGTGGTGAAATAGGCCCTCATGCCGACCCGCAGGCGCGAGACGTCGGCTTCCGAGACCTGGGTTTCCACCGTCATCACCGAGAGATCGGCGATCTGCAGGATGATCGGCGCCGACTGGTTGGCGTTCAGGGTCTGGCCCCGGCGCGCCGTGATCGACGTGACCGTGCCATTCATCGGGGCGTAGATCTTGGTATAGCCGAGATTGGCCTGATCGCCCCTGAGGGTCGATTCCGTTTGCAGGATCTGGGCCTTGATCTGGTCGATCTGGGCGTTGGCGGACTTGAGGCCGGCTTCCGCCGATTGCAGGGCTTCCTCGGTCGTCGCCTTCTGCGCCCACAGCCGGCGCTGGCGGTCGCGCTGCTGGCTCGCCAGCACCGCCTGCGCCTCGCGGTCGGCGAGTTGCGCCTTGAGCGCGAGCAGTTGCGCCTCGTCCGCCGCGACGCGGGACTGATAGACCGTGGGGTCGATTTCGGCCAGCAGCTGGCCTTGCGTCACGTGATCGCCGATATCGACATGGATCTGGCGCAGCTGGCCGGAAACCTGGGTGCCGACATCGACATAGTCGCGCGGTTGCAGGTTGCCGAGGGCGGAAACCGTGTCCTCGATATCGCCGCGTCCGACCTCGGCGGTCAGATAGGTAAGAGCGGGGGCGGTTTCGCGGCCCAGAAACCACCAGCCCGCGACCCCGGCCACGACAAGGGTGGCAAGCACATAGGGCCAGCGGCGCCGGGCGGGCGGGCGGGGCGTCGTCGGTCGGTCGGTCATCGGGAAATCTTGCTGGCCTCGCGGAACTCTCCGCTGTTCAACGTGCAATGCCGGCCGATCCTGTCCGGTTCCGGCGATAGAATTTTCCGTTCAGGAGACGATAGGGTCAGCGCAGGTTGAAATCGATCGGAACGGTGAATTCCATCGTTTCGCCCGGAACATCATCCGGCATGGCCGGGAAGGGATCAGCCCGGCGGATGGTATCCATCGCGGCTTCGTCGATGCCGTCATGCGGGCTTTGCCGCTCGATCTGGCAGTTCAGGACGCGGCCGTCCCGCGCCAGACGGAAGCGGACCACCGGCGTGCCCTGCAGCCCGCGCCGACGCAGGCGATCGGGGAAGCGCTTGTGCTTCTCGATCCAGGCCCCGACCATCGCCTTGAAATCCGCCCGCGCACCCGGATTGCCGCCACCGGCCGACGTCGCGCTGCCGGCGACGGCGACCGCCGCCACCGCCTGCGGCGGGGCCGCCGTCGTCACGGTTTCGGCCGCCGGCGCTGGCGCCTCGACCTTTTCCTTCTGCGGGTTGGGCTTCTTCGGCCGCTCTGCCCGCTCGCGCGGCTTCGGCTTTTCGGGCTTCGGCGGTTCGGGCTTCTTGTCGGCGGCGACAGCCACCACCGGCTCGACCGCCTGCACCGCTTCCGCCATCACCGGCAGGACATCGGGCGGGGTGACTTCGGCCGCCTCGACCGGGGTCACATCGGCGGCCTCGACGGGGGCGACGCTGCTCGCCGCCGCCGTGGCCATGGGCGGCAGCATCAATTCGATGGTCGGCGGCGCGGCGAATTTCGCCCCGCTATCCGGCTGGACGAAGAACACGAGACCGGCGATCGCCGCGGCATGAATGCCGAACGAAAGGCCCAGGGACAGATTGCGCAGGCTTTTCATGCTATTGCGCGGCCGGCGCCGTCTCCGCGATCATCGACAGCTTGGAGAAGCCGGCGGTCGAGACGACACCCATCACTTCCATCAGCCGGCCGTAATCGATCGACCTGTCGCCGCGAACATAGACGACGCGGTCCGGCGCTTCCTGCGCCAGGACCTTCAGCCGGGCCAGAAGATCGATGTCGGAAAAGCCTTGCTTTTCGATGAAGGTCTTGCCGGCGGCATCGATCGAGACGACCAGCGGCTCCTGCGGCGGCGCGACCTTGGCCGCCGTCGTCTTCGGCAGCTGGACCGGCACGCCGACCATCATCAGGGGCGCCGCGACCATGAAGATGATCAGCAGCACGAGCATGACGTCGACGAAGGGCGTCACATTGATTTCGGCGACGGGACGATAGAGGCTGCCGCCCTCGTCCCCTCCGCCCGCGCCCGGCAGCATTCCACCCGCCATGATGCTTGCTCTCCCGCCGTCCCGCTATTCGGCCGCGCGGCGCAATTCGGCCGCATGACCCTTCGTCCGGCCGATCTGGCTGGCGAGGCGGGCGATGGCGGTCGACAGGCGCGCGCCGACCCGGCCGAGCTGGGTCGAGAAGGCATTATACCACATAACGGCGGGAATGGCGGCGACGAGGCCGATCGCGGTCGCGAACAGCGCCTCGGCGATGCCGGGCGCGACCACGGCGAGGCTGGTGTCCTGCGAATTGGCGATCGCGGTGAAACTGTTCAGAATGCCCCAGACCGTGCCGAACAACCCGATGAACGGCCCGGCCGAGCCGACGGTGGCGAGAAACGGCAGGCCCTTTTCCAGCTCGCGCAGGTTTTCCGTCACAGTCAGGCGCATGGCCTGTTCGGCGCGGCCCCGGCGCTCGTCCGTGTCCTCGGCGGCGAGTTCGCGCCATTCGGTCAGGCCGGCCTCGACCGCCAGTTTCGGCAGGCCGACGAGATCGGCGGCGACGGCGGTGCCCTTCCGCGCGGCGACCCCGGCTTCCAGCCCCGAGACTTCCCGGCGCAGGCGGCGCAGGCGCAGCGACTTCTCGAGCGCGATCGCCCAGGTCGCGACCGACGCCAGGACCAGAAGGATCATCACGGCCTTGACGATGGGATCGGCCTGCAGGAACAGCCCGCTGATCGTGACGTCGTGAACCTGCTGGACGAGTTCCGCCGGCAGGCCGGGCGCGGTGATCGCGACAGCGGCATCGGAAACGGCAGTGGCGGGTGTTGTGGTCGGATCCATCGCTACACTCCAGCCCGGGGGTGACCCGGCGCCTCACCAAACATGCGAATGAGTTTCAGTAACAGTTCTATAGTCAGCACGACGGCCATTCGCAATCGCGAAATATGGCGCCGGCCCCGATGCCCTACAATTCGGCCCAACGTCGCAGCAGGTTGTGATAGCTCGCGACCAGGCTGCGGATCGAGGGATGATCGTCCGGCAGTTCCGCGCGCAGCCGGCGGATGGCGACATCCATCTCGTAGAGCAGGCGGCGCTGGCCATCGTCGCGCACCATCGACTGGCTCCAGAAGAAGGAGGCCCAGCGGCTGCCCCGGGTCACCTCCGCCACCCGGTGCAGGCTGGTCGAGGGATAGAGCACCATGTGGCCCGCCGGCAGCTTCACCGCCTGCGTGCCATAGGTATCCTCGATGATCAGCTCGCCACCGTCGTAAGTGTCCGGATCGGACAGGAACAGGGTCGACGAGACATCGGTCCTGATCCGCATCCCCGCCCCCGGCACGCCGCGAATGGCATTGTCGACATGATCGTCGAACTTCATGCCGGCGTCGTATCGGTTGAACAGCGGCGGATAGACCCGCAGCGGCTGGGCCGCCGAGACGAATTCGGCGCAGGTGCCGAGCGCGCGCAGGATGCGGTCGCCAAGCTGGCGCGCGATGTCGGAGGTTTCGGGAATCTGCAGATTATATTTGGCCTTGGCCGATTGTTCCCCCGCCGTCACCTTGCCGTCGACCCAGGGCGATGCCTCCAGCAGGCGCCTTATCTCGGCGACCTCGGCGGGTTTCAGCACGTCGGGAATGGCGATCAGCATCGGATAACTTCCATCAAGGGCGAAGGGCGGGCCCCGAAAGAGCCCGCCCGACGAGACAAAGGCAACCGCCGTTCAGAAGGTCGCGGTGGTCGAGAAGATCACCGTGCGGCCGGCCGACGGCACCAGACGGTTGCTGCGGGTCTGGTCGTAATTGTCGTCCCGGTCGAACAGGTTGTAGCCGTTGACCTGAACCGCGACGCCTTCCGACACGCGGTACTGCGCCATGGCGTCGACCGCGAGATAGTAGGGCGCGACGGCATAGGTGATCTCGTCGGTCGCCGCGCGATAGCTTTGCGCGATGAACATTTCGTCGTGGTAGCGCACGCCCGCCCCCAGGGTCAGATCGGCGAGGACATCATAGCTCGTCCAGATATTGAAGGAGTTACGCGGCACATTGTTGACCTCGCGTCCTTCCAGCTTCTCGTTGATGATGGCGCTGGAATTGCCGAAATCGAGATATTCGCTGTCGATGAAGGCGTAGGAGGCCTGAACGGTCCAGGCATCGGTAAGCCGCCCCGTGGCCGAAAGCTCCGCGCCGCGGTTGCGGATGCTCTGACCCGAAGCCGTGATCACCCCCGCATCGTCGACTTCCTTGGCGTTATCGCGCTCGACCTGGAACAGGGTCAGTCCCGTGCCGAGGCGCCCGCCGAAGAAGTTCAGCTTGCCGCCGATCTCGAAGGTCTCGCTGGTGGTCGGCTCAAGGGCCTGCACCTCCTCGGTGGTTGACACCGGGTTTGTGCTGTTGCCGACCGTCGTACCCGTCGCCGGCTCCGAGGCGCGCGACCAGGAGATGTAGTAGGTCTGATTTTCGGACGGCTCCCAGACGAGGCTGGCCCGCGGACTCCACAGCGTTTCGTCGATTTCCGCCCCCGTCGAAGTCTGGGGCACGGCGGGAACAAAGACCGGCGGAGAGACGGTGCTGTCGACCGAGCCGAAGGTGGTCAGTGTGCTGCTCGCGCTGTAACGCTCGAAGCGGAGCCCGCCGAGCAGCGAAAGCTGTTCCGTGAACCAGATCTGGTCGCTGGCGAACACGGCGAAGCTCGTCGAATCCGAATTGCGCTCGTTGGTCGAGACATAGTTCGGCGACCAGCTGTCCTTGCTCGGGTTGTAGAGGTCGACAGGTGACGGCCGGGCTTCACCGATATTGCCGTTGCCCTTGCGGATTGCCTCCTCGTAAGCGGCATCCGCCCCCAGGATCAACTGGTTCTTCATGCCGCCCAGGGTAAAGTCGGCGATGCCGGTCGTGATGTTCTGCACACCCCACTGATCGGTATAGGTGGGCGAGGAGGGGCCGCCACGGCTGGCCACGGGCACTGTCGACGGATCGCCATCGAGCAGGTTGGCCAGGCAACTGCCCGCCGTCACGACGCCCGTGGTATTGCTCGCGCCCCCGCAGCTCGGCGCCGTGGGCAGAAAATCACGGGTGTAGAAGCCGACGCGGCTGTCATTGTGCACTTTAAGCCAGGGTGTGGCCTGATGCGAGAGACGGACGGTCAGCACGTCGGCGACCGTGTCGTCATGATCGAGGGTGCCACCGTACCAGTTACCGCTGTCGACATCGGCCGGTCCGCTTTCCGCCGACGCGACGCCGCCGTTGATCGAATTGGCGACCACCGGAATGCCGTAATCCGGCACGCGATTGTCTTCCTGATGGAAGTAGCCGACGGTCAGTTCGGTATCGGTGCCGAGACCGAAACCGATCGAGGGGGCGATGCCCCAGCGCTTGGATTCGGGGCCGTCGCGGTCGACCGGCTGGCTGTCGGTATACATGAGATTCAGGCGGAGCGCGGTGGTGTCGCCGATCTTCCGGTTGATGTCGGCCGTGGTGCGGGCGTGGGGCCCGAGGCCCAGTTCGCCATGCAGCGTGATGAAATCATCGAGGACCGGCGTCTTCGAGGTCGTGTTGATCGTGCCGGCGAAATTGCCGCGACCGAAGGTCTCGCCCGACGGGCCGAGGAAGACCTCGACACTCTCGGTGTTCCAGGTGTCGCGGGTATAGACGCCGAAATCGCGAAGGCCATCCTGGGTCACGTCCGTCTGCGACGAGAAACCCCGGATGCGGAACTGGTCGCCGTTGAGGGCACCGCCCTCGCCGATTTCGACCGTGACACCGGGGACGTTGCGCAGCGCCTGTTCGAGGCTGGTCAAGCCCTGCTGCTGCAGGGTTTCCTCGTTGATCACATGAATGGTCTGCGGCGTGTCCTGGATTTCCTGCGGCAGGCGGTCGATCGCGGTCTCGCGCTTCTGGTTGTTGGCGGGGGCGGCGCCGGTGACGCTGACCGTCGGCAGGGCCTCGGCGGTCTGGCCGGCGATCGCGGTCGGCGTCCAGTCGCCGTCCGGCGTGACCAGTTCGCCCGCATGGGCGGGCGCGGCGGCGAGCATCGCCAGCATGGCGAGGTGGGAAACCCGCGGACGGGAAAAATCGATCATGGAAAGCCCCTCATCAATCCTGCACGGAATGCAGATGCGAAGCGTTCTTATTTACTATGCGAGTGACTCGCAATATCATCAGCAAGCACATTTTCTGATCAACCGGCTTTCGAGCGCAGGAAACGGGCCTTTGCGCCGTTATCTCGCCGCCACGGTCTGAAGCCGGCCCGAATTGTGGCGAAATCGCCACAATCGCCTTCGCTGATCGCCGGCTTGACGGACGCGCATCGTCAAATACTAATGCGATGCATTTTCATTATTATAACCAGTAACAGCTCACCGGACCCCTACCCATGACCGCCAAAACCCGAGGCCGCCTGCGCAAGCTCTGGCTCGACATCCACCTCTGGCTCGGCGTCGGCCTGTGCCTGCTCTCCGTCCCCGTCGGCATCACCGGCAGCGTCCTTGTCTGGCACGACCAGCTGGAAACCGTGACCGAGCCCCAGCGCTACGCCGTCACGGGCGATGAGCGCGGCCCATCCCTGGCGGCTTTCGTCGATCGCGCGGCGGACCGGCTGGGCGATGGCGCGCGGATCAGCCAGATCCGCCTGCCCGCCGAGACGGGGGAGCCGGTCGTCGTCGTCGCCCGTCCGGCCCGGGCCGCCGGACCGCGCGACACGGTCTCGGCCTGGATGGACCCGCCGACCGCCGCCGTGCTCGACGTCGGCCCCAGCAACAACGCCTTCATGCGGCTGATGCATGATTTCCACGGTAACCTGCTGGTGCCGCAATTCTCGGGCCGGCAGATCGTCGGCTGGGTCGGGGTCGCGATGCTGATCCTCTCGCTCTCGGGGATCTATCTGTGGTGGCCGAAGCGGATTTCCCTCGTGCGGGCGCTGGGCTGGCGGAAGGCCATGCGGCCCTCGGCCAATCTGCATCACATGTTCGGCATCTGGATCGCGATCCCGCTGGCGCTCCTGTCCTTCACCGGCATGTATATTTCCTTCCCGCAGACGACCCGCGCCATCGTCGGCACCTTCACCGAAGTCTCGCCCCCGCGCGCCCGACCGCCCGGTGGTGGCCCCGGCGGCGGCAACCTGCCCCTGGCCGAGACCCGCATGGGTCCGGACGGCGTGCTGCTGGCGGCGATCGGCGCCGCGCCAGCCGGCGCCACGCCCACCGGCATCACCCTGCCGACGGAGCAAAGCCCGCTGTGGCGGGTGATGCTGGCGACCGATGGCGGCAACGCGACGGTCACGGTCGACGACGTGACCGGCGAGACCAAGACCAGCCTGCCCCCGCCGGCCAAGCCGGGGGATGACCTCGGCCGTGTCATGCGCCGCCTGCATGACGGCATCGGTTACGGCATCGTCTGGCAGACGGTGATCTTCGTCGGCGGGCTGCTGCCCCTGCTTTTCGCCATCACCGGCACCATGATGTGGCTGCGCCGCCGCGCGGCGAACAAGGCCCTGGCCGCCAGGCGCAAGGCCGCCCTCGCCGCCTCCGCCCCCTGAGGGCCGGGCGGCGCGGCTCAGGCCGTGCCGCCGGCCGCCGCCATCCGGTCGAGGGCGCGCAGGATGGCCTCGGCGTCGTCGCCAAGGATTTCCAGGTGATGACGCATCTGGCGCGAGGCACCATCCTCGTCCCCCGCGAGCAGGGCGCCGACCACCGCGTCATGCTCGGCGATCGATTCCGACAGCCGCCCCTCGCGGAAGGTGATCAGGCGGCGATAGGGCATCAGCCGCTTGTTCAGGCTCTCGGTCTGCTGGCGCAGGAAACGGTTGTGGCAGGCCTGATAGAGCAGGCCATGCAGCACGCTGTTGGCGCGGAAGAAGGCCAGCACGTCGCCGGTCTCGGCCAGGCGGCGGCATTCGAGATGCGCTTCCTCGACCAGCAGGCGTTCGTAAGGGGTCATCCGCCGGGTGGCGAGGCGGGCGCAGGTCGCCTCCAGTTCGGCCATGGCCTCGAACATCTCGATCAATTCGTCGCGGGTATGGATCGCCACCACCGCGCCCTGATGCGGCCGGATGACGACGAGGCCAGCCGCCGACAATTGCTTCAGCGCCTCCCGGACCGGGGTGCGGGAGACGCCAAAGCGCTCGGCCAGCGCGACCTCGTCGAGGCGGGCGCCGGGGGCGAGATCGCCGTGCAGGATATCGTCCTCGATGCCTTCGATGATGCGTTCCGCGCGCGTCTCCGCCACCCAGGGTTCGGCGGTGTCGCCGTCATGGATCAGGCTGGCGATCTCGGCCCTCGCCTCAGCGCGCATTTTTTTCACATCATTCATCATTTTCCCTTTTTGTTCTTCTTGTATGCAAACCCGACATGGGCTTAACGTGACGTCATTGTTGCACTGCATGGTCAAGGTGACGGCACATGGCACCCCTGGTCAAGAAGCCATTCGAGGAGAGAAATCTCCATTTCGATCGCCTTATCGGCAACAGGAAACTGAAATGGCTGGGCCAAAACACCAACCATATTCCGTGCCATCCCGCGGTTCGCGAGGCTATGCTTCGCTGCATCGCCGACGAAGAATTTCATATCTACGCCCCACCTTGCGGTATCGAGGAACTTCGGGAACTTATTCTTGAAGACCTTGGCCTGCCCGGTGACGAATTCGCCGTCCTCGTGACCGATGGCGCGATCGAGGCGCTTTATCACGCAACCAGGACCTGGCTGGGCCAGGGCGATGAATTCATCGTCACCGATCCCGGCTGGCTGTGGCCCCATGCCTTCGCCAAGGCGGCGGGGGCGCGGGTGACGACGCTGCCCATCTATGACCCGGCCTGCCAGTACCGCCTGGCGCCGGAAGCGCTGGCGGCGGCGGCCAGTGCCGAGACGAAGGCGATCTATCTCGTCGATCCGAACAACCCTCTGGGCTCGTGCCAGACGGCGGACGAGATCGAGGCGATCGCCGGCATCGCGCGCAAGGCCGGCGCCCTGCTGATCCACGACTGCACCTACCGCCATTTCGCCGCCAACCATACACTCGCCGCCCGTTTCTACCCGGAAGGCACGATCACCACCTATTCCTTCTCGAAATGGCTGGGTATCGCGGGGCTGCGCTGCGGCGCGGTGATCGCCAACCGCGACCTGATCGAGCAACTGGCGGCGGCGCCGCCCAACAACCTCGGCTCGTCCATCCTGGCCCAGCGCGCGGCGATCGCCGGCCTTCGCCACAAGGCGGAATGGCTGCCGCAGGTCCTGTCGATCGCCGGCGCCAACCAGCGCCGCATCGCCGCCGCCGTGGAAGGCATCGACGGCCTGACCCTGCCCGTCTACCCGTCGAATGGCAATTTCATGACGATCGACGTGACCGGCGCCGGCATCAGCCCCGACGCGCTCGCCGCCGCATATCTCGAACACGACATCATGATCCGCCAGGCTTCCTATCACAGCCGGGTTTTCGCCGACCGCTTCATCAAGGTCGGCACCACCGTGCCGGCTGAATGGGTTGAGGATTTCTGCGTGCTGCTGCCGGCGCTCGTCGCGCAGGTCGCCGGCACAAGGGCCGCCGCCGCCGGCGTCTACTGAAGAACTAGGGACGAGGAAGATATCATGGACCTCTGGCTCGAAGGCCGAACCGTCCTCATCACCGGCGCCTCCAAGGGTATCGGCGCAGCCGCCGCCATCGCCTTCGCCGCCGAGGGCTGCAACCTGCATCTGACCGCCCGCAGCGCCGACGAACTGGCCGAAGTGGCGGCCAAGGCGCGGGAGACGGCCAGGGGCGATGTCTCGATCGTCGTTCATGTCATGGACCTGACCGCGCCCGGCGCCTGCAAGGCGCTGACCGACGCGGTCGGCGATATCGACATCATGCTGAACAATGCCGGCGTCATCCCGGGCGGCGATCTCGACGCGATCGACGAGGCGCGCTGGCGCGAGGGCTGGGAGCTGAAGGTCTTCGGCTATATCGGCATGACCCGCCTCGTCTACAAACGGATGCGCGAGCGCGGCCGGGGCGTCATCATCAACAATATCGGCAATGCCGGCGAGCGTTACGATGCCGATTACGTCGCCGGCACCACGGGCAATGCCGCGCTGATGGCCTTCACCCGGGCGCTGGGCGGCCGCAGCCTCGATCACGGCGTCCGCATCGTCGGGGTGAATCCCGGCCCGGTCGATACCGACCGCATCTACAAGCTGCTGAAGAACCGGGCGGAAGCCTGGCTCGGCGACGAGAGCCAGTGGCCCGAATTGCAGAAGCGCTACCCCTTAGGCCGGCCGGCGCATCTGCGCGAGATCGTCGATCTCATGCTGTTCCTCGCCTCCGACCGTTCGGGTTACACCAGCGGCGCCATCTTCACCGTCGACGGCGGCATCACCGCCCGCGCCTCGATCATCTGAGGAGACGGCGATGCCCATGGCCCTGACCGACGACGGCGTGAACCTCTATTACGAGGAGACGGGCAGCGGCACGCCGCTGGTCTTCGTTCACGAATTCGGCGGCAATCACTGGAGCTGGGAGCCGCAGATTTCCTTCTTCTCGCGGCGCTATCGCTGCGTGACCTTCGCTGCCCGGGGCTTTCCGCCCTCGGATATTCCCGCCGACGTCTCGAAGTATTCGCAAGCCCGCGCCGCCGCCGACATCCGCTGCGTCCTCGACGCCATCGGCGCCGAGAAGGCCCATGTCGTCGGCCTGTCCATGGGCGGCTTCGCCGTTCTTCACGCCGGCCTGAATTTTCCCGAACGCCTGCTGTCGATCTGTGCCGCCGGCACCGGATACGGCGCCGAAAAGGCCCATGAAGCCTATTTCCAGGGCGTGTCCGAGGAAGTCGCCCGCCAGTTCGAGACCAGGGGGGCCGAGAATTTCGCGCCGACCTACGCCGAGGGCGCGTCGCGGGTGCAGTTCCAGGCCAAGGACCCCAAGGGTTGGGCGCTGTTCGCGGAACGCCTGGGGAAACATTCATCGTTGGGCGCCGCCAACACGATGCGCGGCGTGCAGGTCCATCGCCCCTCGCTCTACGACCTCGAGGCGGGCTTCCGGGCGATGGACGTGCCGACCCTGATCGTCGCCGGGGACGAGGATGATCACTGCCTGCAGCCCGGCATCTTCCTGAAGAAGGCGATCCCGGCCTGCGGCCTCGCCATCCTGCCGAAGACCGGCCACACCACCAACCTCGAGGAGCCGGAGCTGTTCAACCATCTGCTGGCGGAGTTCCTCGCCCAGGTCGAACATGGCGCCTGGCGCAGGCGCGATCCAAGGGCGCGCCCCGACCAGATCATGCGGACGGCCTGAGCCATGACCGCGCCCCGCCCGACCGTCCCCAGCAAAGCCGCCGGCCAGGTGTCGGAAGCGCGGCTGTGGGCGCGTCATCTGGCGATGGCGCAATTCGGCGCGACGGCGAAGGGCGGCGTCAACCGTCAGGCCCTGAGCATCGAGGAAATCGCCGCCCGCCTGCAGTTGATCGAATGGGCCACCGGACTCGGCCTTGTCGCCTTCAACGATGACGCCGGCAATCTGTTCCTGCGCCTTGAAGGTTCCGAACCCGGTCTTGCCCCGGTGCTCACCGGATCGCATATCGACAGCCAGCCCAGCGGCGGCCGTTTCGACGGGATCTACGGCGTGCTGGCCGGGCTGGAGGCTGTGCAGGCCATCCTCGAAGCCGGCATCCGGCCGCGCCGTTCGATCGAGGTCGTCGCCTGGATGAACGAGGAAGGCTCGCGCTTCGCCCCCGGCATGATGGGCTCGGAAGCCTTCGCGGGCCTTCGGCCCCTGAGTACGATTCTCGCCGTTCGCGATGCCGCGGGCGCGATGACGGGGGATGCCCTCGCCGCCGTGCTGCAGGCGGAAGCGGATGCGGTGCGAGCGACCCGCCCGCTGGGGTTCGCGCCCCATGCCTTTCTCGAGGCGCATATCGAACAGGGCCCCGTGCTTGAAGCGGCGGGCATTCCCATCGGCGTCGTCACCGGCATTCAGGGCGTGCGCCGCTTCCGCCTCCGCGTCACCGGGACCGAAGCCCATGCAGGCACCACGCCCCGGGCGGCGCGGCGCGACGCCCTGCAGGCGGCCGTGCGCATCATCGCCCATCTGGACAGTCTGACCGATCAGCCGGGCGTGATGTTCACCGTCGGCATGATCGAGGTGAAGCCGAATGCCCCTTCGGTCGTGCCGGCGGAGGCTTATTTTTCCATCGACCTGCGCCACCCGGACGATGCCCTGCTACAGGCCCTCGGCGATGCCGTGCACGATCGCGCCGCCGGCCTCGCCGCCCCTTGCAGGGTCGAGGTGACCGAAATCGCCGCCGCCCGCGCCCTCGCCTTCCCGGAACGGCTGCAGGCCCTGATCGCGGGCCATGCCGCGAGTCTTGGCCTGAAACACATGTCCCTGCCCTCCCTCGCCGGGCATGATGCCCGCCAGCTTCACCATGTCTGCCCGACGGCGATGATCTTCGTGCCCTGTCGGGACGGCGTCAGCCACCGCGAGGATGAATATGCCAGCCCCGAAGACCTTGCCGCCGGCTGCCGGGTGCTGACCGAATGCCTTCTCGACCTCGCGGAGATCACGCCATGACCGAGCCGCGCCATTTCGACCTTCATTACGGCGGGCGCTGGCAAAAGCCCCTGAGCGCCGAGCGCATGGATGTGCGCAGCCCCGCGACCGGCGCGCTGCTGGCCACGGTGCCCGTCGCCGGCCCGGCCGATGTCGAGGCGGCGGCGCAGGCCGCGCAGGATGCCTTCGATGGCGGCTGGGCGCGGATGGACGCCCTCGACCGTGCCCGGCCGCTGCGGGCGCTGGCCGATCTCTTGCGGGCGCGCATGGGCGAGCTTGCCGAACTGGAATCCGCCGTCACCGGCCGGCCGATCCGCGAGATGCGCGCGCAGATGGGCCGCATTCCCGAATGGATCGAATATTTCGCGGCGATCGCCATCGGGCTGGAAGCGGAATCCAATCATGTGAAGGGCGGCTTCGTCACCATGACGGCTTACGAGCCTCATGGCGTCTGCGCCCTGCTCACGCCGTGGAACCATCCGGTGCTGATCCTCGTCAAGAAACTGGCGGCGGCGCTGGCCGCCGGCAATTGCGTGCTGGTGAAGCCGTCGGAACTGGCGCCGGTCTCCCCCCTCGTCCTCGCCGACTGGGCGATCGAGGCGGGATTGCCACCCGGCACGATCAATGTCGTCACCGGCGCGGGCGCGACCGGCGCCCTGACCTGCGATGCCGCGCCGGTGCGCCGCATCGACCTGACCGGCGGCACCAGGACCGGCCGTATCGTCGCCGCCCGCGCGGGCGAACGGCTGATCCCCTGCACGCTGGAGCTGGGCGGCAAGACCCCCGTCCTCGTCTTCGCCGACGCCGCCCTCGACGAGGCGGTGGCGGGCGCCGCCTTCGCCGCCTTCGTCGCCGCCGGCCAGACCTGTGTCTCGGCCAGCCGCTTCCTCGTGCAGCGTCCGATCTATGACGAATTCTGTGACCGGCTGGCCGCCAAGGCCGACGCCATCCGCCTCGGCGATCCGGCCGATCCCGCGACCGACATGGGACCGGTGATTTCCGCCGGGGCCCGCGCCCGCTGCCTCGACTTCATCGAGAAGGCGAAAGCCGCCGGCAGCCGGCTCATCGCCGGGGGCACGCCGCCGGACCTGCCCGCGCCCTTCGATGCCGGCCATTACCTTCGCCCCACGATCTTCGCCGATGTCGCGCCGGACAGTCATCTGTTCCAGGAGGAAGCCTTCGGCCCCGTCATCTCGATCACGCCCTTCGAGACCGAGGAAGAGGGCCTTCGCCTCGCCAACGACAGCGCCTTCGCCCTGGGCGCCGCGGTCTGGACGCGGGATGTCGCGCGGGCGCATCGCCTGACCCGGTCGATCCGGGCCGGCGTGCTGTGGGTGAACGATCATCACAAGAATGACCCGCGCTCCATCTGGGGCGGATTCGATGCCAGCGGCTGGGGCAAGGAGAACGGCTGGGATGCCCTGCGCTCCTATTTGCGCAAGCGCAGCATCGTGATCCGCACCGCCTCGCAATATGACGACTGGTTCGCCGGCAAGGGACGCTACGGATGACCGCCATGGCCTCCATCCCCATCCTGTCCTTCAAGGATATCGACGTCGTCTATGGCGGCGAGCGCGGCACCCATGCGGTCACCGCCCTGAAGGCGATCGATCTCGACATCCGGGAAGGCGAATTCGTCTCGCTGATCGGGCCTTCGGGCTGCGGCAAGAGCACCTTGCTGCGCGTCGCCGCCGATCTGATCAAGCCGAGCGCGGGCACCGCCCGCATCGACGGCCTGAGCCCGTCCGACGCCCGCCTGAACCGCGAGATCGGCTTCGTCTTCCAGGATGCCGCCCTTCTCGAATGGCGGCGGATCCTGGCCAATGTCGCCCTGCCGCTGGAACTCCAGGGTATCCCGAAGGACAAGCGCCTCGCGAGGGCGCGGGAGTTGCTGCGACTGGTCGGCATCGCCGAATTCGAGAATGCCTGGCCCCGCCAATTGTCGGGCGGGATGCGCCAGCGCGCCTCGATCGCCCGCGCCATGTCGACAAGGCCCCGGGTCATGATGATGGACGAGCCCTTCGGCGCCCTCGACCAGATCACCCGCGACCGCCTGAACCTCGAATTGTCGGCCCTCGCCGAGCGGGAGAAAATGACCGTCGTCTTCGTCACCCATTCGATCCACGAAGCCATTTTCCTGTCCGACCGGGTGGTGGTCATGTCGCCCCGCCCCGGCCGCATCACCGAGGTGATCGACGTCGACCTGCCGCGTCCCCGCACCCTCGCGGTGCGCGAGACCCCGCGCTTCAACGAGCTGTGCCGCCTCGGCGAGCGCCTGCTGGGGGAGGGGTTCCATGACTGATCTCCGCGCCCGCCTGACCGGCTATGCCGTCGCCGCCTTTCCCGTCGCGGTGACCACCGTCGTCCTGGTGATCGTCTGGGAAGTGCTGGTCACGGTGACCGGAACGCCGGCCTATATCATCCCGGCGCCCAGCCGGATCTGGGACGCGCTGTTCTCGGGCAATGCCAATCTGGCCTGGCACACCGCGCTGACCGGCTTCGAGTCGATCGCCGGCTTCGTCATCGGCTCGGTGCTGGGCGCCATGCTTGGCATCGTCTTCGCCTATTCGCGCTTCATCGCGCGCAGCCTGATGCCCTATGTCATCGCCTCCAACACCATTCCCGTGGTCGCGGTCGCGCCCATCATCATGCTGTGGTTCGGCTCGGGGCTCGGCTCCAAGATCGCCGTCACCGCCTTCCTGTCGTTCTTCCCGCTCGCCCTTAACATGATGAAGGGCCTGCAGTCCTACGACCGGACGGTAATGGAAGTGTTCCATGTCGCCGCGGCGACGCCGACGCAGCGCTTCTTCAAGATGCGCCTGCCGAGCGCGCTGCCCTATATCTTCGTCGGGCTGAAGCTGAATGTGACCTTCAGCGTCATCGGCGCCATCGTTTCCGAATTCGTGCAGGCGGACCGGGGCCTCGGCTTCGTGATCATGACCGCCTACCGGACCCTGAACATGCCTCGACTGTGGGCGGCCATGCTGGCTTCCGCCCTGCTGGGCATCCTCCTCTTCGTGCTCGTCGCTGCCGCCGAACGTCTGCTTATTCCCTGGCACAGCTCGATGCGCGAGGCGAAATGACCGTATCTGCAACAGGAGGCTTGGGGTTCATGAAGACTTTGAAGACGATCATGGCAGCCGCCGCGTCGCTGGCGCTGCTTTCGGGCGCCGCCCGGGCCGAGGATTCGATGCGGCTGGAATGGGTGATGCAGGGCCAGTTCGCCGGCCCCATCCTCGCCCTCGACAAGGGTTACTACAAGGACGCCGGCATCGACCTGAAGCTGGAGCCGGCCGGCCCCGACCTGAAGCCGGCGGTCACCGTCGCCCAAGGCACCGACACCTTCGGCATCGGCCACCCCAACCAGGTGATCACCGCCCGCGCCAACGAGGTGCCCCTCGTCACCGTGCTGCAGCTCGGCCAGAAGAGCGCGACCACCTACATCGCCCGCAAGGACACCGGCATCAAGCGGGTCGAGGACATGCCCGGCCATTCGGTCGGCCTGTGGTTCGGCGGCGACGAGCATGAATTCATGGCCATGCTGGCCTCGGCCAAGGTCGATCCCGCCAAGGTGAAGATCATCCCGCAGGGCTTCGACATCGTCGCCTGGCTGAACAAGGACTACGAGGTGATGCAGGTCACCCGCTACAACGAGCTGCAACTCGTTTACGACGCGGGTTACAAGCCGGAAGATCTCGTCTTCCTCGAGCCCGGCGATTACGGCGTCGCCATGATCAACACCGGCGTCTTCGTGCGCGAGGATACGATCAAGGCCCACCCCGAGAAGGTCCAGGCCATGGTCGACGCCACCCTGCGCGGCTGGCAGGAAGCGCTGGCCGATCCAGCCGCCGCGGCCAAGATCGTCCTCAAGTATAATGCCGAGCTGACCGAGGCCGGCCAGGTCGCGCAGATCAAGGCCATGGGCGACATCATGTGCGCCGGCCCGACCCTGAAGGGCGAATTCGGCAAGACCGATCCCGCCACCTGGCCGGTGATCGAGAAGGTGCTGCTCGACACCAAGCAGATCGAAAAGCCCGTCAAGCTGGAAGACGGCTACACCAACGCCTTCTGGGACAAGGCCCCGGCGGCCTACAAGACCATCGCCTGCCCGGCGAAGTAAGGGACGAGAGCATGAGCCGCGACGTCACCCTGCGCCTGCTCTGGCGCTTCCAGGCCCAGTTCGCCGGCTATCTGGTCGCCGAGCACGAAGGGCTGGCGAAGCGGCGGGGGATCGACCTCCGCTGCCAGCCGATCGACTTCGCGGAAGGCGGCATGAAGGCCTTGCTGCGCGGGGCCTGCGATCTCGCGATCGCCAGCCCCGCCCATCTGGTCGAGAGCGAGGCGCCCACGCGCCTCGCCTTCGCCATGGCGGTGCAGCAGGCCAGCCCCCTCGTCTATCCGGTGCGGAAATCCTCGGGCATCCGTCACCCCAAGGATCTCGAGGGGCGGACCGCCGCCATCTGGCCGAGCGGCGAGGACCTCGAGCTGCGCTGGATGCTGCTGAAGGCCGGCGCCGATCCCGAGAACGTGAAACGCCTGCCCACGGGCGACACAGTCGGCGCCTTCATCGAAGGCCGCGCCGACTGCGCCCAGATGACCATCTACCACGAACTGCACGAGATGGAGGCCCATGGCCTGCCCCTCGACGAGGTAATCCTGTTCCGCCCCGCCGACTGGGGCGCCGAATTGCTGAAGGATGGCGTGATCATCCGGCGCGACTGGATGGGCAGCGAGGATGCCCTGCTGCAGGACCTGATCGAGATCTTCCTGGAAGGCTGGCAGATCGCCTTCACCGATCCCGAACGGGCGGTCGCCATCTGCGCGAAGGCCCGCCCCGACATGAGCGCGGACGAGCATCGCCGGCAGTTGCAGCACATGAAGGAACTGGCGACCCGAGGCCCGGCCCTCGCCGAAGGCTTCGCCGTGCCCCACCGCGACCATATGCGCCGCGCCCTCGACGCCGTGATGGATGTCGAGGGCCATGGCGAGGGGCTGAACCCGGACGAGATCGCGGTCCGCCGCTACTGGCAGGCGGCCCCCGCCGAGCTGAAGGCGATGCCTTGGGCGTGAGCGGGCATATCGTCGTCGCCGGCGCCGGCATCACCGGCGCGGCCACAGCGCTCGCCCTGACGGAAGCCGGTTTCGCCGTCACCCTGCTGGACCGGGCGGCGGCGGGCTCAGCCGTCTCGGGTGCCAGCCTCGCCTGCCTCGGCACCCATATGAGTTCCGAGATCGAGCTGCCGCAATTGATCTGGGCGACCCGGCGCTGGGCCGAATGGGACAGGCGTTTCGCCGGCGCCTTCCACTACCGGCGCTGCGGCCAGATCCGCTTCATCGAGCATGAAGCCGATATCCCGGTGGCCGAACACTGGATCGCGCTCGAGCGCGCCGCCGGCCTGACCCCCGAACTTCTGACCCGGGAGCGCCTGCGCCGGGTCGAGCCGGCGCTGACCGGCCCCCTGGTCGCGGCCAGCTGGTCGCCGACCGATGCGCTGGTCAATCCCTTTCTCGCCGTCCGTTGCCTGATTTCGGCCGCCGTCGCGGCGGGCGCGCGGTTTCGCAGCCATTGCCCGGTCGAAGCGATCGATGTCGCAGGCGGGCGCGTGACCGGCGTGGTGACGCCCGGGGGCCGGATCGCGGCCGACGCGGTGGTCGTCACCGGCGGCCCATGGACGGCGGAACTGGTCGCCCCCCTCGGCGTTGCCCTGCCCATTCTGCCCCGGAAGGCGCAATGTCTCGCCACCATCCGCCAGCCCGTCACCATCCGGGGCGTCGTCGGCGGCTGCAAGTCTGATCACGGCGGGGTCGATGCCGGTTACACCCAGATCCAGCAATCGGAAGCCGGGCAGATCCTGTTCAACACGGTCCTTGCCGGCGGCCTGGCCGAGGCCGGCGCGCAGGGCCATGTGCCCGAGGTCGACCGCCGCTTCGTGCTCGATTCCATCGACACGCTCACCCGCCTGTTCCCGGCCCTGCGCGCGGTCGAATTGCTGCGCTCCTGGGTGCGCTACGAAGCGGTGACGCCGGACGACCGTTTCATCGTCGGCGCCGTCGGCCCCGCCGGGCTTCTTGTCGCCGCCGGGGACAATGGTACCGGCTTCTGCCGCGCGCCGGTGATCGGCGAGGTGATCGCCGCCGCCCTCTCGGGCCGGCCCTGCGCCATCGATTCCGCCCCCTATGATCCCGGCCGCTTCCCGGCCGCTGGTGCGACATGAGCGATATCACCATCGACGGCGAAACCGTCGCGGCCACGGCCGGCGACAATCTCGGCGCCCTGCTGCACCGGCTGGGCGATGCCCGCCTGCGCGCGACCCTGAGCGGCGCGCCGCGCGGGCTGTTCTGCGGCATGGGCACCTGTTTCGACTGCGTGGTGCTGGTCGACGGCAAGCCCGCCCGTGCCTGCCTGACCGCAATCCGCCCCGGCATGGTGGTGGAGAGGCAAGGGGGCCAGCCATGAGCGCGACCCGCATCGATTGCGACATCTGCATCGTCGGCGGCGGGCCGGCGGGCCTGTCCGCCGCCCTGGCGGCGGCGAAGGCCGGCGCGACCGTCCATCTTCTCGACCTGTTCGAGCGCCCGGGCGGGCAGTATTTCATGCAGCCGGCGGCGGGCGCCCATGGCCCCGCCAGGCGCCAGATCGCGGCCGGCGGCCGGCTGATCGCCGCCGCGCGCGCCGCTGGCGTCACGGTCCACGAAAATGCGGAAGTCTTCGGCGCCTACGCCGATCCGGTCATCTACGCCCGTGTCGGCGAAAGCGCGCTGACCCTGCGGCCGAAGGCGGTGGTGATCGCGACCGGCGCCCACGACCGGGTCGCGCCCTTCCCGGGCTGGACTCTGCCCGGGGTGATGACCCCCGGCGCCGGCCAGCGCCTGGCGAAGCTGCATGGCACGCTGCCGGGGCGCCGCGTCGTGCTGGCGGGCTGCGGCCCCTTCCTGATGGTGGTGGCGGGCCAGTTGCGCGCGGCCGGCTGCGACGTGCTCCGCGTCGTCGAGGCGACACCCTCGCCCCGCGCCCTGCTGGCCGGCATCGCCCGTCATCCGGCCCGCTGGGGCGAGGCCCTGCGCCTTCTCACCCCCGTCGCGCCGCTGGCCGGGCGTTTCCGTTTCGGCGCCGTGGTGACGGCGGCGGCGGGCGATGACCACGTCCGTAGCGTCACCATCGCCCGGCTGGGCGCCGATGGCTTGCCCGACGAGCGCGCGCGCGAGACGATCGCGGATGTCGACGCCCTGCTGGTCGGCCATGGCTTCCGGCCTTCGATCGAAGTGCCGCGCCTCCTGGGCTGCGCCATCGATTTCGACCAGGACGCGGGCGGCCATCACCTGCGGATCGATCGGGCGACCGGCGCCACCTCCGTCCCCGGCATTTTCGCGGCCGGCGAAGTCACCGGCGTCGCCGGGGCGCGGCCGGCGCTGGCCGCCGGCACCATCGCCGGCCTGGCCGCCGCCCGCCATGCCGGCTTCGCCGCCGGGAAAGGCGACGAGCGCGCCCTCGCCCGTGCTCTCGATTTCGCCCTGATGCTGCGCCGGGCTTATCGTGTGCCCTATCGGGCGCTGGGGCGCCTGCCCCGGCCGGAGACAGTGCTCTGCCGCTGCGAGGAGATCGACGCCGCGACCGTGGCCGCCGCCCATGCCGACGGCGCCCGGGATGCCGCCGGCATCAAGCTGTGGACCCGCGCCGGTATGGGTCCCTGCCAGGGCCGCGGTTGCGGTTTTGGCCTCGGGCTTCAGCTCGCCGAGACGGCGGGGCTGGACCCGGCCGCCTTCGGGGCCAATCCCTCGCGCTTTCCGGCCCGGCCGGTGCCGCTGTCCGTGGTCGCCGACGCGCTCGCCGCCGGGGAGGATGGCGCATGACGGGCCGGCGCCGGCGCATCGCCCTGCTGTCCCATTGCCTCGCCAATCAGAACGCCAAGGTCGCGGACTATGCCCTGTGCCCCGGCGCGGTCTCGCCCCTTCTCGACCTGCTGCGCGCCGAGGGATTCCTGATCCAGCAGATGCCCTGCCCGGAAATGACCTTCCTCGGCGTCTCGCGCTGGTGGCAGGTGCGCGAGCAATATGACACGCCCGGTTACCACTACCATTGCCGGCGGGTGGCGCGATCGGTCGCCGATATCCTCGAACATCACCTGCGCGAAGGCTGCGACGATCTCGTCCTGATCGGCGTCGACGGCAGCCCGTCGAGCGGCGTCGGCGTCACCGATCACGGTCCCGACTGGGGCGGCCGCCCCGAGGACCGCCCCGTGACCCATGTGCCGGGCAAGGGAGTCTGGATCGGCGTTCTCGAACAGGTGCTGGCCGAGCGCGGCCTGCCCCGGCCCCGCATGATCGGCGTCGGCCTGGAGCTGGCCGGCTTCGAGATGGTGACCGAGCTTCGCCGGCTGACGACATTCCTGAAGGCGGGTGACGATGACGGGCGATGACCTCCGCTCCCGCCGGATCGCGGTCGTCGCCGACACCTCCCTTCAGGGCGGCGCCCTGATCCTCCGCCTCGAGGCGGAAGGATGGGGTTTGCTGCAGCTGCCGCCCCAGGATCTTCCGCAGCCGGCCTTCGATGCCGCGCTCGGCCTGGTTCTCGACCAGATCGAGGATTATGCCCGCCACGGTTACAGCATCGGCCTGTTCCTGCCGCCGGAGGTGCCCACCCTGACCTTGGCGCTGCAAGAAGGTTTACGCAGCCGGGGCATCGCCGCCGACATCATGTGATATCGGCGGGCGTGCAGGATCAGGCTTCCGAGGGCCTCCTCAGGCCCTCGGCATCGCCCGGTCGACGATGGCGCGGGTATCGATCGCCGCCTCGAAGGCGCCATACATCGTCCCTCGCTCGCGCAGGCGCAACGCGCAGAAATCTCCGGCCAGCGGATTGTCCCATTCGAGCAGCACGGCCGCCTGCGCCGCCAGGGCCAGCCGTTCCACCAGCGCGCGGGCATTGCCCTCGGTCGCGCCGCGCAGATCGATGCGGGCGATGAAACCATCGTAATCCGCGTTCCGGCCGCCCTGGGCCGACAGATAATCCCGCAGGGCGGTCACGCCTTCCGGCTCCCGCGCCATGGCCCGCAGCATGTCGAGGGCGATGACATTGCCCGAGCCTTCCCAGATCGCGTTGAGCGGCGACTGGCGGAACAGCCGGGCCATCGGCCCCGTCTCGATGTAACCGGCGCCGCCATGGCATTCCATGGCTTCATAGACGACGCCGGGCGTGCGCTTGCACACCCAATATTTGGCGACCGGGGTCAGCAGGCGGGCCACGGGGTCATTGTCGTCGAAGGCCTTGGCGAGGCGAAAGCCCAGCGCCGTCGCCGCCTCGCTCTCGAGCGCGAGATCCGCGAGAACAGTCGACATGGCAGGTTGATCCACCAGCCGGCGCTGGAAGGCCGAGCGGTTGGCCGTGTGCCACAGTGCCTGCGCCACCGCGCCCCGCATGATCTGGGCCGAGCCCATCACGCAGTCGAGCCTGGTATGCTGCACCATCTGTATGATGGTGGCGACACCCCGCCCCTCGGGCCCGAGACGCTGGGCGAGGGCGCCGTGATATTCAATCTCGGACGAGGCGTTGGAGCGGTCGCCCAGCTTGTCCTTCAAGCGCATCACCCTGAAGCCCGCGTTCCGCTCGCCATCGGGCAGCCAGCGCGGGACGAGGAAGCAGGTCAGGCCGCCCTCCGCATAGGCCAGCGTCAGGAAGGCATCGCACATGGGCGCCGAACAGAACCACTTGTGGCCGGTCAGGCTGTACCAGCCGTCCTCGCCCACCGGCACCGCCTTCGTGGTATTGGCGCGGACGTCCGAGCCGCCCTGTTTCTCGGTCATCGCCATGCCGATGGTGACGCCCGCCTTTTCCGCCGCCGGGCGCGCGGCGGGGTCGTAGCGGCCGGCCTGAATGCGCGGCACCCAGACCTCGGCGACCGAAGGTTCGGCCCGCAACGCCGGCACGGCGGCATAGGTCATGGTCATCGGGCAGATCGTGCCCGAATCCGCCTGCCCCGCCAGATAGAGGATCGCGGCATGGCCGACATGGCCGGCGGGCGAGCCGTCCCAGGCGATCGAGGCGAAGCCGTTGTCGACACCGAAGGCCATCAACTGGTGATAGGCGGGATGGAAACGCACCTCGTCGATCCGCTGGCCGTAGCGATCGAAAGTCTCGAGTTCAGGGGTCTTGCGGTTGGCCTCGTACCCCC
>JAOZVS010000159.1 GCA_025869435.1 Zavarzinia sp.
CGATCGTGCCGATGTTGCAGTGCGGCTTCGTCCGCTTGAAACTTTCCTTGGCCATCGTGGCTCTCCGTAACTCTAGCGGTTTCGAACTCAGGCGTACTTGGCGCGGACTTCATCCGCGACCGCCTGAGGCACCGGCTCGTAGTGGGCAAATACCATGGAGTACTGCGCGCGACCCTGGGTCATCGAGCGCAGCGTGTTGATGTAGCCGAACATGTTGGCCAGCGGGACATTGGCGTTGATCACCGCCGCGTTGCCCCGGCTCTCGGTGCCCGAGATCTGGCCGCGACGGCTGTTCAGATCGCCGATGACCGAGCCGACATAATCTTCCGGCGTCACGACCTCGACCTTCATCACCGGCTCGAGCAGCTTCGGGCCCGCCTTTTCCATGCCTTCCTTGAAGGCGGCACGGGAGGCGATTTCGAAGGCGAGAACCGAGGAGTCGACGTCATGGTAGGCGCCGTCGATCAGCGTGGCCTTGAAGTCGATCATCGGGAAGCCGGCGATGACGCCGTTGTCCGAGACCGAGGCGATGCCCTTTTCGACGCCCGGGATGTATTCCTTGGGCACCGAACCGCCGACGATCGCGCTCTCGAACACACGGCCCTTGCCGGCTTCGAGCGGCTCGAACACCAGCTTGACGCGGGCGAACTGGCCCGTGCCGCCGGTCTGCTTCTTGTGGGTGTAATCCACTTCGGCGCGCTTGGTGATCGTTTCGCGATAGGCGACCTGGGGAGCGCCGACGGCCGCGTCGACCTTGTAGGTCCGGCGCAGGATGTCGACCTTGATCTCCAGGTGGAGTTCGCCCATGCCCTTCAGGATGGTCTGGCCGGATTCCTGATCGGTCGAGACGCGGAACGAGGGATCCTCGGCGGCCAGCTTGCTGAGCGCGATGCCCAGCTTTTCCTGGTCGGCCTTGGACTTCGGCTCGATCGACAGCTCGATGACGGGCTCGGGGAATTCCATCTTCTCGAGGATCACCGGCTTGTTCGGATCGCACAGCGTGTCGCCGGTACGGACTTCCTTGAGGCCGGCCAGGGCGACGATGTCGCCGGCGAAGGCTTCCTTGACGTCCTCGCGGCTGTTCGCGTGCATCTGCAGCATGCGGCCGATGCGCTCGCGCTTGTCCTTGGTCGAGTTCAGCACCGCGGCGCCGGTCTCGAGCTTGCCCGAGTAGACGCGGCAGAAGGTGATCGTGCCGACGAACGGATCGTCCATGATCTTGAACGCGAGAACGGCGGTCGGCTCGTCATCCGAGGAATGACGCTCGACTTCCTCGCCGGTCTTGAAATCGATGCCCTTGATCGCGGGGACGTCGAGCGGCGACGGCATGTAGTCGATCACGGCGTCGAGCAGGGGCTGCACGCCCTTGTTCTTGAAGGCGGAACCGTTCAGCACGGGAACGAAGGCGAGCGCGATCGTGCCCTTGCGGATGCAGGCCTTGAGGGTCGCTTCATCCGGCTCGGTGCCTTCGAGATAGGCCTCCATCGCCGCGTCGTCCTGCTCGACGGCAGTCTCGACCAGCGTGTGGCGATACTCGGCGGCCTTCTCGGCGTATTCGGCCGGGATGTCGATGATGTCGAACTTCGCACCCAGCGACTCGTCGCGCCAGATGACCGCCTTCATCTTCACGATGTCGATGATGCCGGCGTATTCCGACTCGGAGCCGACCGGGATCGACAGCACGAGCGGCTTGGCGCCGAGGCGATCGACGATCATGTCGACGCAGCGATAGAAGTTGGCGCCCGTGCGGTCCATCTTGTTGACGAAACACATGCGCGGCACGCCGTATTTGTCGGCCTGGCGCCACACGGTCTCGGACTGCGGCTCGACACCGGCGACAGAGTCGAACACGGCAACCGCGCCGTCGAGCACGCGGAGCGAACGTTCGACTTCGATGGTGAAGTCGACGTGCCCGGGGGTGTCGATGATGTTGACGCGGTGGTTGTTCCAGAAACAGGTCGTCGCGGCGGACGTGATCGTGATGCCGCGTTCCTGCTCCTGCTCCATCCAGTCCATGGTGGCGGCGCCATCATGCACTTCGCCGATCTTGTGCGAACGGCCGGTGTAATAGAGGATTCGCTCGGTCGTGGTGGTCTTGCCGGCGTCAATATGGGCCATGATGCCGATATTGCGGTAGTCGCCAAGCGGCGTCGTACGAGGCATGTCGATACGCTCCCGTTACCAGCGATAGTGCGAGAAGGCCTTGTTGGCCTCCGCCATGCGATGGGTATCTTCGCGCTTCTTGACGGCCGTGCCGCGGTTGTTCACCGCGTCCATCAGCTCGCCCGAAAGGCGCTCGGTCATCGTGTGCTCGGAACGCTTGCGCGCCGAAGTGATGAGCCAGCGAATGGCCAGCGCCTGGCTGCGCTCGTTGCGCACTTCCACGGGGACCTGATAGGTCGCGCCGCCGACGCGGCGGCTGCGCACTTCGATCGCCGGACGGACGTTCGACAGGGCGTCGTGGAACACGCGGATCGGGTCCTGCCCAGTCTTGGACTGGATGCGGTCGAAGGCGCCATAGACGATCGTCTCGGCAGCGGACTTCTTGCCGTCATACATCAGGCTGTTCATGAACTTGGTCACGACGATGTCGCCGAACTTGGGATCCGGCAGAACTTCGCGTTTTTCGGCACTGTGGCGGCGAGACATGGGGCCTCTCCTTACTTCGGACGCTTCGCGCCGTACTTCGACCGGCGCTGCTTACGATTCTTCACGCCCTGGGTATCAAGGACGCCGCGAATGACGTGATAACGGACACCCGGCAAATCCTTGACGCGACCGCCACGGATCAGCACGACCGAGTGCTCCTGAAGGTTGTGGCCTTCGCCGGGGATATACGAGGTGACCTCGAACCCGTTGACGAGGCGGACACGGGCGACCTTGCGAAGGGCCGAGTTCGGCTTCTTCGGAGTCGTCGTGTAAACGCGGGTGCAAACGCCGCGCTTCTGGGGGTTGCCGGTGATCGCCGGAACCTTGTTCTGGTAGGCCGGCTTCTGACGCGGCTTACGGAGCAACTGATTGATGGTCGGCATCAGTCCTTGCCTTCTCTTCCCTCGTTCGAGTCACGTAAGCCCCCGCCAGATTGTCAAAGAGCGGGCTCACGCAACAAAATCGGCCTACAGCGCTCTCGGCGCTGTCGCCGACCAAAATCTCGTGGCCCCGGGTTATCCGTGACCGATGTCCGGTACTCTTAACTCGTCGACGCCGCGTTCAGGTTGAACCCCTGCCACCGCCGTCCGAGTGGAGGCGCGAACATATGGGCGAGGTCCCGACTCGTCAAGCGGAAAGCGGGTGGCCCCCGACGAATCCGGCAAGCCCTGCAACGGCCGCATGGATCTTCATTCCTGCGCCCTAGAGCAGGGCGGGAAGCGGCGCCGAAACAAGGCCTTCGGCTTCGAGATGGGCGGCGGCGCGCAGCGCGATATCCTCCCGCCAGGGCGCGGCGATCAGCTGGACGCCGATCGGCAGGCCCTCTTCCCCGGCCCGCGGCACGGGAACGGCGCAGACCGGCAGGCCGATCGCCGAGATGGGCTGGGTGAACAGCCCGAACATGGGCCGGACAGGCACGGTCTGGCCCCGCAACGCCATGGTCTTCTGGCCGACCTTCGGCGCCGACATGGGGGTGGAAGGCGCGATCAGCAGGTCGAATCGCTCGAACAGGCGGGCCGCCTGCCCGGCATACCAGCGCCGGACCTGATGGGCCTTCACCGACCAGGCGGCCGGCAGCAGGGCGCCCGCCAGGAAGCGGTCCCGCGTCTCGGGATCGAAATCGAGCGGCCGCGCCCGCAGGCGGTCGAGATGGAAGGCCGCGCTTTCGCTGTTGGTGATGATGAAGGCGGCGGCCCGGCCGGCTTCGGCCCCGGGCAGTTCCACCACTTCCCGCGCGCCGAGGCCGCGGGCCACGATTTCGACCGCCCGGCTGGCGGCCACCATGCCGGCGGTATCGAAATGCCCGCCCAGCACCGCGACGCGCAGCCCTCCGATGCCGAGGCCGAGCCGGTCGGAGACGGGCTCGATCGCCCGGCGGGCACAGGCATGGTCGCCCTCGTCATGGCCCTGCAGGAGGTCATAGGCGAGGGCGAGGTCGCCGACGTCACGGGCGAAGGGGCCCAGATGATCGAGACTGTCGCAGAAGGGAAAACTGCGGCTGCGCGGCAGGCGGCCATAGGTCGGCTTCAGGCCGAAGATGCCGCAGAGCGAGGACGGCACCCGGATCGAGCCGTTGGTGTCGGAGCCAAGCGACAGGGGGGCGAGGCCGCCGCCCGTCGCCGCGCCGCAGCCGGACGACGAGCCGCCGGCCATGTGGTCCGGGTCGTGGGGATTGCGGCAGGCGCCGTCATGGGCATTCTCGCCCGTGAAGTCATAGGCATATTCGCCCATGTTGAGGGCGCCGAGGGGCACCGCGTCCGCCGCCAGCAAACGCTCGACCAGCACGGCGTCGCGGGTCGCCGGGGCGCGTTCCCGGTTGATCAGGCTGCCGGCCCTCGTTGGCAGGCCTTCGAGATCGAACAGATTCTTGACCGCGAAGGGCACGCCCGCCAGCGGCCCCAGGGGCTCGCCCCGCGCCCGCCGCGCGTCGATGGCATGGGCGGTCGCGATCGCGCGCCGCGCCGTCACATCGGTATAGGCGTTCAGGATGGGGTTGATCGCCTCGATCCGGTCGAGGAACAGGCGGGTGACGGAAAGGGCGGTGGTGCGGCCCTCGCGGACCGCGGCGGCGATCTCGCGCGCCGACGCGAAAGGATCGAGGCTCACGGGGCTACCGGCTCGAAGACGCCGTCGAGGTCGAGCGTATCGTCGCCCAGCGGCGCCGCCTCGACCAGAGCCGCCATGGCGGCGGCAAGTTTCAGGAACTGGAGGACACCGGGGCGGGCCACCGCCGGGATGTCGAGGCCGAGCGCGGGCGCGACGGCATTCATATAAGTGTCGGCATCGAAATCGGAAGGCATACGCAAGTTCCCCGGGGCGACAATATCTCCCCCGGCCGGTCAGGGCCGGGGGAGACGGCTACACTGTCACTCGGCCGGTTCGGGTACCGCATGGGTATGCCCGCCGCCGACATTCACCGAGGATGGTACCACCCGCCGGGCGGCGAGGGCGAGCCCCAGCGCGACCAGAAGATAACCGGCGACCACCGTCGGGCTTTCGCCGATGCCGATGACATGGCTGTGCATGAAGCCGAAGAAGGTCATGGCCGCCGCCGCCAGCGAGAAGAAGCAGGCCTTCATGAACTGCCGCTCGATGATGAAGACGGCGATGGCCCCCAGCATCAACCCGCCGAGGATGGCGCCGCCGCCCAGCACTTCGAGCCCGCGATAGACGACGCCGTTCATCGCCAGCTTGTCGCCGAGCGCGGCCGCCGTGGTGCCCGCCGCGCCCAGCGCCCCGTCGATCTGGACCTTGGCCCAGTCGGCGAGATGGGGGGTGAGGGCGAGCACGATGGCCGGGGCATGGCTGCGCGGCGTCTCCTGGAAGGCCTGGGAGCCGATCAGCATGCCGATATAGAGAAGAATGGGCGCGATCGCGACGACGGGCACGAGCGCCAGCATCAGCGCGATGATGCCGAACCACGACAGCACGATGACCATGGCGCCGACCGCGGCGGAATAGCCGATGCGCCCGCCCATGGCCTTCCAGCCCGGATGGCCGATATAGACCGCGTTGATGAAGGGATTGCCCATCAGGCAACCGATCAGGCTAACGACGCCGTCGGCGGTCAGCACCCGGGTGGTCGGATAGGTATCGCCGGCGACTTCCGCCGATTCCACATTATCCATGGCCTCGACGAGGTCGTAGATGCCGAAGGGAATGGCGGTGACCAGGATGATGCCGAGGAACTGGAAGCCGCTGAAGACATGATCGAAGGCCGGAAGCGGCACCGAGAAGCCGAAGCTGGACAGGGCGCCCGCGACCCCCTCGCCCGACATGCCGCCGAAATTAAAGCCGAACAGGTTCGAGCCCCAGGCGATGACGCAACCGACGATGATGGCGACGAGGCCGGCCGGCAGGTTCTTCGGATATTTCAGGCCGCCGAACCACGCCATCAGGATGACGCCGAAACAGGCGAGGCCGATCACCGGCGTGACGAACATCTCGAGCGCGGGCTTCATCGAGATGAAGGTGACCGAGACGCCGGCCAGCGTGCCCAGCAGGGCGGCGCGCGGCGTGATGCGGCGGATGATCGGGGCGACGAAGCCGCCCGCCATCAGTACGAAGCTCTGGATGAAGACCCAGGTCAGGCCCGCTTCCCAGCCCTTGATCGGATCGCCCGTGGTCAGGGTGATGGGCAGCATGATGACGAAGGTCACCACGAACATGTGAGGCACCGAAATGCCCGACGGCAGGGCGCAGACATCGCTGCGCCCGGTCTTCTGCGCCAGCTTGTAGGCCAGCCAGGCGTAATAGCCGGTCGACAGGGCCATCATCAGACCCATGGCCGGCAGGATGCGGCCGAAGACGATGTCGTCGGGCATCTTCAGCACGAAGCGCAGCAGGCCGGTCAGCACCAGCATGTTGACGAGAATATTGGTGCCGAACCCGAAGAAGGCGTTGAGGTCGCCCGGGGTCCAGAGTTTCGGTTTGGTCATGGTCGTCATTACGCAGCCCCCTGCCCTATTCCGCCGCCACGGCGGCGCAAGCCCCGAGCGCCGACACCACCTTGGCGGCATCGCTCACCCAGCCGAAAATGCCGCCCTGGGCCTTGACCATGCGCAGGGCAACCTCGTGAAATTCCGGAAAATAGGAGCCGCAGGCATCGCCGATGGCGACGCAGCGATAGCCCCGGTCATTGCCTTCACGGATCGTCGTGTGGACGCAGACTTCCGTGGTCACGCCGCAGACCAGCAGCGTGTCGATACCCTTGTTGGCGAGGACGAGGCCGAGGTCGGTCGCGAAGAAGGCGCCCTTGCCCGGCTTGTCGATCACGACTTCGCCCGCGATCGGATAAAGCTCGGGGATGATGTCCTGGCCCGGCTCGCCCCGGATCAGGATGCGGCCCATGGGACCCGGCGCGCCGATCCTCGTCGTCGGGCTGCCGCGATTGACCTTGGCCGGCGGCGCGTCCGACAGGTCGGGCCGGTGCCCTTCCCTTGTGTGGATGACCAGCATGCCGGCCCGCCGCGCGGCTTCGAGCACCGCCTTGGCCGGCGGGATCGCCTTGGCCAGCAGGGAAACGTCATTGCCCAGGGTCTCGCCGAAACCGCCCGGTTCGAGGAAATCCCGCTGCATGTCGATGATGACCAGCGCCGTGCGCCCGATCTCGGCACCAAGGGCACCGGGCTCCGCCTCGAGAAGGAATTTGGTCATGCCACGCCCCCTGGAAAATCGCCTTGTATGCAATGCAAAAGGCAGACCAAGCGCGGCGGTCCTGTCACAAGACGATCAACTTATTGTTCTATAAGGTGTTTCGCGGATCGCACCAGACCGGGGTGAAGACCTCGACGACACAGAGCCGTCTATTTTTTGTGCATGTATACAATTATTGGTCAACCGTGATTGAATTCCGCGCAGGCTTCAGGTAGGAGAATTCCATGAGCAGCGACGACGCACCCGACCTCTGGATCGATCATCCGACCGCCCTGGTGGAAATCCGGGCGGCTTTCGAGGCTTACGAGCGCGCGCTGATGGCCAATGACACGGTGGCGCTCAATCACTTCTTCTGGCAGGACCCCCGGGTGCTGCGCTTCGGGCCGAGCGAGAATCTCTATGGCGCCGAGGCGATCGCCGCCTATCGCAGCGGCCGCGATGTCTCCGACCTCGCCCGGACCCTGGAAAACACCAGGATCACCACCTTCGGGCCGGACCTCGGCGTCGCCAACACTGAATACACCCGCATCAAATCCGGCCGCCGCGGCCGCCAGACCCAGGTCTGGGCCCGCCTGCCCGAAGGCTGGCGCGTCGTCTCCGCCCACGTCAGCCTGCTGGACTGAAGCCGGGCGCCCGCTTGCCGCCGCCCTTGCTTCGTCGCGAAGCAATCCCTGCGGAAGTGGCCAAGTAAAAACGAAGCCCGTCTTCCGAATGATTGAACCATGGCCCTCGTCGCCCCGGCGCAGGCCGGGGCCTTTGGACGAGAGAGGCGCCCTTGCCGGCCCGAGATCCCGGCCTTCGCCGGGATGACGAAAAGGAGAGGGTTTCGTCAATTTGGACAGTCATGCTTCGCCGTCTCGAGGATTCCGCTCGGCCTTGCCCGCCGTTGCCAGGAAACGCTCGACGATCGGATCACTCTCGTCCCGACGCCAGGCGAGATAGGTACAAAGGCGGGGCTGGAAATCCTCGATCGCCCGCAGGACGAGATCCGGCCCGGTGAAATCGCGGAAGCGAGCGGCGGCCAGGGCGATGCCGGCGCCCGTGCGCACCAGCGCCAGGACGGCGGTGAAATCGCCATTCTCGCCCGCGATGCGGGGCGTGAAGCCGAGGGCGGCGCAGCGAAGGATCAGGCTGTCGCGCGCATGGGTGCCGCGCGGCGGCAGGATCCAGTCCTCCCCGGCGAGATCGACGAGGCGCAGGGGGCCGGCCCCCGCCAGCGGGTGCCAGACCGGCAGGGCGGCCAGCATCCCCTCCTCCCCCACCAGGATCTGCGCGAGGCCGGCCTCCGCCGCCGGGGTCGAGCCGAAGCCGAGGTCGATGCGCCGGTCGAGCAGGGCCGACGCCTGGTCCTGGCTGGGCACGGCGATCATCTCGACCGCCACGTCGGGGCTGGCGGCGCGGAAACGGCGGATCATCACCGGCACATCATTATAGAGCGAGGGCGCGCTGAAACCGATGCGCAGGCGCCCGGTCTCGCCCCGCGCCGCCCGCCGGGCCAGGCCCAGGGCGTCGTCGACCGCCAGAAGGCAGCGCCGCACCGCCGGCAGCACGAGGGCGCCGACCGGGGTGAGCCCGACCGGCTGGGAGGCCCGGTCGATCAGCGGCTGGCCCAGCACATCCTCGAGACGGCGCAGCAACTGGCTGACCGCGGGTTGCGACATGCCGAGCCGGGCCGCCGCCCGGCCGAAGCTGCCCTCGTCGGCGATGGTGACGAGGCAGCGCAAATGACGGAGTTCAATCGCCTTCATAATCCAGACTTATAATAACTTGATCAGTCATTATTGGACTGAATGCTGCCCCGCGGCAATGCTGGCGTCATGGCTCTTCCCGGCCCCGCATTCCCGGATTTCGACATGACGCTTCGCGACGGCCCCGCCCCGGCTGCCCTGGCCGCCCCCGGCCTTTCCCTCATCCTCATGCTGGCGGCGCTGACCGCCCTCGGCCAGCTGGCGACCAATATCGTCGTGCCCTCGCTCGACCGGATCGCCGCCGATACCGGGATGGAGGCGGCATCGACCGGGCTCATCCTGTCCGCCGTGCTGGTGGGTCTTGCCCTTGGCCAGCTGGTGGTCGGGCCGCTGTCCGATCGGATCGGGCGGCGCCCCGTGCTCTTCCTCGGCCTTGGCCTTTATGTCGCGGCGGGCCTCGGCGCCGCGCTGGCCAGCAGCGGCACCCTGTTGTTGCTGGCCCGGGTGGCGCAGGGCTTCGGGGCTTCGGCCGGCCTCGCCATGCCGCGGGCGATCGCCCGCGACCGCTGGCACGGGCCGCATTTCCTGCGGATGATGGCGATATTGACCGCGGCCATGTCGGTGATGCCGGGCCTCGCCCCCATTGTCGGCGGCGTGGTCACCGAGGCTTTCGGCTGGCGCTCGTCGCTTGGCCTTGCCGTCGTCTGCGGCCTGGCCGTCACCTTCGGCGTGTTGTGGCTCCTGCCCGAGAGCCATCACGACCGCGCGGGCCGGGGTGGTCTGCCGACCATCCTGCGGGATTATGGCGCCGTGCTGCGTCATCCCGTCTTCCTCGGCAACGCCATAGCCTCCGGCGCCATCATCGGCGGCGCCTATGCCGAGGTCGCGGCCGCCCAGCCCCTGCTGGCACGGGAATTCGGCTGGTCGGGTCTCGGCGTCTCGCTCGTCACCGCGCTTTACGCCGCCGCCTTCGCCCTCGCCTGTTTCATGGCCAGGGTATTCGGCCATCGCGGCCGTCTGCGCTTCGCCTGCGGCTTCGCCCTGCTGATCTGCTCCCCGGCGCTGGTCCTGGTCGCGGGAGCCATGGGCCTGACCTCGCCCTATCCGCCGATCGCGGCGGCGCTGCTGTCCCAGATCGGCAATGGCTTCCTGCTGCCCCTCATGATCGGCCACGCCCTGCTGCCGGTCGGCAAGATCGCAGGCACGGCGAGCGCGGCGCTGGGCGCCCTGCATATGGTGATCGGCGCCGCCGGCGCCGGCCTCGTCGCCGCCCTGCCCCTCGCCCCGATGCTCGCCATGCCGGCGACCATGCTGGGCTTCGCGCTGGTCGCGCTGATCGCGATCAAGCTGGCGGGACGACGGGTCTGAGCCCTATTCCAGATCCTGCCAGGTTTCCGGCAGGGTGAAACGCTGGGGGCGCTGCTGGGCGCGTTCGAAGCGCTGGGTGAGGAAATTGAGCAGGAGCTGGACCTTGAGCGAGAGGTTCTGCTTGTGGCCATAGACCACCCAGACATCGCGATCGAAAAAGCTCCAGTCGTCCTCGAGCGCGACCAGCTGCCCGGTGCGAAGCTCGCGCCGGACGAAGACGACGGGCAATTGCGCGAGGCCGAGGCCGCAGCGGGCGGCGGCGACGATGCCCGAGCCGTCGTCGCATTTCCAGGTGCCGTTCACCTTCACCTTCATGGTGCCGCCGGCCGAATTGAAGTGCCAGTAGCCGGTGCGGTTGGTGAGGCAGTTGTGTTCCTTCAGCTCGGCGAGATTAGCCGGCTTTCCATGTTTGCGGAAATAGGCCGGCGTCGCGCAGAGGCAGAAGGACTGATGGCCGATCTGCCGGGCATAGAGGCTGCTGTCCTCCTGCTGGCCATAGCGGATGGTGACGTCATTGGCATCGCCGACGAGATCGCTGTCGGTCAGGGAGGTGACGACCTCGACCGTCAGCTTGTCGTAGGTCGAGGCGAATTCGGCGACCGCCGTCGCCATGAATTCGACGCCGTAGGTGTTGTTGAGGGCGATGCGCAGCAGCCCGGTCGGCTGTTCCTGCATCTCGGAGACGAGGCCCTGGGCGCGCTCGAAGGCTTCGACCATCTCGCGGCAATTGCGGTAGAAGACCTCGCCTTCCGGGGTCAGTGAGACCTGACGCGTTGTGCGCTGCAACAGGCGCACGCCCAGCCGGTTCTCGAGATCCGTCACCTGTTTGGAGATGAAGGATTTGGACACGCCGAGGCTTTCCGCCGCCCTGGTGAAGGAGCCGATCTCGACCACCTGCACGAATTCGTGCACGCCATCCCATGGTGTCATGCCATTTCCTCCCGCCCCCCTGATAGCAGAGGGCGATCGGTGGACGCACCCCTCAAATGGACGCCCGCCTCCGGGGCCTGACGGTGGACATGAAAAAGGCCGCCGCGATCGCTCGCGACGGCCTTTGGCACGCGGAAGACGTGTCAGTCGATCACTTGAAGATCGTCTGGAGCTTCATGGCGACGCCCATGTTGCCCTCGACCTTGATCTTGCCCATCATGAAGGCGGTGGTCGGGTTCAGCTTGCCGTCGCCGAGAGCGATGAAGTCGTCCTTGGCAATCTTGATGGTGCAATCGGCCGGCTTGTCTTCGTTCGACACGCTGTTCGGGACCGACTTGCCGTCGACATAGACGATGCCGTCGCCCTTGAAGTCGAACTTCACGGACGCGCCGAGGCCGGAATTCTCGCCCACGCGGGCCTTCATTTCTTCGGTGATTTTCGCCAGATCGGTCATTGGGTCTCTCCTCCACAAAGGACGCTTGGGGTTATGATGTTTGACGGGCTTAGTCAAGCACGTTGACTGGATACTGCCACCACTTCGCCCGTCATGTAAGTGGCGTAATCGCTGGCCAAAAAGATAATAACGTTCGCAATTTCCCATGTCTCGGCAGCGCGACCATAAGCTTCACGCGACGTCAACTGGGCCAGTAACTCGTCGCTGGTCACCCGATTCAGGAATTCATGCATCGCCAGACTGGGGGAAACGGCATTGATACGAATGTTATGCTCCGCCGCTTCTACCGCAGCGCAGCGCGTGAGCGCCATGACCCCGGCCTTGGCGGCGGCGTAATGCGCCTGCAGCTTCTGCGCCCGCCAGCCGAGCACCGAGGCATTGTTGACGATGATGCCCCCTTTCCGCGCCATCATATGCGGCAGCATGGCGCGCATCATGCGGAATGTCCCGGTCAAGGTTACATCGAGGACGATGTTCCACTGCTCGTCGGTCATGTCGACGAGGGCGGACGAGCCGCCGAGGCCGGCGTTGTTGACGAGCACGTCGATGTGGCCGAGACCCGCCACGGCCGCAGCGGCAAGGCCATCGACATCGGCCTGTTTCGTCACGTTGCACAGATGGGTCAGGGGCCTGCGGCCGGTCTCCGCCTCGATCCGCGCGGCGGCCTCGGCGAGGCGCCTTTCGTGGATGTCGGAGATCATCACGGTGGCGCCTTCCTCGGTCGCGCGTTTCGCCGTGGCGAAGCCGATGCCGGTGCCGGCGGCGGCGGTGATCAGCACCGTCTTGCCGGCGAGAAGATTATGGGCGGGGGGATAGGCGGGGGCGGGCTGGGTCATGATCTCGTCTCTCAGGCGCGGGCTTCGCGCGGCATGCCGAGGGCACGCTCCGCGATGATGTTGCGCTGAATTTCATTGGTGCCGGCATAGATCGTGTCGGACCGGGTGAACAGGAACAGCTGCTGCAAGGCGGTCAGTTCGTAAGTCCCGGGCTCGCCCGGAAACACATCCGCCTCCGGCCCCAGCACATCCATGGCCAGCTTGCCGAGGTCGCGGTGCCAGGTCGCCCAATAGAGTTTGGAGACATAGGCTTCGCGCGGCAACTCGGGCTTTTCCGCCTGCGACAGCATACGCAGGGCATTGGCGCGCATGATCTGCAAGCCGATCCAGGCTTCCGCCAGGCGCTGGCGCATCACCGGGTCTTTCGCCCGGCCATTGGCCTTGGCGATGGCGATGATCTCGTCGAGCTGGTTGCGGAAGGCCATCTGCTGGCCGAGGGTCGAGGCGCCGCGCTCGAAGGCGAGGGTGCCCATGGCGACCTTCCAGCCTTCGCCCGGCTTGCCGACGATATTCTCCGCCGCCGTCTCGGCCCCGTCGAAGAAGACTTCGTTGAATTCGGAGGTCCCCGTCATCTGCTGGATCGGGCGGACGGTGATGCCCTTCTGCTTCATGGGGACGAGGAGATAGGACAGGCCCTTGTGGCCGCTGGAGCCTTCCTCGGTCCGGGCGATCACGAAGCACCAGTCCGAGACATGAGCGAGCGAGGTCCAGACCTTCTGCCCGTCGATCACCCAGCGGTCGCCGACGAGGCGTGCCCGGGTGCGGACATTGGCGAGGTCGGAGCCGGCGTTCGGCTCGGAATAGCCCTGGCACCACAGATCGTCGCCCGACAGGATGCCGGGCAGGAAACGGCGTTTCTGATCCTCGCTGCCGAAGGCGACGATGGTCGGCCCGGCCAGGCCTTCGCCGATATGGCCGACGCGGCCCGGGCCACCCGCCCGGGCATATTCCTCGTAGAAGATGACCTGATGGGACAGGGGCGCGCCGCGTCCGCCGGCCGCCTTCGGCCAGCCGACGCCGGTCCAGCCGGCTTTGCCCATGTGCCGCTCCCACGCCCGTCTTTCCTCGAAGAAGGCGTGTTCGTCGCCGGGGCCGCCCCGGTTCTTCAGGGATGCGAAGTCGCCGGTCAGATTGTCGGCCATCCAGCCGGATATTTCGGCGCGGAAGGCTTCGTCATCGGCGGAGAAGGAGAGTTTCATTGTGCCGCCTCCGCCGCGTCGTCGAGGCCGATCAGCCGCGCCACCCGCTCGCGGTGACAGGTGCCGTCGCCCAGCACGGCTTCGAGCGCCCGAGCGTTCTTGAAATAGAGATGGACGTCATATTCCCAGGTGAAGCCGACGCCGCCATGGAGCTGGATCGCCGCCGCCGCGCAGTCGAAATAGGACCGCGCGCACCAGGATTTGGCGCCGGAAGCCGCGAGGGCCAGCGCCGTGCCGTCACCGTTGTGCCCGCTATCGTCGGCGACGCAGGCCGCCCAATAGGCGGCGGAGCGCGAGGTTTCGACCGCCAGCGCCATGTCGGCGCATTGATGCTTCACCGCCTGGAAACTGGCGACCGGCCGGCCGAACTGGACCCGCTCCTTGGTGTAATCGACCGTCATCTCCAGACACCGCTCGGCGGCGCCGACGGCAAAAGCCGCCAGCACGACCGCCGCCCGGTCGAGGGCGAGGGCAAGGCCCCGCCCGGCATCGGCGGCGATCAGGGCCTCGGCGGGCAGATGCACAGTATCGAAGCGCAGCTCCGCCGGGCGGCGGATCTGGTCCATGGTCGCAAGGCCGGTGCGGGAAAGGCCCGCGACGTCACCCTCGATGGCGAAAAGCGCGGTGCGGCCATCGAGATCGGCCGCGACCAGCAGAAGATCGGCCCGCGCCCCGTCCGGCACATGGCGGAGCATGCCGTCGAGGCGGAAGCCGCCCTCGGTTGGTGCCGCCGTAATCTTCCCCGTGGCATTGCCGGCGGCGAGCGTCGCGGTGATCCCGCCGCCCGCGATGGCTTCCAGATAGCGCGGCGTGCCCAGCGCCATCAGGGCATTGGCGGCCAGGACCACCGTCGCCTCGAAGGGCGAGGGGTAGAGCGCGCGGCCCATTTCCTCCATCAGGATCGCCAGCTCGACGAAACCGAGGCCAAGGCCGCCCTGGTCTTCCGGCACGATCAGCCCGGTCCAGCCCAGGGCGACGGCCTCCGCCCACAGCGCGCGGTCATAGCCCTCGGCGGTCGCCATCACCTTGCGCGCATGGGCCGGCCCGGCGAATTCGCCCAGCCAGCCGCGCGCGGCATCCTGGATCAGGTCCTGGTCCTCGGTGAAGGCGAAATTCATGGCAAGGCCTCCACGACCCCGGCGCTGCGGCCAATCCTCGCGAGATCCCGGCCTGCGCCGGGATGACGCCTGAGGGAAGCATCCCCGACCCCGTCGTCCCGGCGAAGGCCGGGACCTTGTGACGCGAAGGCACCGTAGCCAATCCCCGCGAGATCCCGGCCTGCGCCGGGATGACGCCTGAGGGAAGCACCCCCGACTCCGTCGTCCCGGCGAAGGCCGGGACCTTGTGACGCGAAGGCACCGTAGCCAATCCCCGCGAGATCCCGGCCTGCGCCGGGATGACGCCTGAGGGAAGCACCCCCGACTCCGTCGTCCCGGCGAAGGCCGGGACCTTGTGACGCGAAGGCGCTGCAGCCAACACCTGCGAGATCCCGGCCTGCGCCGGGATGACGGGGTGATGGGGGCGCGAGGCTCACGAGCCCCAGACCTTCTTCACCGGCGCCGCGCGGGCCAGCAGGTCGTCGACCGCGCCGCCGACTTCCGCCGGATCCCAGCGCGCGCCCTTGTCGACCTCCGGCCCGTCGCGCCAGCCGTCGGCGAGACAGATGCGCCCGCCCGAGACCTCGAACACCCGGCCGGTGACATGGGCCGAGGCGGCGGAGCCGAGCCAGGCGACGAGGGGCGCGACATTGCCGGGATCATTAGCGTCGAAACCGCTTGTCGGCGCCTTCATGGCATCGCCGAAGGCTTCCTCGGTCATGCGGGTGCGCGCGGCGGGGGCGAGGGCATTGGCGGTGACGCCGTAACGCCGGAGTTCCGCTGCCTGCACGAGGGTCAGGGAAGCGATGCCGCCCTTGGCCGCCGAATAGGCCGCCTGGCCGATGCTGCCCTGCAGCCCGGCGCCCGACGAGGTGTTGATGATGCGGGCATCGACGGGCTGCCCCGCCTTCTGCCGGTCGCGCCAATAGCGCGCGGCATGATTGCCGACGCAGAAGTGACCGCGCAGGTGCACGCGCATCACCGCGTCCCATTCGTCGACGGTCGCGTTGGCGAACATGCGGTCGCGCAGGAAGCCGGCATTGTTCACGATCACGTCGAGGCCGCCGAACGTCTCGACCGCCGTGCGGACGATGGAACCCGAGCCTTCCCAATCGGCGACATCGGCGTAATTGGCCACCGCCTCGCCGCCCATCGCCCGGATCTCGGCGACCAATTGGTCGGCGGCATCGGAGCCGCCACCATGACCATCGCGCGAGACGCCCAGGTCATTGACCACGACCCTGGCGCCCTGCCGGACGAATTCGAGGACATATTCACGGCCGAGGCCCCGGGCCCCCCCGGTGACGGCGACGATGCGACCCTGACAGATCATGCGCCCGCCCTCACAGCCGCTCGATGATGGTGACATTGGCCTGACCGCCGCCTTCGCACATGGTCTGCAGGCCATAGCGGCCGCCCGTGCGCTCCAACTGGTGCAGCATGGTGGTCATCAGGCGGGCGCCGGTCGCGCCCAGCGGATGGCCAAGGGCGATGGCGCCGCCATTGGGATTCACCTTCGCCGGATCGGCGCCGGTTTCCTTCAGCCAGGCGAGGACGACGGAAGCGAAAGCCTCGTTGATCTCGACCGTGTCGATATCCTCGATCTTCATGCCCGCCTTCTTCAGGGCATAGGCGGTCGCCGGGATCGGCGCGGTCAGCATCCACACCGGATCGGCGCCCCGCACCGAGAGGTGATGGATGCGCGCGCGCGGCTTCAGATTATGCTCCTTCACCGCCTTTTCCGAGGCGATCAGGATCGCGGCCGAGCCGTCGGAAATCTGCGACGAGACACCGGCGTGCATCCGCCCACCCTCGCGCAAGGTCTTGAGCGTCGCCATCTTCTCGAGGCTGGTATCGGCCCGCGCGGTCTCGTCCCGGGCGAAGGCGCCGACCGGGGCGATTTCCTTGTCGAACAGACCACCGGTGATCGCCGCCACCGCGCGCTGATGCGACTGAAGGGCGAATTTCTCCATCTCCTCGCGCGAGCAATCCCAGTTCTCGGCGATCATTTCCGCCGCGCGGAACTGCGAGACTTCCTGCGTGCCATAACGCTTCACCCAGCCTTCCGAGCCGGAGAACGGATCCGTGAAGCCGAGGGGTTCCGCCGCGACCATGGCATAGGCGATGGGGATCTGGCTCATGTTCTGCACGCCACCGGCGACGACCAGGTCCTGCGTGCCCGACATCACGCCTTGCGCCGCGAAATGCACCGCCTGCTGGGACGAGCCGCATTGCCGATCGATGGTGGTGCCCGGAATTTCTTCCGGCATGCCGGCGACCAGCCAGCAGGTACGCGCGATGTCGCCCGCCTGCGGCCCCAGCGCGTCGACGCAGCCGAAGACCACATCGTCGACCGCCGCCGGGTCGATGCCGGTGCGCTCGATCAGCGCCTTGATCGAATGGGCGCCGATGTCGGCCGGATGCACGCGCGACAGGCTGCCGTTGCGGCGGCCGACGGGGGTGCGGACGGCGTCGATGATATAGGCTTCGGCCATGGGTGAGCTTCCTCGAACAGATTATTTGTCAGCAAATGTGCCATCGGCACCGAGGGCCGCATCGTCCGAAAGGACCATTCGCGACAGACGGGCCAGATGGTAGTGCCGGTCGCCCCAGACGCCGGCCAGCGCCCAGGCCCGCTTCATGAAGAAATGCAGGTCGACCTCATAGGTGTAGCCCATGGCGCCGAAGACCTGGATCGCGGTGCGGGCCGCCGAAGCCGCGGCGTCGATGACCGCGACGCGGGCGTGAGAGATATCGCGGGGGCCAAGGGTGAAGGCGGCCTTGTAGACCGGCGCCCGGGCGAATTCGATCGCCACCTGGACCGTCGCCAGTTGGTGTTTCACCGCCTGGAACGAGCCGATGGCCTTGCCGAATTGCTGGCGCGTGCGGGCGTATTCGGCGGCGAGATCGACCATGGTCTGGGCAAGGCCCAACCCTTGCGCGGCGGCGGCCAACCCGCCGAGGTCGAGCATTCGGTCGAGCATCGCCGGATCGGACGACAGCAGCGTGTCGTTGCCCGCCGTCCAGTCGACGGCGGCGATCCGCCGCAGGGGATCGACACTGGTTTCCGCCGTCAGCGTCACCCGGTCCCGGGGCACGAGGTGCAGGGACTCTTCCCGGCCCAGCAGCAGATAGTCGGCCTCGCCCGCATCGGCGACGAAGGGATCGAGCGGATGGCCGGCGGCGATCTTCACCGTGCCGGCGGCGACGCCCTCCAAAATCTCCGCCACATCGGCTCTGTCGGCAAAAGCCGAGAGCAGCGGCGCGGCGATGCCGATCTGATCGACCAGCGGCTCCGGCAGGGCGGCGCGGCCGGCTTCCTCGGCGATCAGCACCTGATCGACCAGCGACAGGCCGAGGCCCCCCTGATCTTCCGGCACCGTGAGGCCGGTCAGTCCCATTTCGACCAGTTTGGCCCAGCGCGCGGGCGAACGGCCTTCGCCGGCCGCCGCCTCGCGCACCTGCGCCGGGCCGCATTCGGCGGCCAGGAAGTCGCGCACCGTGTCGCGGAACAGGAGCTGGTCCTCGGTAAAGGCGAATTTCATCGGTCTCTCCCCGGCGTCCGGCCTTACGCCGTCGAGATCCCGGCCTGCGCCGGGATGACGCCTCTTGTTGTTTTCACCTCGTCGTCCCGGCGAAGGCCGGGACCTTTCGACGCGAAGGCACCTTGCCCCTGCCGCGCTGGGATAACGCTTCTCGTTACCGCGGCAGGTTCAGCAGCCGCTCGGCGATGATGTTGCGCTGGATCTCGTTGGCGCCGGCATAGATCGGCCCGGCCAGCGAGAACAGGAAGCCCTTCAGCCAGCGCGTGATGTCGTCCGCCTCATCCACACCGCTGGCCAACAATTCGCCCCGGGCGCCGAGGATCGACAGCGCGGTTTCATGCATGGACCTGTCGAGTTCCGACCAGAAGATCTTGTTCAGGCTGGCTTCCTGACCGATCTTGCCGCCCGCGATCAGCCGGCTGGCGGTCATATAGGTGTTGAGGGCGTAAGCCTCCGCGTCCATCCAGGCCTTGAGCACCTGGTCGCGCACACCGGGCGAGACCCGCGCTTCGTGCCGGCTGTAGAGCTGGACGAGGCGCTTGGCGGTTTCCTGGAAACGCGCCGGGCTGCGCAGCATCAACCCGCGCTCGAAACCCGCCGTCGCCATGGCGATGTTCCAGCCCTGGCCCTCGTCGCCCAGGCGGTTTTCGACGGGCACGCGCACATCGTCGAAGAACAGCTCGGCGAAGCCGGGCTCGCCGTCGAGCTGGGGGATCGGGCGGCGCGTGATGCCGGGGGTGTCGAGCGGCACCAGGATGAAGCTCATGCCGTGGTGGCGGCTGCTCTCGGGATCGGTGCGGAACAGGCCGAAGCACCAGTCGGCGAAGACCGCCCGCGTCGACCAGGTTTTCTGGCCGTTGATGACGTAGTGCTTGCCATCGCGGATCGCCTTGGTGCGGATCGCCGCCATGTCGGAGCCGGCGCCGGGCTCGGACCAGCCCTGCGCCCAGATATCGTCCCCCGCCGCCATGCGCGGCAGGAAGCGGGCCTTCTGCTCCGCCGTGCCATATTCCATCAGGGTCGGGCCCAGCAGGAAGATGCCGTTCTGGTTCACCCGGCCGGGGGCGCCGGCGCGGTAATATTCCTCCTCGAAGATCAGCCATTCGATGAGGTCGGCGCCGCGCCCGCCGAGGGACTCCGGCCAGGTCACCATGCCGAAGCGGCCCGAATTCAGCACCCGCTCCCAGCCCCGGTGTTCCTCGAAGCCTTCCGCCGTGTCGTAGGACTTCAGGCGTTGCTTGGGCACATGCGCGGCCATCCAGGCGCGAACCTCGGCCCGGAATGCCTGCTGCTTTGGCGTATACTGCAGGTCCATCGCCTTAACCGAACTTGGCGTCGCGCTTTTCGACGAAGGCGTCGCGCGCTTCCTGACTGTCGGGGGAGGTATAGAGTTCCAGGGTGAAGCCCTGCTCGAAGCGGTAATTGCGCTCGATGTCGACGGGCTCGATGCCGTTCAGGGCTTCCTTGGCGAGGCGGAGAGCCTTGCCCGACTTGGCGGCGATCTTGGCGGCCAGCGCCCGGGCGGTCTCGACCAGCCTGTCACGCGGCACGACGCTCTCGATCGCGCCCCATTTCGCCATCTCGGCGGCCTTGATGCTCTCGCCGGTGTAGAACAGGGCGCGCACCTTCTGCAGCGGCAACATGCGCAGGAAATGGGACGCGCCGCCCATGGCGCCGCGATCGATCTCCGGCAGGCCGAAATAGCTGTCTTCCGAGGCGACGATGATATCCGCCGCGCCGGCAAGGCCGATGCCGCCGCCCAGCACGAAGCCATGGGTCGCCGCGATCACCGGCACCTTGCAGTGGTGAACCGCCGCGAAACTGTCGTAGCAGCCCTTGTTCACGGCCACGATCTTGCTGCCGTCGGCGGCCAGTTCCTTGATGTCGACGCCGGCGCAGAAACCGCGGCCCTCGGCCCGCAGGATGACGACATTGACCGACGGATCCTCGCCAGCGGCGCGGATGGTCTTCGCCAGATTATTCCAGCCGGTCGAATTGAAGGCATTCACCGGCGGCTGGTTCATTACCACTTCGGCGATGCGGTCGGAGACGGTATAGGTGAAATCCATCGGGTGCCTCACTCAGCGGCGGCGACGTCGCGCCGCGAAGGGTTCAGGGCGTCGAGACGGGCTTCCGCCTCGGCGATGATGCGCTCGATCACCTCGGCGGCGCTCGGCAGGTCGCGGATCAGGCCGGCGACCTGACCGGAGGGCAGCACGCCTTCCGCCGGGTGGCCCTCGACCATGGAACGCTGGATCAGCATGGGCGAATTGGCCGCCATCAGGGTTTCGGCCAGGGTCAGCTTGTTGGCGCGGGCATTGGCGAGGGCCGATTTCAGCATCTCGACATAGCCGAGCCCCGCGTGCTTGCGAAAGGCGAGGCCGGATTTCAGCGCCGTCCAGTAACGCCCGACCATGCCCGATTTTTCCAGCCGGCCCAGGGTCTCGTTCAGGATCATGCGCATGGGCGCGCCGTCGACCCTCGTCGAAACGATGATATTGGTGAGGTCCGAGGTGACGTAACGCTCCAGCGTCGCGCGCGGCACCGGGCTGTCGCTGGTCATCAGGAAGCGGGTGCCCATGGCGATGCCGGCCGCGCCGTATGCGAGGGCGGCGACGAGACCGCGTCCATCCTTGAAGCCGCCGGCCGCGACCACCGGCACCTTCACCGCGTCGAGCACCTGGGGGATCAGCAGGGAGGTCGGGACATTGCCGGTATGGCCGCCGCCTTCGCCGCCCTGCACCGTCACCATGTCGGCGCCCATCTTGACGGCGGCGACGGCGTGTTTCACCGCGCCCACGGTCGGGATGCAGACGAGGCCGGCGTCCTTGAGCTTGGAGACCAGCGCGGCCGAAGGCGAGCGGGAATAGGACACGGCGCGAAGCCCGTGCTTGATCGCCATGTCCAGCATGTGATCGGCGCCGGGCAGGAACATGTGAAGGTTCAGGCCGAAGGGCCTGTCGGTCAGCGCCTTCACCTTGAGGATTTCTTCTTCGATCTGTTCCGCCGGAATGACCGCGCCGGCGAGGAAGCCGAAGGCCCCGGCGTTCGAGGTCGCGGCGACGAGCTGCGGCGTCGCCACCCAGCCCATGGCGGTCTGCAGGATCGGGTAACGGCAGCCGAGACGTTCGGTCAGCGGGGTGGACAGGGCCTGATGGGTCATTCGCCGGCCTCCGCCACCTTCTTGTCCTCGACCGATTTCTGCGACTTGGCCATGGCCTTGCCGTCGAAACCGCCCAGCGTGTCGCCCTGGACCAGCGTGTTGTGGACATGGGCGAAGTGGTGGTAGCCGAAGGCATTGTCCATGCCCGCCCGCTTGCCCTGCAGATCCTCGATGTGGTTCACCACCTGCTTGGCGAGGGCGAGGCCCATGCGCGGCATGGCGGCGATACGGCTGGCGACGGCATAGGTCTCGGCCTCCAGCTCGGCGCGGGGCACGACCTTGTTCACCATGCCCATCTGATAGGCCCGCTCCGCCGGCATCCGCTCGCCGAGGAAGAGGAATTCCTTGGCGATGCGCGCGTTCAGCTCGTGGACATGGGCGAAATATTCGACGCCCGGAATGCCCATGCGGACGACCGGATCGGCGAAGAAGGCATCGTCGGCCGCGATGATCAGATCGCAGACCCAGGCCAGCATCAGCCCGCCCGCGACGCAGGCGCCCTGGACCATGGCGATGGTGGGTTTGGGAATATCGCGCCAGCGCCGGCACATGCCGAGATAGACTTCCTGCTCGCGGATGAAGAGTTTCTCGCCGCCGGGCTTGCCGACGTGATCCCACCACAGATGCTTGCGCTCGAACGTCTTCTCGACATCGCGGCCCGGCGTGCCGATGTCGTGACCAGCCGAGAAATGCTTGCCGGCGCCGGCGAGCACGATCACCTTCACCTCGTCATCGTCGACCGCCTGGCGGAAGGCGGCGTCGAGGGCATAGGTCATCTGGCTGTTCTGGACGTTGTTGTAACGCACCCGGTCCATGGTGATCGTGGCGATGCCGTCCGCGACCTTGTAGTGGACCGGCTCGTCCGTCTCGTAAACAATCTCGCCCATTCGCTGCCTCCGCTATTCTTCTTGTGCTTATCGGTGTGGCCCGCCCCATGTCTGGCCCGGGCGGGCCGCCACCATCAGGCCGCCTCGCGCCGGTCGCCCGGCGGGTTTTCCTTGAACACCGTGGCCCGGACGTTATGGGGATCCAGCACCTCGCGGATCAGGCGAAGCTGTTCCGCCGTCGGCGCCGGGGTCTCGGTCGCCGTCTCGCGGCCTTCGAGCGGGAAGCCCGTCGCCGCCTGGACCTGATCGAAGCTGACGCCCGGGTGCAGGTGACGGACGCGGATCGCGTGATTCTTGCCGCCGAAGTCGAGCACGGCGAGATCGGTGACGATCAGGCGCAGGTCGACGAAACGATCCGAGCGGCCGCCCGACAGCCGCGCCGGGTTGTAGCCGACGCCGGAGACCATATCGACCTCGCCCGAGACGAAGACGCGGGTCGAATGATTGGGCACGAACATCGAATTGATGTGATTGATCGTGTTGCCCGGAATGCCGCGCACGCCGAGTAAGGCCGCCTTGGGCTTCGCATAATCGCCGACGACCGAGATATTTTGCTGGCCGAAGCGGTCGACCTGCACCGGGCCGGTCATGGCATGGCGATGGCCGCGATAAACGACGTCGAAGACGCGGGCATAGGTCATCCAGCCCTCGACCTTCGGCTGGTAGCCGCCGCGCTTGCCGACGGGCACCGGCTCCTCCACCAGATAGGCTTCGCCATCGGTCATCATCAGGGCCGGCTCGAAAGTTTCCTTGGCGAGGGAAGCCGCCAGCCGGGGAATGAGCCCGATGCCGGAGGCGAGCACTTCGCCATTGTCGCGCCAGGCTTCGGCCGCCGCCGTGATGCAGAGTTCCGCGAGCGTATAGGTCATCGTCCCTCTCCTCAGAACACGGGCAGCGGCAGCGCGGCGAGCTTTTCAGCCCCGCCCACGGCGGCGAGATAGGCATCGTGACTGACGCCGTCGACGAAACGCGCCCGCCAGTCCGGGAAGGCGGCGTCGTTGTAATCTTTCAGGTGCTTGAAATCGAAGCCGTAGTCCGGCCCCGACGAGGTCGGATGGGCACCGAAAGGCACCAGCGCGACGCCGGTCACGCAGGACCGCTCCACGAGGTGATGGCGCATTCCCGGCATGCCGCCGAGTTCGGCGGTCGTCACCAGCCGGTCGGTGGTAACGAATGCCTGATCGGCGGCGCGGCAGAACAACTCGTCGAAGAAGGGATCGGGCGCCGTCACGATGGCATTGCCAAGTGTATCCGCCGCGTTCACATGAACGAAGGCGGCGTCGAGGTTCAGCGCCGGCATGGCGATCAGCACTTCGCCGTCATCATAGGGCGAGGTGACGGTGCGCAGCGCGCCGTTCAGCCCCTCGACATCGGTGCCGAGGCCGGCGCGTGTCGGCAGGAAGGGCAGGCGCATGGCGGCGGCGCGCAGGCCCCATTGCAACATGCCCTCGTCGATTTCCAGCGTCTCGAAAGCGCCCGCCTGGCGGGCCGAGCGGAAGTGATTGTCGAGCGGGATGGAATCGAGCGAGACGAAACCGAACACCAGCTTCCTGATCTTGCCGGCGGCGGCGAGCAGGCCGACATCCGGCCCGCCATAGGAAACCACGGTGAGGTCCTTGACATCGCTGCGCAGGATCTCCCGGATGGCCGCCATGGGCTTCCGCCGCGCGCCCCAACCGCCAATGCCGATGGTCATGCCGCTTTTCAGCCGGCCGACCATCGCCTCGATGCTCATGCTCTTGTTCATGGCGTTTTCCCTGATAACGCTGTGCGTTACCGCAACATGAATTTCTGGACTTTGCCGCTGGCGGTCAGCGGCAGGGTTTCGCAAATTTCAACCTGGCGGGGCGCCTTGTAGTTGGCCATGTTGGCGCGGCACCAGGCGAGGAATTCATCCTTTTCGAGGACCGCTCCCCGGGCGGGCACGATGATGGCCTTGGCGACCTCGCCCATGCGCTCGTCCGGCACGCCGACCACGGCAGCCTGGGCGATGTCGCGCCGGGACAGGATGATGTTCTCGATCTCGGCCGGATAGCAGTTGAAGCCGCCGACGATGAACATGTCCTTCTTGCGGTCGGTGATCTTCAGGTAACCGCATTCGTCCATCACGCCGATATCGCCGGTGTGCAGCCAGCCGGCATCGTCGACGGCATCCCGTGTCGCCGCCTCGTTCTCGAAGTAGCCGGCCATGACGTTGTAGCCACGTACCAGCACCTCGCCTTCGGCGCCGCGCGGCACTTCCCGGCCCTCGGCGTCGGCGCAAATCACCTCGATGCCGGGGATCGGCTTGCCGCAGCGATTGGCGATGGTCTCGGGATCGTCGCCCACGCCGCACATGGTGACCACCGGTGCCTCGGTCAGGCCATAGGCGGTCAGCACGACGTCGAACTTCAGGTCGGTGAACATGCGGCGGATCAGGTCGACGGGCACGCTGGCCGCCCCGGTAACGGCGAGGCGAAGGGACGAGAGATCGCGCGTGGCGTAAGAGCCGTCGCCCAGGATCGACTGATAGACCGTGGGCGCGCCGGGCAGCACGCTGACCCGCTCCTTCTCGATGCGGTCGAGCAGGCGGGCGGTGTCGAACACCGCTTCCGGCAGGCAGGCCGCGCCCTTCAACAGGCAGGCGAGCCAGCCCGCCTTGTAACCGAAGGAGTGGAAGAAGGGATTGACGATGAGGAAACGGTCCTGCTCGGTCAGGCCGACGACGCTGGCCCATGTCTCGATGGTGCGCACCGTCTGGCCGTGGCGGGAGACGACGCCCTTGGGCATTCCCGTGGTGCCGGAGGTGAAGAGCATGTCGCAGGCATCGTCTGGGCCAACGTCAGCGAGGCGATCCGCCGCCACCTGTTCGGTGACAGCGGTCCCTTGCGCGAGGAAGGCCGGCCAGTCGAGGTCGGCGCCGGCCTCGCCCCGCAGGATGACCATGCCCTGAAGGTCCGGCAGGTCTTCCCCGGCCAGCATGACGGGATAATCGAAGCCGAGGAAGCCGCGCACCGTCAGCAACAGTTTGGCGCGGGAAGCGCGCAGGATCTGCCCGGCCTCCCGCCCCTTGAAGCGGGTGTTCAGCGGCACGAGAACGGCGCCGACCGATTGCAGACCGATGGCGGCGACGATCCATTCCGCCATGTTGGGCGCCCAGATCGCCACCCTGTCGCCCTTCATCACCCCGGCGGCGATGAAAGCGCGCGCGGCGGTCCGGCGGGCCGCCTCGAGCGCAGCGAAGCTCGAGACGACGCCGCCTTCCTCGATCGCGGGGCGGTCGGGCCAGCGAGCCGCCGCCGCGATGACCGCAGCCGGAATGGTTGATGCCATGGCGCGCGTTACTCCGCGGCCTTGGCGGTCGCCAGCCAGTTCTTCTTCGGGCCGATCTTGGCGGCGATCTTGTTCAGCGCCGGCAGGTCGAGGTCGTAGACCGCCGCCGCCGACTTCCAGAAGATCTGCT